>JBCCCX010000346.1:0-3187 GCA_039033275.1 Pseudomonadota bacterium | reverse complement strand
TCCTCCACCCCCTTACTTTAACCTGGACCCGTCCCGGTCTGCCAACCGACTTGGCGCGCCGATCGACACGACGCGGTTTGCCCGCGCCGCCGCCCGTGCCGCCCATGGGCGGGAAGACCTGGCGCAACGCGGCTATGCGCCGGATGGCAAGAAGCGTCTTAGGACATTTTCAACCTGGGAGATTTGCCGCTACCTGATCCCCGTAGCCCCTGCCCATTTCCGGCGGGTCTTGAAACAGAATCTTAACCTTCCCCAGGGCGAAGGCTCTGGCGGCACGCGCTGGTTCACCTTGGAGGAAGTGGTTTCGCTGCGAAACCATTTCGATGTGGAAGGCTCGAAGACGAAGGAGTATAAGCCCTACCGCCCGCCCGGAGTCAGCGCCAAGGTCGTTGCCGTTGCCAATTTCAAGGGGGGCGTCGGCAAGACCTCCACCGCAGCACATTTGGCCATGGCCGCCGCGCTTGACGGCTATCGCGTCCTGGTCATCGACTTGGACAGCCAAGGCAGCATGACCTCCCTTCTTGGTGGCACAGTTCCGGACGAGTGGTCCACGATCTTCCCGCTTCTGGCGCGGGACTACGCCCGCCACGTTTCGCAGCGAAACCCCGTTCGCGAGGCCCAGGGTGCCGCTCCGATCCCTTTGGATGAAACGCTGACGACCGCGCTGGACGTGGCCGCGCCCGATGTGATCCAAAAGACCCATTGGCCGAATATCGACCTGATCGGCGCGCAGTTGAACCTCTACTGGGCCGAATTCCAGATCCCCGTCTGGCGCATGACGGCCCGCGACTGGCCGCTCTGGGATGCGCTGCCGAACATGTTGTCCGATGAAGGCCTTTTGGATGCCTATGACATCGTCCTCCTCGATACGCCCCCTGCCCTGGGCTATCTCACGATCAACGCCCTCAGCGCCGCTGATATTCTGCTGATCCCGCTAGGCGCCAGCTTTCTGGAGTTCGATTCCACCGGGCGCTTTTTCGACATGCTGCACTCGACCTTCGCCTCCATCGAAGAAGGCGACAACGCCGCTCGCCGCGCCGCCGGATTGCCCGAGCAGCGCTTCGAATGGGACGCCGTTCGCACGATCCTGACCCGCTATGACGCCGGCCAGCAGGCCGATCTGGCCAACGTGATCCAAGCCTATTTTGGCGACCTGATGGCGCCCCATCGACAAGAATTCACTGCGTTGATCGGCCAGGCGGGTGAGCAAGTGAACGGCATCTACGAAGCCGATCCCCGGGACTTCAACCGAGAAACCTACCTGCGCGGGCGCGAGGCGTTCGACCGGACCTACGCGGATTTCAAGGAACTCTTGATCGGGTGCTGGTGGCGGGAAGACATGATGGGCAAAGGAGCGGCGTGATGGCGAGACGGAAGCGCATTGAGGCGCCCAGCGACGAGGCACTGGCGAAGCTGGATGCCGAGGGTTTCGCAGCGAAACCTTCGGCGTTGGCGCCAATCGCTCAGGTCGCAGGCGAAGCCGCGGCCTTGGCGTCACCCCTGCCCCCGGCCGAGCAAGCCGCGCGAGCCAAAGAGAGGACGGATGCCGAAGCCTTGCGGCGCGCCCGGGCCCAAGGCTGGGAGGTTCGGGATATCCCCATCCCCGAGATCCGCGCTGACGCCATGACACGTGATCGCATGAGCCTGGAGCCGGACGCCATGGAGGAGCTGCGCGCGTCCATTCGGGCCAACGGCCTTCGGATGCCGATCGAGGTTTCGCTGCGAAACCCAAACGACGACGGGGAGGGTTACGATCTGATCAGCGGTCTTCGACGACTGACGGCCATGCGTGATGTGGCGGGCGAGGGCGGAACGGTCAGAGCTTTCGTGCGCCCGCAAAAAAGCGATGCGGCAAATCTCGAAGCCATGGTCGAAGAGAACGAAGTCCGCGTGAACCTGACCAGCTATGAACGCGGCCGCGCCGCCTCCATGGCGGTGCAGGACGGGGTCTTTCCGGACGTGGAAACGGCAGTCAACGCCCTGTTCTCGACCGCGTCAAAAGCCAAGCGCTCCAAAGTCCGCTCCTTTGCGCGGGTTCATGAAGAGCTCGGTGACCTGCTGACGTTCCCGCAGATGCTGTCGGAACGGCAATGCCTAAAGATCGCGGCAGGCCTGAAGGCCGGTCTGGGCGGCGCTTTGCGCCAAGCGCTCGGAACAGGCCAGGGGACGGAGCCAGAGACGGAATGGGCACTTCTGGAGCAGGTGCTCGCCAAAGCGCCGTCACCGAGTGAACGCCGGGCATCGACCCCGAAGCCGCTGACCCCGACTTGGAATCCCGGCTGGGTGCCCTTGGCCAACGGTTTGATGATCCGCCATGACGTCGATCACAAAGGCCATGCAATCCGGTTTGAAGGCAAACAGGTGGACCGGGAATTCATCGAAACCGTTATGGACGAGATCGTCCGGCTTCTGGAATAGGGCACGGATCATCGAGCGGAACTGGACGTGCAACTTTGGAAGGGTCCTACAGCCCGGCCGCCTTTGTCAGATTGACCCGGAAGCGGTCGCGGCGGCGTTGGTATCGGCGGGTCATTTCGGCGGAGGCGTGGCCGAGATGTTTCTGAACATAGCGCTCGTCGACCTCGGGGGAGGAGGCGAGGCCGGCCCGGAGGGAATGGCCGGAGAACAACGCAAGCCGCTCGGCCTCGGGGAGGTCGGCGCGGAGACCACCGGCCAGAACCGTTTGCTTGATCAGGCGGGCAACGTGCTTGTCGGAGAGGCGGGCGTCGAGCGCGCGTTTGCCGTCGCGGGAGGTGCGCACGAAAACTGGGCCAAAGTCGATCTTGGCGAAGGCCAGCCATTGGTCCAGCGCGCGGACGGGACAGGTCCGGGCGCTGGACCCCCGTCCAACCTCGACCTCGCGCCAGCCGGTCTTGCCGCGGAGAGTCAGGAGGGCGCCGCCTTTGAGGATCTCGATCCAGCCGCCGCTGTCGGGTGTGTCGTCCTTTCCGACATCCAAGCTGACGATCTCGGAGCGTCGCAGGCCGCCGGCGTAGCCGAGCAACAAGATCGCCCGGTCCCGAAGGCCGCGGAGATCGAAGGGCAGGGTGGCCACCATGGACAGGATGTCGTCGGCCAAGATCGCGTCCTTCTGAACCGGCGGCCGGGCGTGCTTGCGCTTGATCCCGGCCAGCACGGTGGCGATGTGCCGGTCCTTGCGGTCGAGCGTGAAGCCGCGCTGTGCCGC
>JBCCCX010000345.1:0-3199 GCA_039033275.1 Pseudomonadota bacterium | reverse complement strand
GGTCAGGCTGCAGGTAAGTGGGCGTTCCGCGAGAGACGCGGCCGCGCCGCCGCAGTGACCCCGTCTTGCGCGGGCGAGGGTTCGGGCCCGTGGTCCCATTCGAACCAGAGGTGGTGCCGAAATTCTAGACAGGTGGATAGGCTTTTCCCGCTCTGAGGATGGAGGGGATGAAGAAGGCGAGAAGGCGCTTTGGCGCTGAGTTCAAGGCCAAGGTCGCACTCGGGGCGATCCGCGGCGAGTTGACGATGGCCGAGTTGGCCCCGGGGCACGGGGCGCACCCGACGATGATCGAGCCGGACCATGGGCACCTGTCGAGCGCGGCGCAGTGCTGTCTCGTGTCGATTGGCCGTTCGACGTTCTACCAGCGGCCCCGAACCAGCGATCCCCACCCCGAGCACCGGATCTACCCGTACCTCTTGCGGAACACGACCATCCCCGAGCCGGACCGCTTCTGGTGCGCGGACGTTACCAATCTACCGATGCGGCGTGGCGTCTTGTACCTCGTTGCGATCATGGACTCGTCCAGCCGCCAGGTCCTGGCGTGGCGCTTAAGGCGAGACAACCTCTGCCAATCCCGAACAGGTCCTCGGGCCGAGTGATTTGAACAGCCAAAAACAAACGAATACGTCGCGGGCATGGGGACGCGATTTGCTTTGGCCCCCCAACTCGGACGCGCTCTTAGCGCGTCGAAAGACGGCCAGCTTTCCTCCTGACGCATCGAGTAAGATAGCAGCCAATTAGATCGATAGATCAATATTTAGCTATTCTTTCCTTGCTTAAACGAGCGGCGTACCTCCCAGGGCACAGCAATTTTCGTGACCCCGAATGAGACAGCCGCAGCACCGGGATAGCTTTAAGAACATAGATGTTTATGCAACAAATAAATTCGATCAATGTTGACTATTTGATCATTTGCGATCAAGCTTTGGTGCGAGGGGCTAAAGGATAAAACTTTAGATTTATCCTATCTTTTCAAGGATACCCCCCATGGCAACTTTCAATCCGGGCGATGGTTGTGTCGACGTTACCCTGACAGGCACGGTCGGTCCCGATACGCTCGAGGCCGAGGTCCGGAGCGTCACAGACGAGATAGACAGGACCGATGCCCTCACGCCGTCCGTCGCAAACGACGGCTTCGCCTCGACGACGTTCCTAGCTAACGACGCAGGCACGCGTTTCCAGGGACAACCGCTCGGCATCCGGGTCACAGGAGTCGGTCAGGACGCTACCGGTCAGTCGATCCTCCGATTGCGCAATACCAACGACGATCCGGTCGACATCACCCTGCGCGGTCCCGATGGCCTGGATCGCGACATCACGCTACCGCCGAACACCCAGATCTTCATCGAAAGCAATACGTCCGCGACGCAAGGCTTTCAGCTCGTCATCAATGGAGCCCAGACGATCAACGGCGTTCCAGTGCCCGATGGCGCCGTCGTGGACCGCGAGGGCGTCAACCCGAACCAGACCTTCGCGCTGAACGAGGGCAGCAACGAGTTTAGCGTCGATCGATTGAACGCGAACGGCGGCGAGAGCGACGATGCGCTCATTGGGCTGAGCTGCGACGACACGCTTATTGGAGGCGAGGGTGCGGACAGCCTGACCGGCGGGTTGGGTGTCGATCAACTGACGGGCGATGGGTCAGGCGCGGATGGAGCCGATACGTTCTTCGGCAGTGCGAACGAACTGGACGGGGATAGCATCACCGACCTCGGCCAAAGCGACCGCATCCTCCTCATAGGCGGCAGTTCGGCCTGCATCGTGTCCTATGACAGCGTGACGGGCGCCCTGGTGGTGGACGTCGCTGGCGACACGACCGGCACAGCCAATACGGCCGACGATATCACGATCTCCCTTCCGGCTGGTCTAGACGGTACGTTCGCCATCACGGCGAGCGCGACGGATGGCGTTATCGCATTCACGTCCACGACCACCGGCGGCGCGGGTGGAGGTACAGGCACGGGAACTGGCGGGGCCGGAGGCGGCGGAACGGGACAGACTGGGCCTTGCCTGCCTGGCCTGGTCCTCGAAGGGACGGTCGCTTCCGAGGCTCTCGTGGGAACGGCGGACTCCGACACGCTCAGGGGGTTGGAGGGAAACGACACGCTGAGTGGAGAAGCTTGCCGCGACATGATCTTCGCCGGAGCGGGCGATGACGTGGCCTTCGGCGGTGCCGAAGACGATGTCATGACCGGTGATGAGGGCGCTGATACGCTCTTTGCCGGCGAAGGTGACGACGAGGCCTTCGGCGGCGCGGATGCAGACGTGGTCGGCGGGGGCGACGGCGCCGACGTCGTGGGTGGTGGCAGCGGCGCAGATATCGTGTACGGCGGAAGTGGCGACGACACGCTCTATGGTGCGCAAGGTGCGGATACCGTCTATGGCGGAACGCAGGCCGACAAGATCTTCACCCATGGCGACGGCGACGTCATCGGAGACGGCGGAGGCGACGATGAGATCGGCGCTGGCCGCGGCGATGACGAGATCCAAGCAGGCAACGGAG
The DNA here is from genome assembly GCA_039033275.1 of Pseudomonadota bacterium. Classification (GTDB taxonomy): domain Bacteria; phylum Pseudomonadota; class Alphaproteobacteria; order Caulobacterales; family Maricaulaceae; genus Litorimonas. The sequence continues at coordinate 696 of JBCCCX010000345.1, read as the reverse complement.
CCGATACGATCTACGCGGCTGCGGGGGACGACACCATCTTTGCGGGATCGGGGTCAGACTCGGTGTTCGGTGGCTCGGGCGATGACCTAGTATTCCTAGGCGCTGGCGACAGCGCTCAGGACGTCTACAGTTCGACGGCCGACAATGGCAGCGACACCATTTTTGGTTTCGAAGACGGCATGGATCGCCTCAACCTCGCTGCCAGCGGTCTCACTAGCTTTGATCGAATTGCGGCTCGGTTGGGCGAAGACTTATCAGGCAATGTGACGATCGATCTGGGCAATGAGAACGTGCTGACGTTGGTTGGCATCGCGCGGGGTCAACTCGACGAGACCGACTTTCAATTCTGACACGGAGGCGGCCGTCGTTGCGGGTCGAGCGAACCGGTAGAGCCGTTCAGGCGCTGGAGAGGGCACGGCGACACGGTGGAGATTGGGATTCGCAACGTCCGGTGGTCTTACATGGCTCCATCAATCTGACCCCGGCGGAATAGGCTGCCGGGCAAGACCTTCGATGACCCCATAGGGGTCATCGCCGCAGGCGAACGCTCTGCGTGGACTTGCAGACCGAAGCGACCGCCAAACCGACCCGCCTGAGTTCCCGGACGGGCTCCAAGTGACCAGCACCCGCCTCGGTTCTCTCCTCATCACAGCAGAACGAACAAGCTCATCATCTAGAAGGCAAAATCCGAGGCGT
>JBCCCX010000344.1:0-3201 GCA_039033275.1 Pseudomonadota bacterium | reverse complement strand
GTTTGTTCTTTGTAATTATGCGAAAACGCGGCCCTCGGAAGGGTGCAGTCGAGATCCACGCCTCGTCAGAGTGTGCATAGGCAGAAATTCCACGTTTGAATCGGTTGAGTGCCGACCGGGGCGAGCCACAGCACCCAGTGGACCAGCTTGATGAGCGCGTCGGACACGTCGCGCGCCCCGCTCACCATGCGGTCGCGCCGTTCCGGGGCCAGCGTCCCGGCGGCGAGGCCGAATAGCAGGGTGAAGACGATCAGCGGCAGCAGCGCGCCGGACGCGGCCGCCGCGAACGGGTTGGGCGGCACGAGACCGACGAGGAAGTCCACCATGCCGGGCAGTTCCGGCACGACCGGCCCCTCCATCTCAGGTATCGAGGTCGTCGGTGCGAGCCGCAGGCCCAACGCCGTGACCGCCATGCCAATAGTTATGGCGGGCAGGAGCAAGGCGACATAGGCCGTGGCCGTGCCGCGCGCCTTGCGGCCCAAATCGCCGCCCGGCCCCGATGCACGCGCCCCGGCGATGCTGGCGAACACCAGCGTGACGACCAGCGGGATGACGACCATGCGGATGGCATTGATGAAGAGCGTCCCGAACGGCGCGGAAGCGCGCGCGAGCGCGCCCAGCCAATCCGGTCCCCCGGCCGCCGCGCCCAGTCCCACGGCCAGGCCCAGAGCCAGACCCAGCGCGATCCACAGATTCAGGCTCCGGCTCATCGGCGTCCACCCTCCCTTTTCCCTGCCATGCCCCTAGCGGAGAGGCTTGCCAAGCGCGGCGGAGCGGATAACGATCCCTGATGCTCTCCGTCCTCGACATTTTCCGTGTGGGTGTGGGTCCGTCTTCGTCCCACACTGTGGGTCCGATGCGCGTGGCGGCGCGCTATCGGCGCCGACTGGAGAAGAAAGCGCTGTCGCCCGACCGGATCGAGATGGTCTTCCGGGGATCTCTGGCCTTCACGGGCGAAGGGCACGGCACGTTTCGCGCCGCAAAGCTGGGGCTGCTGGGCTTCCGGCCCGAGACGATCGACATGGGGCGGGCGGAGGCCGCGCTGGCGGAACTGGAGGCGACGGGCACCCTGCCCCCTGAGAATGGATTGGGCGGCACGCGCGTGATCGTCACGGTCGACTATGACACGCCCACGCGCCTGCATCCCAACGAGATGGAGCTGATCGCCACACAGGACGCCGAGCGTATCGATGCGCGCACCTACTACAGCACGGGCGGCGGGTTCATCGCCAGTCATGCCCAACTGGCCAAGCCGGTGGAAGACGACATCGTCAGCACGGGCGACGCGATCGGACCGTACCAGTTCGGCTCCGCCGAGGCCCTGCTGCAGTTCTGCGCGACCGAGAACTTGTCCATTGCGGACGTCATCCTGTCTAACGAGGACGCCAAGCGCCCGCGCGCTGTCACGCTCGCCAAGCTCGACCGCATCGCCGCCGTCATGATGGACAGCGTGGACCGGGGCCTTCGCGCGGACGGGCTCCTGCCCGGGTCGCTGAAGGTGCAGCGCCGGGCCTCGAAGCTCTGGACCAAGCTGACCAGCGCCCCACCCAATGAGCGCGAAGCCCTGTTCGACTGGCTCACCGTCTACGCCTTGGCAGTCAACGAGGAGAATGCAGCCGGCGGCCTGGTCGTCACCGCGCCGACCAACGGCGCGGCGGGCATCATCCCGTCCATCATCCGGCACTACTGCCATGATGAGGACGGCACGCTCCAGGTGGAGCAGACCCGGCGTTTCCTGCTGACGGCCGGCGGGATCGGCCTGCTCTACAAGCAGCGCGCCTCCATTTCAGGCGCGGAGATGGGCTGTCAGGGCGAGGTCGGCGTGGCTTGCTCCATGGCGGCGGGCGGCTTGTGCGCGGTGTGGGGCGGAAGCCCCGAGCAGGTCGCGAGCGCCGCCGAGATCGGCATGGAGCACAATCTGGGCCTGACCTGCGACCCCGTGGGCGGGCTTGTGCAGATTCCCTGCATCGAGCGCAACGCCATCGGCGCGGTCAAGGCCGCCAACGCCGCACGCTTGGCCCTGCACGCCTCAGGACAGATGGTCGTCAGCCTCGACGCCGTCATCGAGACCATGCGTCAGACCGGCCTCGACATGTCGTCTAAATACAAGGAAACCAGCCAGGGCGGGCTGGCGGTGAATGTCATCGAATGCTGAAGAGTGGAAAGAGCGGCCCTAGGCCGCGTCCGCGCTGCCCACAGCCCTCGACAGACTTGTCTCCAGCATGTCGAGCGTGCGCTCGAACTTGACCAGTTGGATCGGTTTGCTCAGGCGGAAAGTCATGTTGAGGCCGAGGTCCCGGCCAAGCTTCATCGACATGTTCAGGAAGCTCTCATCCTGGCCGCTGGCGATGACGATCGGGGCGGTCTCCTTGCGGCTCGCCATGAGCTCCAGACCTTCGATGCCGGTCATGGACGGCATGGCGAGATCGAGAATGAGCGCATCGTGCGGTCCGTCCAGCGCGGCTTCGAAGCTGGCGGCGTCGAAGGCTTCGACCACGGCCCAGCCCTTGTCTTCGGCCACGTCGCGGTAGAAGTCGCGCACATGCTCCAGATCGTCGACGACCAGCAATGTTTTTGTCGGTCTCATGCGGCATTCTCCTTGGTTCGGTCGTGTTCGTGTTTCTGGGTGGACCGGCCCAGAACGTCGGAAATCGTGTCGGCGAGGGTTTCGCGGCGGTAGGGTTTGTTGACCAGATTATGCGCTGAGCTGACATCGCCCGACCGCAGGAGGGCGGCTTCGGCGTAGCCGGTCGCGAAGACGAAGGGCAGATCGGGCCAACGGCGCCCGGCTTCCTTGGCGAGCGACACGCCGTCCAACTCCCCCGGCATGACGATATCGGTGAAGACGAGATCGAAGGACGGGTCCGCTTCGAGCAGGGCGAGCGCGGCATCGGCGCTTTCGGCCGTCTGCGTCGTGAAGCCGAATTCCTGGAGAAGGCTGACGGCCACGTCGCGGACCTCGGCCTGGTCCTCGACCACGAGCACCCGGCCCTGCGCGCGGTATTCCGCCGTTTCGCGGGAGGGCGTCAGTCCGGAGTCCGGACCCGCCGCGGACCCGAAGCCATGCGTCTCGTCCGCTTCCCGGAAGAATAGCGAGACGGTCGTGCCGCGCCCCGGTTCGCTATACAGGCGCATGAAGCCGCCGACCTGACGGACGAAACCGTAGACCATGGACAGGCCCAGCCCCGTGCCCTTGCCCGG
>JBCCCX010000343.1:0-3230 GCA_039033275.1 Pseudomonadota bacterium | reverse complement strand
CGAGGTCGGCCAGGACCTCGTGCATTTCGGCGTAAGCCGCCTTGCGCTCTTCGATGGTTTTGCCAAACCGGGCGGTCTCGTACAGACCCAGCCATCGCGGATCGGCCTCGGCGTCGAAATAGCCGCGCGCGACGGCCCAGCCAGCCTCTGACAAGGCGTTGTCCATCACGCCCATGATGTCGCCATAGAGCATCGGGATCGACCAGTTGCGGATCATCGTGTCAGGGTCGGTTTCCAGCGCCAGGCCACCGACAGGAACCTGAACAAGCTCCAAGTTAACACCGATGTCTTCCCACATCTCGGCAATCACCTCGGAGGCGAAGCCGCCGTAGAGGTAGTAAGTGGGGTAGATGACGACCTCGACAGGCGTGCCATCATAGTCCGATTCCGCGAGCAAGGCGCGGGCCTTCTCGGGATCGTATGAGAAGATGTCGACGTCGGGATTGAACGTCGCGCCAACCTCTTCGTACTGAAAGCCGCGGGGGGCCTTGCCCTGCTCCCCGAACAGCCCTTTGACAAGGCCGTCGTAGTCGATCGCTGATGTCAACGCCTGACGCAGCTTGACGTCCTGCGTTACGGGATGGGCGTTGTTAAAGAGATAGACGTGGTACATCGGGTAGGTGACTTCGATGCGCTTCAGACCCTCTTCACTGTCAATGAGCGGATACTGATCGGGCGGAATTTCCGAGGCTAGATCGATCTCGCCATTCGCCAGCGCAGTGATCCTCGGCAGAACCTATGGGATGTTGACAAAGGTGATCTTGTCGAATGGGGCAGGCTCGCCCCAGTACTCTTCAAATCGCTCCAGTACCACGCGCTCACCCGTGCGAACTCAGTCACCTTGTAGGGCCTGGCACCAAGTGGGTTAAGGCCATGGCCGTCGTCGTTCCCATCCTCGCTCTGCTCTAGCGACCGGATCCCAGCGTTCCGCACCGACAGAAGCATCTTCATCAGAGTGTCGGTGCGCTTCATATGCACCCGCACGGTCATGTCATCGACGACTTCGACATCCTCGAAATTGTAGAACATCTTGCCATGCGGATTGCGGTAGCGTGGGCTCTCAAGATTGATGATCGGGTCGAGCGAGGCTTCAACATCGTAGGCATCGAGGGTGTCACCATTGTGGAACGTCACGCCCTCGCGCAGCGTCAGTTCCATGGTCGTGTCGTCGATCATGGTCCACTCGGTGGCCAGCCCGGGAATGAAGACACCGTGATCGAACGGGTCCCGCTCGATAAGAGTCTCGTGAATAGCGTAGAAGACGGGCGCAGCAGCGTTCGCTGTTTCCCTTCGGTTGTCGAGTCCCTTGCGGATCGAAGCAACGCCAATGGTAGTCTCTTCGGCGAAACTTGGAGCGGCAGTGGGAATTGCCAACGCAAGCGCTAATACTGTGAGCACGGGTTTCTTCATGGTCTCTCTCCTGTCGTTCGGGGGAAGCAAGGTCAGAGCGCCTCGCATCTCGTCACAAGTGTTGCGAGCGATCATGAAACGCTTGCAATGTCGGTCGCCAACTGACCGACATTCACGGAATCTTCTCACAGAACCCCGGGTTTTGAGACTTGCTCCTAAGATATCGGCAAATCGTGACAGGACCAGAACGTCGTCCGTGTCCGGTTTACCGACCTTGGACCAGGCCGCGACTTAGCGGTCGCAACAAACGGCTGGTCCGACGGGCCGTACCGCAGCGATGAAGGTCGCCCGGGAACGACATTTAAGGCCCGATGGCAGCAACGAGTTCAAACCGGTAACTAGAATTCTGTGCCTCGTGCGTCCCCCCAAACCACTTTGGCAACTTCGATCAATTGTGGAGCCTCCCTGCCTGTCTTATGTTATTGTAGGGTGACGCCAACGAAGGACGCGATTGCCTGCGCGTCCCAAGCAGTGAACATCTGTTCGCGGCCATCTGGCAAACGGACAAAGAAACCTGGCGTACCGGCGAGACCAAGCGCGCGCATGGCTGCCGTATTGACCCGCATGTCGTTTTGGTATGCGTCAATTGCAGCCTCGGTATCCGCAATCCCAACAGCGATCCCGAGGTCTTCAAGCTCACGGAGCGCACGGGCGCCCGTCATTTGGCCCCGGCCATCCATGAGCGCGTGGTAGGCGCGATTGTAATCTTTCGGCTTTGCGATTGAGAACGTCAGTGCTGCGGCTTCTCGCGATCCGGGACCGAGCAACGGAACATCCACCGCGACCACCCGTGTATTTTCGGGCATCTGCGTCAGGAACCGATCCATCTGGCGATGCGCGATCCGACAGATTGAACAGTTGAAATCGAAGAATTTGTAGACCACGAGATCGCCGTCAGGGTTGCCGAAATAGCCGCCGCGCGCGTCAGCCGCAGCTAAGGCTTCGGCAATAAAGGCTTCTGGCGCGGCGCCGGTGTCCGGGGCAGCCGTGGCAGAAATGGGAAGTGGCCTGATTTGCGGCACTGGCACACCTGCAATCCGGCCGTCAATCCAGGCCGCAATGGCGCGGCGTCCGGCGCTGCTGACGACATGGGGAACCGGGAAGGTTTCCAGTTGAACGGACACTCCGGCATCTGAAAGCGTGGCGATGGTTGCGTCCAGTTCCTCGGCGCTAAATCGCGCGTCGCGCGTGCCGTAGCCCAAAAGGACCGGCGCGCCGCCTTCGACTGTCCAGTCTTCTGCGCGGACCTCGCGCGGCAACCCGCCCGCAAAGGCAATGTAGCCCACCGCGAGGTCGGGGTGGGTCAACGCAAGACTAAGCGCCATCGACGCACCTTGGCTGAACCCAACTATGTAGACCTGCGCGGGGTCCGCTCCGGTCTCGGTGACAAGGGCGAGGGTTGCGTCCGCAACCCATTCGCTGCCTAAGCGCACGTCGCCGGGATCCACCACGGTTGAGCCCGAGCTATCCTCGAGAGGGAACCAGGCGCCCCCTCCGCCCCCCACGGGCACCGGCGCGTTCAAGGCAACAAAGGAATGGTCTGTGTTCGGCTCGATATTGACGAGAGTCTCAATTTGCTTGGCGTCCATGCCATAACCATGGAGGCCGATGATGAGCGCGGCGCCGAGCGCGTCCGCCTCTCGGATGATCCGCGCGTCGATCTCACCCTGTTCGGTCACGAGCGTGATGATGTCCGCGTCAGATTGCGCCGCGGCCCCTTTGGGGGCCATGGCGTCCAGGGGATCGACAAGCAGACTGCTAGCAGAAGAGATAATGTTTTTAGCATGTTCGACCCCCTGGGCGATCAGTTTTAAGACGGG
>JBCCCX010000342.1:0-3238 GCA_039033275.1 Pseudomonadota bacterium | reverse complement strand
GTCAGTGCGCTCGGCAAACTGCCTGAAGAACGACAACATCGTTTACATTGGTGACCTCATTCAGAAGTCGGAAGCAGAAATGCTCCGGACCCCAAACTTCGGGCGCAAGTCGCTGAATGAGATCAAGGAAGTCTTGGCCTCGATGGGTCTCCATCTCGGCATGGAAGTGCCGAACTGGCCGCCGGAAAACATCGAAGAACTCGCCAAGAAATACGACGACCATCTCTAGTCCGTTCGGACGAAAGACAGGCCGCACGTTTTAAAGCACAAGGAAGACCGCCATGCGCCACCGCATCGCCCACCGCAAACTCAACCGCACCGCCTCCCACCGCAAGGCCATGTTCGCCAACATGTCGTCCTCGCTGGTCGAGCACGAGCAGATCGTCACCACCCTGCCCAAGGCCAAGGAACTCCGCCCCTTCGTGGAGAAGCTGGTCACGCTCGCCAAGAAGGGTGATCTGAATTCCCGGCGCATCGCCATCGCCCGCATGCGCAACAAGGAGCAGGCCAAGAAGCTCTTTGACGTGATCGGCCCGCGCTACGCCGACCGTTCCGGCGGCTATATCCGCGTCATGAAGGCGGGCTTCCGCTACGGCGACAACGCCCCCATGGCTGTCATCGAATTCGTCGACCGGGACGAGTCCGCCAAAGGCAAGGTCGACCGTGAGCGCGCGGAGACGGCCGACGCATAGCGTCGGTCGGAACACCCCGATGGATGTTCCGAAGTCGAAGCGCCGAAGTCCCCGGACTTCGGACCCAGGGTGATGACAAGGAGCCCGCTCACCGGCGGGCTTTTTGCTGTTTGACAGACCAAAACCGGCGGATTTCGCAGACCATACTCCCAGCATTCATTGAGCCTGCATCCGGATTAATCGGGTGGGGTCCATCCGCTTCCGTCCTCACAACTCGCGTCTTGCGGATCCCGCCTCATCCAGATCCGGGACCATGCCATCACGTCCTGTGCCGGACATGATTACGCTCTTCGCTCCCGCTCTCGCCGACCCTTCGCTGCATTCCGTCCACCGGACCGAATGCGGACGCTCCGACGGCGGCGACCCCACCACCTGCCGCTTCGGGTGGCAGACAGTCTTGGGAGATGGACAGGCCGGTCAAGCCGGCCTGAGCGGGAAGTATTTTACAGAGTCCCGTCCCCGGCATTTATCTAGCCTGTACCCGGCTTAATCAGGTGAGGTCTGGTGCCGTTAGAGAGCACAGGACGATAGGGGCCGACCGATCCGTCTTGTGAAGAAGCCTGATAGCAGTCCCCGGCAATAAATGCCGGGGACGGAATTCATGAAGACGTTTTGTCGTCTCGCTGGCTTGGCCGGCTTGCATGTAAGCAAATTGCGGATCGCTGATAGTGGACACCATCCGCCCCAGACGCCCCACGTGTTAGCCGATCTTTATGGCACATTTTGCAGACCAGAATTCAAAGCGATTTCGTCCCCGGCATTTATTGCCGGGGTCTGTTCGCCTCCGTCACCACAAGCCGCGTCTTGTGAGCAGGCCCTCGACCAGACCCCACCCGATCAAGCCGGGCGCAGGCTCAATGAATGCCGGGGACGGAGAGTGATAGAGCGGGTCATGGTCTCGATGGCTTGGCCAGACTGAACAAGTGCGAGGAACCGCGATACGCATCACTGCGGCAGTCGGACTGAACCGCCCCGCGCGTCAGCCGATGCGCCGGTTCACATGGCCCATCTTGCGGCCCGGACGGACTTCGCGCTTGCCGTAGAGATGGAGGTGCATTCCAGGCTCCGAGGCCAGCGTTGTCCAATCGTCCACATCGTGCCCGATCAGATTCGTCATGCGCACGGGCCAGGCGGGGTGGCAGTCGCCCAGCGGCCAGCCTGCCACGGCGCGGATATGCTGTTCGAACTGATCGGTGCAGCCGGCGTCTTGCGTCCAGTGGCCGCTATTGTGCACACGCGGCGCGATCTCGTTGACGACCCAGCCCTCCGCCGTGTCGAACAACTCCACCCCGATCACGCCGACATAGTCGAGCGCGTCTACGATGGTCCGGGCGATTTCGCCGGGCGTGTCGTCGTCGCCTCCATAGGCGGACGAGGCGGCCGGGGCGGTGGACGTGTGGAGGATATGGTCGCGGTGCAAGTTTTCGGTCAGCGGGTAGGCGCAGACGTCGCCGTTTCGACTGCGCGCACATACGACGCTGGCTTCGCGCCCGAAGGTGACAAAGCCTTCCACGATCAGATCGAAATTGCCCAGCGCTTCCCAGACCTCGATCAGATCGTCCTCGCTGCGGACCACAGCCTGGCCCTTGCCGTCATAGCCGCCGCGGCGCGTCTTCACCACGCAAGGCAGGCCGACATGGCGTACGGCGCGGCGCAGCGCGTGAATGCTGCCCGATGCGTCTCTGAAGGGCGCGACGCGCACACCGGGCAGGCCCGACAGGAAGCGCTTCTCCAGCAGCCGGTCCTGCGCCGTGCGCAGCGCGTCCAGGTTCGGGGCGAGGTAGCGTCCGGCTGCGGCCGCTTCCACGGCCGCAACAGGAATGGACTCCCATTCATAGGTCAGCGCGTCGCAGCTCGCGCCAAAAGCGGCGAGTGCGTCCATATCGTCGAAGGCGCCAGGCGTGTGCGCGGTCGAGACCTGCGCAGCCGGATCGACGGGCCGGGCGCTGTAGACGTGTGTGTCCAGCCCCAGCCGGGCGGCGGCGAGCGCCAGCATGCGGCCGAGCTGTCCGCCGCCGAGAATACCGATGGTCGAACCGGGAGGGAGCGCGTCCATGCGTGCTAACCGCCGCGTGGGTCCGTGCCGACGCTCTGCGTCTGGCGCGCGCGCCACGCGTCGAGCCGTTCAGCCAGCGCGGGGTCGGTCGTGGCGAGGATGGCGGCAGCGAGCAGGCCGGCGTTCTTCGCGCCCGCCTTGCCGATGGCCAGCGTACCGACGGGCACGCCGCCGGGCATCTGCGCGATGGACAGCAGGCTGTCCATGCCGGACAGGGCCTTGCTTTCCACGGGCACGCCCAGCACGGGCAGTCGGGTCATGGCCGCGCACATGCCAGGCAGGTGGGCGGCGCCGCCCGCGCCGGCGATGACGACCTTGACCCCGCGCCCGGCCGCCGTGTGCGAGAAATCGTACAGGCGCTGCGGCGTGCGGTGGGCCGACACGACCGTCGCCTCGTAGGCGATACCCAGCGTATCCAGAATGTCCGCGGCATGTTCCATGGTCGGCCAGTCGCTGGTCGACCCCGTAATGATCGCGACAGGCGCGGTGT
>JBCCCX010000341.1:0-3255 GCA_039033275.1 Pseudomonadota bacterium | reverse complement strand
TCGGCCATCACCACGGATCCGGCTTCCGCGAAGATGCTTTTCAGCTCTTCGACGGCTTCCGCTTTTTGAGTGCGATCCATTTGCGGTCTCCGTTGTTGCGAACACTCGCACCATTGCGAATGTCCTCTAGGGGTGCCCGCCGCACCGTCACATCACTGGGACGAGGCAACGAACTGTTGTCTGTCCCAAAGCTCGAACCGAACCCTGCGCCGGTCGCCCGGCGCGAAAATTGGTCTTTGCTCTGTCTGCGCCGGAATTATTCGCCTTCGCTCGGGTGAGCTTCGGCGAACCGACGGTCTCGGACAGTTCGCCCGCCGCCCCAGAAGGGCTGCGGGCCATCCAGCGGAAGGCAAGCCTCCCGCCAAAATTCTCTAGGCAATGTCGCCCGTATCGATCTTCACGCCCGGACCCATGGTGGAGGACAGGGTGACCTTCTTGATGAAAGTCCCTTTGGCGCCGGAAGGGCGCTCCTTCTGGATCTTGGACAACAGGAAGTGGACGTTCTCGGCCAGCTTGGCCTCGTCGAACGACGCCTTGCCGACGCCCGCGTGGACGATGCCTGACTTTTCGGCGCGGTACTCGACAGCACCACCCTTGGAGTCCTTGACGGCCTGGCCAACATTGGGCGTCACTGTACCGACCTTCGGGTTCGGCATCAGACCCTTGGGACCCAGCACCTTACCCAGACGACCGACGAGCGGCATCATGTCCGGCGTGGCGATCACGCGGTCGAACGGCATGTCGCCATTCTGAATACGCTCCGCCAGATCGTCGGCGCCGACCACGTCGGCCCCAGCCTCACGGGCCTCATCGGCCTTGGCGTCCTTGGCGAACACGGCGACCCGGACCGAACGGCCCGTGCCGTTGGGCAGGTTAGCGACGCCGCGCACCATCTGGTCGGCGTGGCGCGGGTCCACACCCAGGTTCAGCGCAACTTCGACGGTCTCGTCGAATTTGGCGGTGGCGTTCTTCTTCACCAGTGCGACGGCATCGGCGACGCTGTATTCGACTTCGCGGTCGAAGGTGGCCAGAGCGGCTTTCATACGTTTTGCCATGATCCTACTCCGTGACCTCGTAGCCCATCGACCGGGCGGAGCCTTCGATGATCTTTGTCGCCTGGTCCAGGTCGTTGGCCGAAAGGTCGACCATCTTGGCTTCGGCGATCTCGCGGCATTGCGCCTTGGTCACCGTGCCGCCGACCTCATTGCCCGGGCTGTTGGCGCCCGAAGACTTGCCGGCCGCCTTCTTCAGGTAATAGCTGGCCGGCGCCGTTTTGGTGACGAACGAGAAAGACTTATCGCCATAGACCGTGATGATGGTCGGGGTCGGAACGCCCTTTTCCAGCTCTTCGGTCTTGGCGTTGAACGCCTTGGCGAATTCCATGATGTTGACGCCGCGCTGACCCAGTGCGGGACCCAGCGGCGGGGACGGGTTCGCGGAACCCGCGGGGATCGTCAGCTTGATGTAGCCGTCAATCTTCTTTGCCATTTTCCACTCCTATGGCGGTTGCACGCGGCACGATTGCCTTTGTGCGTGTGGAGACCGTGGTGCGGGAACGACTGGAACTTCGCCGCCCCTTCCACAGTCCAGTATTTGCAGGCAGTGCGGGACTAGCCCTCCTTCTCCACCTGCGAATAATCCAGTTCGACGGGCGTGCCCTGCCCGAAGATGTTGATGAGAACCTTGAGGCGCGCGGCCTCCTCGTCGACGCTCTCCACGGAGCCGGAAAAGCTCTGGAAGGGGCCGTCGACGACCTTGATCGTCTCGCCAATGTCGAATGTGATCGTCGGACGCACGGGCGCGGCCTCGTCGCCGTCGCTTCCGATGATGCGCGCGACTTCGGAGTCGGGCACCGGACGAGGCTTCTTAGACGTGCTCGACGCCCCTAGGAAGCCCGTCACCTTGGGCGAGTTGGCGATGATGTGATAGGCCTCGTCCGTCAGATCGACCTTCACCAGCACGTATCCGGGAAAGAATTTGCGCTCGCTCTCGACCTTGCGGCCGCGGCGGACTTCCACGACCGTTTCCGTCGGCACAAGGATTTCCTCGAACAGATGGCCGAGCCCCTTTTCTTCGGCGTCACGCTGCAGCGTTTCCGCAACGCGCTTCTCGAAGTTCGAGTAGGCTTGGACGATGTACCACTGTGCGGCCATTAACCGGCGCTCCCGAAATTCAGAACCCACGGCACGACGATGCCGATGAGGAAGTCCACGAAGAAGAAGAAGACGCCGAACAGAACCACGCAGATCATGACGAGGATCGTCGTCTGCCGCGTTTCCTTCCAGCTCGGCCAGACGACCTTGCGGCCTTCCTGCTGAACCTGGGCCAAATAGGTCGCGGGCGACACTTTGGGTGTCATGTCCGCATCCTTCTTGGCCGGATTGGCTGTCTTGCCTTTCGCCATCGAAGACGTTCCTCGCTTAAACGGCGAAACGCGGAAGAAGGTCGAGACCTCTTCCGCGACACCCGGGCCGGACCCCCTAGCGGGTCCGGGACTTGTTAGAAAGTGGCAGGGGCAGAAGGACTTGAACCCTCGACACTCGGATTTGGAATCCGATGCTCTACCAACTGAGCTATACCCCTACACAGGCCCGCAAGGACCTTGTCCTACTCCGTGATCTTCGACACGACGCCTGCGCCGACGGTTCTGCCGCCTTCGCGGATGGCAAAGCGCAGCTTCTCTTCCATGGCGATCGGCACGATCAGTTCCACGTCGATGTTCACATTGTCGCCCGGCATGACCATCTCGGTCCCGTCCTTGAGCGTCACCACGCCCGTCACATCCGTCGTGCGGAAGTAGAATTGCGGGCGGTAATTGTTGAAGAACGGCGTGTGGCGTCCGCCCTCATCCTTGGTCAGGATGTAGGCCTCGGCCTCGAACTTCTTGTGCGGCTGCACCGAGCCCGGCTTGCAGAGAACCTGGCCGCGCTCAACACCTTCACGGTCCACACCGCGCAGCAGAGCACCAATGTTGTCACCGGCTTCACCGCGGTCCAGCAGTTTGCGGAACATCTCGACGCCTGTGCAGGTCGTCTTGGACGTGTCGCGGATGCCGACGATCTCGATCTCGTCACCGACATTGATGACACCGCGCTCGACGCGGCCGGTCACAACCGTACCCCGGCCAGAAATCGAGAACACGTCCTCGATCGGCATCAGGAAGGGCTGATCCACAGCACGCTCGGGCTGCGGGATGTAGCTATCGACCGCTTCCATCAGCTCCTTGATCTTGTTCTCACCGATCTCGGGATCGCG
>JBCCCX010000340.1:0-3255 GCA_039033275.1 Pseudomonadota bacterium | reverse complement strand
CCGGACCCATCCGAGCCCTCGCTCCCGCCCGCCGCGCCCAAGAAGTCGTACTCTCCCCGTGCCTGCGGCAGGCGCAAGCTGAATAGCATGGGGCGCAAGGGGCGAGGATTAGTTTGTGGGTTGGCGCGGATGGAACGACGGGGAAGTGCAGCGGGCGTGGGGTTTGCGGGGCGCGAAAGTGCGGATGGGTGGAAGGATGAGCGCGGATGGGGGTGGGAGAGGGCGGAAGACGCAAGGGAAAACTCAGGCGCCGTCCCCGGCATTTATTGCCGGGGTCTGGTGTCGGGAGCGCTCACAAGAGGCGATCGGCAATATCCCATCCTCTTGTGGATTCGGAGGAGACCAGACCCCGGCAATAAATGCCGGGGACGAAGGAGGAGGAGGCAAGGCAAGGACGAAAGACTGGCCTAGTTGTCTTATGAAAACGCCGGAAACCAGCCTCACTCGATCGACCTGGGCGCGACTGCCGGGGATGGGGAAACTTCAGACCCGACAGTTCATCCGTTCGACAGGACCGCGCCAGCGCGTCCTAGGGCCTGATCCTCGCCATGATTCCGAAATGGGTGAGCCATCGGATTCCTGCGTGCACTGGAATGAACAGCCAAGCCGTGCTGGGCCATTTCCCAACCGTATCCCCCTGTTGACACCCTCTTCCCCCCCGCCTACATGCCCGCGCGTCAGTGGGCGTGCTGTCTGCGGGTTACCGTAGAAACCTCGACCGAGACGAAAAAGAGACATGGATTGGCCCGGGAAACTGCCGTTTCACGGGCCGGTTTATTTCAAGCAGGCTCCGGTTTTTCCATCAGGGAAGGCTGGTCGTCTGCGCTTTGTGCAGGGCCGATGCCGTTCCGGCAGGCGTCTTTCACCGGAGCATCCACACTGACGACCGGCGCGGCATACCCCGCGCGTTACAAATGCGAACCCAAATGCGGCCAACCCCGCGATCGACAACAAGGACGGCTTGATGCCTACAATCCAACAGCTCATCCGGAAGCCCCGGAAAGACAAGCGCAAGCGCAACAAGGTGCCCGCGCTCGAAGCCTGCCCGCAGAAGCGCGGCGTCTGCACCCGCGTCTACACCACGACGCCCAAGAAGCCGAACTCGGCCTTGCGGAAAGTGGCCAAGGTGCGCCTGACCAACGGGTTCGAGGTGCTGTCCTACATTCCGGGCGAAGGCCACAATCTGCAGGAACACTCCGTGGTCCTGATCCGCGGCGGCCGCGTGAAGGACCTGCCGGGCGTGCGCTACCACGTGCTGCGCGGCGTCCTGGACACGCAAGGCGTCAAAGACCGTAAGCAACGCCGTTCGAAGTACGGCGCGAAGCGTCCGAAGTAAGACGAGGGAGATAGAAGAATGTCACGTCGTCACCGCGCCGAAAAACGCGAAATCCTGCCCGATGCCAAGTATCAGGACCTGGTTCTCGCCAAATTCATGAACGCCATCATGCTCGATGGCAAGAAATCCACCGCCGAGAAGATCGTCTACGGCGCCCTCGACATCGTCGAGGACAAGGCCAAGACCGAGCCGATCCGCGTCTTCCACGACGCGCTCGAGAACATCAAGCCGGCCGTCGAGGTCCGCTCCCGCCGGGTCGGCGGCGCGACCTACCAGGTCCCCGTCGAAGTCCGCGTAGAACGCCGCCAGGCGCTGGCCATTCGCTGGCTGGTCGCGGCATCCCGCAATCGCAACGAGAACACGATGCGCGAACGCCTCGCCGGCGAGCTGCTGGACGCGAGCAACAATCGCGGCACGGCCGTGAAGAAGCGCGAGGACACGCACCGCATGGCGGAAGCCAACCGCGCCTTCTCGCACTACCGCTGGTAATCTGGCGCTGATAGAAAACGTCCCTATATGAGGCGGGGCGGGCCACCGGCTCGCCCCCTCTCCCCCAGAGACATCACAAGACACACCCTCGCTTCAGGAGCCTGAGATGGCACGCGAATACGAACTCAAGGACTACCGCAACTTCGGCATCATGGCCCACATCGATGCGGGCAAGACGACCTGCACGGAGCGGATCCTCTATTATACCGGCAAGAACCACAAAATCGCGGAAGTCCATGACGGCGCGGCCACGATGGACTGGATGGAGCAGGAGCAGGAGCGCGGCATCACGATCACATCGGCCGCCACGACGTGCTTCTGGGACGATAAGCGCCTGAACATCATCGACACGCCCGGACACGTGGACTTCACCATCGAGGTCGAGCGGTCCTTGCGCGTGCTGGACGGCGCGGTCGCGCTGCTGGACGCCAATGCCGGCGTGGAACCCCAGACCGAGACTGTCTGGCGCCAGGCCGACAAGTACAACGTCCCGCGCATGATCTTCATCAACAAGATGGACAAGATCGGGGCGAGCTTCTTCAACTCGGTCCAGTCCGTGAAGGACCGGCTGGGCGGCAACGCGCTGGAAATGCAACTCCCCATCGGTGCCGAGGACCAGTTCAAGGGCGTGGTCGATCTCGTCAAGAACGTCGCCTACATCTGGGAAGCCGAAGCCGATCTGGGCGCGACCTATGAGACGGTCGACGTGCCCGAGGACATGAAGGAGCAGGTCGAAGAGTACCGCACCGCCCTGATCGAGGCCGTCGCCGAAATGGACGACGCCGTGATGGAGAAATATTTCGAAGGCGAGATGCCCGACGTGGACACGATCCAGAGGGCTGGAGATCGACCTTGGAGCATTTGACTTGGGCACAGAAAGCGAGAGAGGACAGCGCATCGGCTTATAAAGAAGGACAGCTCCAAGCCGACCAGTATTGGCGTAGGCACGATACCACCGGAGGTTTGGAGCAGGCGGCGGCCGTGGCGTCATCATCACCCTCAGCACGCGACGAGCTCGATACCATATCAGAAACCGCGATTGAGTTGGTGCTGTCATGTCATTTGGTACCCACGCGGAAACGTGTAAGCGCGGCATCACCTTCGGAGAGAACCGGATTCTCTGCGGCGGCTCTCTAAAGTCTAAGCCGCGTTGTTGATCTCGACTGCTTCGCCGTTGACTGCTGCAGCTGATGGCTTGGGCATAGCTTTTCGTTGTTGTGTGTGGTCATTTATGTCGTTGATGCTTGCCTATCGACTTTTGCCTGGCTTTTGTGGCTGTGTTGTGACTGTGGTGATATGTGATTGAAAAATTTCTTGTGAGGTCTGCCCTCGAGTTGCGATGTGATTCACGAGGTCAATCAAGTTCTGACCGTCGCGGAGAATCCGTAGTCCTTGCCAAGCTCCAACCCTTAAGCTCCAAAAAACGAATT
>JBCCCX010000339.1:0-3257 GCA_039033275.1 Pseudomonadota bacterium | reverse complement strand
GTCAGCCGTCACGTATTTCCATACATTGGTCGCGCCCACGTCACTCTCCTTTTGTGGTTTAGTGTCTTGGTTGTTGTCGTGAGATTGGTGCGAAGTCGGATTATCTCTTTTGTGCGAATCCATTCTTGGTCCGCCCCCTTTTTTGTTGTTGTAACCCCTTATACCCGACCCAAAACTCTACACGTCGCTCCCGAAGGAACGGCCGATACACACAACTCGTTGGAGATACTTACTGGGTCGTTGGGCAGGACCTTATGAGCCGGTCACAAACCTGTCTAGAAGGTTAATTCCACACCTTGCAGAATTCGCACTTGACTAAACGCCCGCCGCCGCACTTCCTTGATAACAAACTATTAATCTTATGAAATAGTCGAATCGATGATCCGTGCGCACCCCTTTTTGCTCGCAAACTGCGTCAAGGGCAAAACTCGGAAATCGCTGTGGATTTCCACCTTGATAAACTCCAACACCAGCGCAGACGGGCCGGAGCCGGTCGGATGCACACTCGCCCGTCAGGGGAAACGTGGGAGTGGCGCCGGAATAGGGGCAGCACGGACGAAAGTCGGGATTGAAACGGTCGTGGCGTTGACTTTGGCGCGGCCGGACCGGCGACCGCCGCGAAGGTGAGTCGCGCCCGCCATGGAGGCAAAAATGAAGGCGCCCGATTGGACGCCCCGATCACCCGTTTTGCGAGTGTTGCCCTCATTGTTTTAGGGACGCTGGTCAGACATCGGAGGGCACGGTGTCTGCGTCCTGGTATTTTGAGCCCCGTCGTCTTCAGCCCATCGCTTTCACGCGGGCTGCCAGCCTCGACACTTTACGCGCCGAGGTATTCTTGTGCACCACGCCCTTGGTGGCGGCGCGCATGATTTCGGGCTGCGCAGCCTTCAGGGCGTCGGCAGCGGCGGACTGGTCACCGGATGCAATGGCTTCTTCCACCTTGCGGATGAACCGGCGCATGCGCGAGCGGCGCGCGGTGTTCACTGCCGTCCGGGTGGCGATCTTCCGGACCATCTTTTTTGCGGACTTGGTATTGGCCATGTTTTTTGGGAACTCCTAGGGTCTTGGACGACCGAAGCGCGGGTTATTGACCCTTGGGAACGGCGGCGTCAAGGGGTCAGGTGGGACCGCTTGCAGAGAAACGGCCCATTCCCGTGCTGATCAGTTTATGGCGCCGCGCTTGAAGGCGTTGATCGCAGCCGCTGTCATGGCCGTGTGCCCGGTTTCGATGGTAGGCGCGGCGTCGGGTGCGAAGAAGGGGGAGTGGAGCGAGGGCAGCGGAAGCTCGCCCCCCTGGGCACGCGCGTAGAGATCGGGCTCCACGGCACCGACCCAGAAGATGAGCGAGGGGATCTTGTCGTCGGTCCGGCTGTAGGCGCTGAAATCCTCACCGCCCATGACGGGGCTGACTTCCATGACATTGTCGGTGCCGATGACGCCGGCAATCGCGGCCATGGAGGCCTCGGTCAGCTCCGGGTCATTATAGGTGGAGGCGATCGCGTCGGCCTCATAGACCACGTCGGGCGGCGGCGCGCCGAAGGCTGCGGCCTGGGCGTCGGCGATGCGCTTGATGCCATCGAGCAGGAGCTTGCGCGTGTCGTCATCATACGAGCGGACGGTGAGCAGCAGGGTGGCTTCGTCGGAGACGATGTTGTGCTTTGCGCCGGCCTTGATGGAGCCGACTGTGACAACGGCCGGGGTCTGCGGATCGACGCTGCGCGATACCAGCGTCTGCAAGGCGGTGATGATATGGGCCGCGACGATGACGGGATCCTTCGTCGTGTGCGGGTAGGCGCCATGGCCGCCGACGCCCTTCACGGTGATGTCCACGCTGTCGACATTGGCGAGGGCGAAGCCCGGCGTGTAGGCGACGGTTCCGGACGGCGTGCTGGCAGAGACGTGTAAGGCGAGGTTCACATCGGGCTTGGGAAAGCGTTCGAACAGGCGGTCTTCCAGCATTGCCTGGGCGCCGAGGCCAAGCTCTTCGGCCGGTTGCAGGATCATGACCAGCGTGCCGGACCAGTCATCGGTGCGGCCAGCGAGGGCGCGGGCGGTGCCGAGCCAGCTGGTCATGTGCACATCATGGCCGCAGGCGTGCATGACCCCGTTCTCGACCCCGGTCCAGGTGATGTCCCGGACAGTGGATGCGAAAGGGACGCCGGTCCGCTCGACCACGGGCAGGGCATCCATGTCGGCCCGGACCAGGACAGTGGGGCCCGGACCGTTTTCAAGGATGCCGACCACGCCATAGCCGCCCACCCCGTCGCGGACTTCGCCCTGGTCGCGTTCAGCCTTCGCCTTCACCCAATCATCGCCGACCCCTTCGGTGACCGTGAAGCCGAGCGCCTTGAGTTCGGCGGCGAGGAGGGCGGCGCTGCCCGCTTCCTTGAATGACAGCTCGGGATTGGCGTGGAGGTAGCGGTAGACCGTGATGAGGTCAGCGCCGGTCTCTGGGACGGGCAGCTCTGCGGCAGCGGTCTGGGTCGCTGGCTCTACGGTGTCCACCTGGTCTGCGGCAGGCGGCGCGGACTGGGTCGCGGGGGTACAGGCGGCGAGGGTGAGGGCAAGGGCCGAGCCGATCAGGCGTGCGCGCATATCAAGTGTCCTGTCCTTGTTTTAAACGAACCTAGCCCGTTTCCAATCTTAACGGAATCGGTCGCGCCGCTTATTTACCCCCACGGTCGTTTGGCATCGCCGAACGCCTTCGCTGACATCGCCGGCAGCGGACTTCCACCAAAGTCAGACCCGCTTGAGCCGGTTTGGCCGGCAGGTGAGGCACCACCCTACGCCGCCACGGGACTGCCGGCACCGATAGCGTGGAGGTCGCGCCCATAGCTGCGCAGCCAGTCGCGCTGGATTTTCCAGTCCGGGCGGCAACGAGCGACCTCGGCCCAGAAGGCGGGCGAGTGGTTCATCTCGATGAGGTGCGCACACTCATGGGCGGCCACATAGTCGAGCACCTCGGGCGGAGCGCAGACCAGACGCCAGGAGAAGGACAGCCGTCCGTCCGAGGTGCACGAGCCCCAGCGGCTGCGCGTGTCCTTCACCGAGATCCGCATGGCATAGACGCCCAGGGTGGCGCAGTGGCGTTCGACCGCATCGCCAAGATCCGATGTGGCGGCTCGCCGGAGGTAACGGACGATGCGGGACTGGAAGGTGAGCGGGTCGCCGGGGGCGGCGAGGTGCAGGTCAGGCTCTGTATAAAGGCGAGCCACGCGCCCCGTCCCTGCCAGTGTCAGCCGGCAGGGTTCGCCGCG
>JBCCCX010000338.1:0-3299 GCA_039033275.1 Pseudomonadota bacterium | reverse complement strand
TCGGCAAGCGCTGGATCGAGGCGGGCGATACGGGCTCCGTCCTGTCAATCCTGACCACATGGGTGTTCAATGGCGGCCCGTTCACCGTACCGTCAGCCATGTCGAAGGCAGGCGTCAACGTGATGACGCAGAGCCTCGCCGTGGAGTGGGGTCGCTACGGGTTGCGCTTCAACGCCATCGCGCCGGGGCCGTTTCCGACGGAAGGCATGACCAAACGCCTCGCACCCGGGGCGGACAATATCGGGGACGTGAACAAGGACAGCAACAATCCGATGGGACGGATCGGGCAGATGCACGAACTGGTCAACCTCGCCGCCTTCCTGATGGCCCCGGGTGCGGGCTATGTGAACGGCCAGACCATCAGCATAGATGGCGGCGGCTACAATGCGACTGGCGGCAATTTCAGCGGTCTGACCAAATGGTCGGACGCGCAGTGGGAAGCGGCCGCGGCCGCGATCAAGTCCACCAACGCCAAGGACCGCGCCCAACGCACCGTCTAAAGGGCGCCACGCCCGATCGACGCGGCCGTTGCGCGCGCCTCCGGCTTGGCCTACAGGCCCGCGTCCGCAGCCGGAAGGAAGCGCAAGTCCCATGGGCCGCATCGTCATGAAATTCGGCGGCACGTCGGTGGCCGACCTCGACCGCATCCGCGCCGTGTCCAGGCTTGTCTCCGAAGAGGTCGAGGCCGGCCACGAAGTCGCCGTGGTCGTATCCGCCATGAGCGGGGAGACCAACCGCCTTGTCGGGCTGGTCGATTCGCTCGACGCCGACTGCCCCCCGGGCGAGCCGCAATGCGGCGGCTCCATCGACGATGAATACGACTCCGTCGTGGCGAGTGGCGAACAGGTCACGTCCGGATTGCTCGCCATCGCGCTCCGGCGCCGGGGCGTGCCCGCCCGCTCCTGGCTCGGCTGGCAGATCCCGCTCAAGACCGACATGGCCCACAGCAAGGCGCGCATCGCCGAAATCGAAAGCTCAGCCATCGGGCCGAGTCTCGCCAGTGGAAACGTCGCCGTGGTCGCGGGCTTTCAGGGCATCAACGAAGAAGGCCGGGTCTCCACGCTGGGCCGGGGCGGGTCCGACACCTCCGCCGTCGCGCTGGCCGTGGCGCTCAAGGCCGACCGGTGCGACATCTACACCGACGTGGACGGGATCTACACGACCGACCCGCGCATCGTGCCGGAAGCCCGCCGTCTAAACCGCATCGCCTTCGAGGAGATGCTGGAGCTTGCGAGCCTCGGTGCCAAGGTCTTGCAGGTCCGCTCGGTCGAGCTGGCCATGAACAATAATCTGCCCATCCGGGTGCTGACGTCCATGGCGGGTCCCGCCGCGGACAATCCCGGCACTCTCGTCTGCCACGAGGACCTTACAATGGAAGAGCGCGTCGTATCCGGTGTCGCCTACAGCCGCGACGAAGCCCAGATCACCCTGCTGCGCCTGGCCGACACGCCCGGCATGGTCGCCCAGGTCTGCAAGGCCATGTCCGACGCCAATGTCATCGTGGACATGATCGTCCAGGGCATTTCGCGTTCGGACAATAGCGCGAACCTGACCTTCACGGTGGGCGAACGCGATCTCGACACGGCGCTGGCCGCGCTGGAGGCCGTGAAGAACGATATCGGCTTCTCCGCCATAAAGAGCGACCGCGACGTGACCAAGGTTTCGGTCGTGGGCATCGGCATGCGCAGCCATACGGGCGTGGCGCAGACCATGTTCGAGGCGCTGGCCGCCAAAGGCATCAATATCGAGGTCATCGCCACGTCGGAGATCAAGATCAGCGTGTTGATCGACAGTGAGTACACGGAGCTTGCCGTGCGCGCGCTGCATGCCGCCTTCGACCTGCACGAAACGCCCGCGCCGCCTGTCACGGCGCCCTGAAAGGCTCCGCGCCGTTCCGCTGGAACGCACTGCGATCCGACTGCAATCCGTTTACCACCATATTTCGGACTCATTTAACCCGATAGAGGACACGTTCTGTTCGGGGAGTTGTCCGCGCCGCCATGAAACGGGTGCGCGGGTCGGAGGTGGAGACGCGTTTCATGGGGAACACACGCATTCTGGGCGCCGTTATGGCGGGCCTGCTTCTCGGGGCTTGCGGAGGCGGCGGCGACGCGGCCGCACCCCCGCCATCCGTCGATGCGCCGCCGCCCGTCGTGCCGCCTCCACCTCCGCCTCCGCCACCGCCTCCTCCTCCTCCTCCTCCTCCGCCGCCTCCCGTCTTGAAGACGGCGCTGGAAACCAAGGCCGAGGCCGCGCAATTTTTGCAACTGGCGGGGCTGGATGCGACGGGCGCTGAAGTGGACGGGCTGACCGGCCAAGACGCGTCGGGCTGGCTGCAGGCCGAGCTGGCCAAGGGGCCGTTTGGCTTCGAGGCGCTGATGCGCAGCCGCGTGGCCCAGGACAAGACCAACCGCCGCCACAGTTCGCAGGCCCTGTGGGAAGCGATGCTGACATCCAAGGCGGAGCTGCGCACGCGCATGACCTTCGCCCTGTCGCAGCTGATCGTGGTCGGCAATTCGCAGTTCGGGGGCAACGTCAATTACGGTCTGGGGACCTGGCTCGACGTGCTCGACACGCATGCCTTCGGCAATTACCGCGACCTGCTGCAGGACGTGACCTATTCGCCCATCATGGCGGAATATCTCACCTACGCCTACAACCGCAAAGGCGATGAGAAGCGCGGCCGCCAGCCGGACGAAAACTACGCCCGCGAAATCCTGCAACTCTTCACCATCGGCCTCGTCGAGCTGAACATGGACGGCACGCCCAAGCTGTCCGGCGGCAAGGAGATCGAGACATACGACAATGAGGATGTGGTCGGCCTGGCGCGCGTCTTCACGGGCCTCGCCCATGCGGGGACGGACTTCCGGCGCGGCCGCCGCAACGCCGATTCATATCATGTTCCCATGGAAATGGTGGAGCGCGAGCATTCGCCGTTGGAAAAGAGCTTCCTCGGCACGACCATTCCGGCCGGCACGCCAGGAAACGAGTCCATCACGCAGGCGCTCGACGCGATCTTCGCCCATCCCAATGTCGCACCCTTCGTCTCCCGCCAGTTGATCCAGCGCTTTACCGCCAGCCATCCGTCGCCCGCATATGTGGAACGGGTCGCGACCGCCTTCGAAACCGGATCGTTCACGGCCGAGGACGGAACAAGCTTCGGCAGCGGCGCGCGCGGGGACCTCGCCGCCACGCTGGCGGCGATCCTGCTGGACGAGACGGTGCATGACGGCGTGCGCGAGGCCACGGAAGGCAAGCTGCGAGAACCCGTTCTCAAATATGCCCAGCTGGCCCGAACC
>JBCCCX010000337.1:0-3301 GCA_039033275.1 Pseudomonadota bacterium | reverse complement strand
GAAATTGCCGGAAATCGCGGCCGGACGCGTCGAGATAGCGGCCATTCCGGTGAACGAAATACATGGGAACGGTCAGCGCGTAATCGACATATTGCTCGAAACCGAACCCTTCGTCGAAGACAAAGGGTAGCATGCCCGTGCGATCGGCATCCGTGTCCATCCAAACGCGCGAGCGGTAGGATTTGTAGCCGTTTAGATCGCCATTCGTGAAGGGTGAGTTGGCGAATAGCGCCGTCGCCAGAGGCTGCAAGGCCAGGCTCACCCGGAACTTCCGGACCATGTCGGCTTCGGAGCTAAAATCCAGATTTGTCTGGACCGTACAGGTCCGAAACATCATTTCGCGGCCCAGCGTGCCGACCTTCTGCATATAGTCGCGCATAATCTTGTAACGGCCCTTGGGCATGACCGGTACGTCTTCCAGCCGGGTGTCGGGGCGGAAACCCAGCGACAGGAAGCCTGCGCCGATTTCGTCCGCCACCTCCCTGACTTCGCGCAGATGCCGGGTTACCTCCGCGCAGGTCTGGTGCACGTGCTCGACCGGCGCGCCGGACAATTCAAACTGGCCGCCCGGCTCCAGGCTGACCGAGGCGCCGTCGCGCTTGAGCGCCACGATCAACCCGTTCTCCTCGACCGGCGCCCAGTCGAAGCGCTGCATGCCTTCCAGCAGAGCCCGTATCGAGGTCTCGCCCTCATAGGGAAGCGGGCTATTGTCCGCGGTGGCGAAGGCGATCTTCTCGTGCTCGGTGCCGATGCGCCAGTCCGCGCGCGGCTTGCAGCCGGCCGCGAGATAGTCGACCATATCGGCCTTGGACTCGATGATTGTCGAATTGGGAATAGACGGACCGCTCACGGCGAACCGACTAGGCCCGCGCTGAAAAAGCCGCAACCCAGTAAAATTTAAGTGACGCTAAGTTGGGACAGGTTCAATCCACCGTCGGCACTTCGGCGCGCTTCATCACAAACTTGCGGTACCGGACAGGGAAGAGGCGGTTCCAGAATTGCATGAAAGCCGCATCCTTGCCGACGATGATGCGAGTTTTGCGGCGCGCCGTCCCGTCGAGGATGATTTCGGCCGCCCTGTCGGGCGACAATGGCGCATTATCGTCGAAGTGGGCATTCAGCCTTTCGCGCGAGACCTTCGGATCGGGCATGTGATCGACCTCTGCATTGCGCGCGACATTCGTCTTCACGCCGCCCGGATGGACACAGGAGACGCTGACTCCGTACTCCTCCATCTCCATGGATAGCGACTCGGAGAAACCACGGACGCCGAATTTCGACGCGCAGTAATGGGTCTGACCCGGCCAGCCCAGAATGCCGAAGATGGAACTGATGTTGACCAGTCCGCCCCGGGTGCGGATCAGCTGCTCCAGGAAAGCCTTGGACATGCGGACGACGCCGTAGAAGTTCACGTCCATGACCTTTTCGTAGCTTTCGGCCGGCGTGTGGCGAAAGTCGCCCACGCGGGCGAGTCCGGCAATGTTGAATACATAGTCTGCCGGGCCGAGCGCGGCTTCCACGGCCGGGGCATAGTCCGCGATCGCGTCCGCATCGGCCATATCCAGTCTGTCGACCTTGTGACGGTTGGCCCCGCCGATCATCTCCACAGTTTCGTTAAGCCCCGCCTCATCAATATCCGACAAGGCCAGCCGCGCGCCGGACGCAGCGAGGTTGCGCGCCACGGCGCGGCCGATCCCGGATGCCGCGCCCGTTACGACGCACACTTTTCCGTCAAACTGGGGGAAAGTCTTCATTCGGCAGCCTCTGCGGTAATGGAACGGCTCTCGCTCCGGTCTTCCGGACCGCTGAACCGGAGCGCGTCGTCCTGTAGAGGCCCCTTTATGAGCGTGTCGCAATCATGCTTGTAGTTTTGGACATTGCGCCAGGGTAGCCGTTCGCCTTGGCTTGGCAGCCGATCCAGGACCCGCGCAATATAGCCGGCTTGGAAATCCGTTGCCGGATTGCGCACCCCGTCTTTAGGCGGGTCTGCCACGACACGTGTGAAGCCATGCGCCTTCATATGCTTGCGAACTCGGACAAACCACCGGCTCGTGAGGTCGGCTCTCAGAGTCCAGCTGGCATTTGTGTAGCCAAGGACGTCCACCAGATTTGGGACGTCCGTCGTCATGACGCCACGATAGGTGAACTTAGTCGAGTAGTCTTGAAGTTCGCCGTCCACGGACACGGCGAAGTTGGACCCGAAATTCGCTTCGAGACCGGTCGCCGTGACGATCACATCGAATTCGTAAGGCGAGCCGTCAGACATTCGGAGCCCATCCGGCGTGAAGCGGTCGATCCTAGCCGTTACCACGGAAGCCCGACCCTTGCGGATTGCATCGAAATATTCGTCGTCCTTGGTCAAACAAAGCCTCTGGTCCCAAGGGTCGTAAGGCGGGTTGAAGTGGATATCGACGGGATAATCTCGTCCCAGCGCCTTTAGGGTACGTTTGCGAATGTTCGCCCTGACCTTGGCCGGCTTGGCTTTGGCCCGGCGATAGACGGACCCGGCAAGCTTCCGGTTTTTCCACCGGTTAAGCGCAAAGGACATGCGCTTCGGCATTATTTTGGACGTCAACTTCACGACCGGGTCTTCCGACGGGATCGACGCAACGTAGGACGGCGTGCGCTGAACCTGCACGACATGTGCGGCAGTCTTGGCGAGTTCGGGCACGAGCGTCACGGCCGTGGCGCCGGATCCGATCACCGCGATACGCTTTCCCGCATAGTCGAACTCTTCCGGCCAGAACTGCGGATGGATGATGTCGCCCTGGAAGTCGTCCCGGCCCTTGAAGTCTGGATCGTGGCCTTTGTCGTAACGGTAGTAGCCCGCGCAGGAGAGCACGAACCTCGCCTCTATCGACCGTGTTTTGCCATCCGTCTCGACCGTCAGTGTCCACAGATCGTCTTGTGACGAGAAATCCATTGCGACGACACGGCTGTCGAATTGAATATGTGCATCGACGCCGTATTCCCTTGCCGTTTCCCGTACATAGTTTCGGATGGCGGGACCTTCAGCGAGGGTCTTCGCGCCCGGCCACGGCCTGAAGTCGTAACCTAGCGTCAGCATGTCGGAATCCGAGCGGATGCCGGGATAGCGGAACAGGTCCCACGTCCCGCCGATGGCATCGCGGGCTTCCAGTATGGTGTAGCGGCTGTCCGGAAACTCCGTGACGTAGCGGCAGGCCGCCCCGATGCCGGACAGGCCGGCACCGATGATGACGAGGTCGAGCGGTTCGGTCATACTGATATCTTTATCAACATGCGCTGATGAATAAAGGCGCTGTTGCGGGCGAACTGCCAT
>JBCCCX010000336.1:0-3304 GCA_039033275.1 Pseudomonadota bacterium | reverse complement strand
TGAGGTCGTCCATGTTGCCGCGCTCAATGGCGTCGGCCACCTCGTAGGCTTCCTCGATCGTGTAGGGCGCGATGGTCTCGAAAGTCTGTACCCTGTCCCAGGGGCAATCGGTGCGGAGCCGGTCCATCAACGCCTTGAGACGCGCATAGCGATCTTCGGGCAGGCCGGTCACGGTTTGGGCTGGCGCAGGGCGCGGATCACCAGGGCGCCGATGACGAGCGCGGACGCCCCATAGCTGCCCCATATGAAGACGGCGAACGGTCCCATGTCCAGCATCTCAGAGTGCTTCCACGCGCGCAGTCGCAACGGGTGCGGGTTTGCGGGCCGCGCGGGCCGATGCAATCTCCGCCAGCATGCCGCGCAAGGTCAACCAGCCCAGCAACAGCGTGTAGCCCGTCGCCATGAGCATCAGCGGCAGCAGCAACTCAGCCGCCAAGCCGGGCCCGTCGGGCATAGAGACCGTGGCGGGCTGGTGCAGCGTGTTCCACCATTCCACGGAGAACTTGATGATGGGTATGTTGACCCAACCGATCATTGCCGTGATGGCGGCGAGGCGCGAGGCGCGCTTGCGATCTTCGACCACCTGCCAGATCGCCATATAGCCGACATAGATGAAGAAGAGTATCAGCACGCTCGTCATGCGGCCGTCCCACTGCCAGTATGTGCCCCAATCGGGCTTGCCCCAGAGGCTGCCGGTAATTAGCGCAAGGGCCGTGAAGGCGGCACCGGGCAAGGCGAGCGACCGCGCCGCCGAATCGGCAAGCGGATGGCGCCATACGAAGCTGACCATGCTCGCCACGGCGATAGCGCTGTAGGCGGCCATGGCGGACCAGGCTGCGGGAACATGGACATACATGATGCGAACCGTCTCGCCATGTTCCGCCTCGGGCGGCGAGGCGATCAAGGACTGCCAGAGGCCCAGGGCCAATGCGACGAGCGCGCCCCAGCCGAACAGAGGCGTCAACCAGCGGGCGAGCCGTACGAACATATTGGGATTGGCGAAACGGCTGAACATCATGCGCCCCTATTGGCCGCAAGCGCCGCGACCGTCGTCGGTAGTCCTAGCGTGACAGCAATGAAGCTCAAGCCTGCGAGGATGCGAAATTGCACCGCACCGAGTCCGTCCGCGGTGTAGGCCACGGCTGCCTCCACGCCGAAGATCAGCACGGGGATCAACAGCGGGGCCGTCAATATGACGGCCAGCACGCCTCCGCTCCTCTGGCTGGCAAGGAGAGCGGCCGTGGCGGAGGCGTAGGCGACCAGGGCCGGACCTCCGATGATAAGGGACAATACCGTTCCGCGAATCATTGGTCCGTTCATTCCGAGCAGCAGGGCGAGAAACGGCGTCGCGACAATCAGAGGCAGGAGGCCCGTCAAGGCGAAAGCAAGGCATTTGGCGACGGCGATGGACAGGCCCGTCGCGCCGCTCAGATGCATCTGGGCGAGCGCCCCGCTTTCGTGATCGATCCTATAGAAGCGATCCAGACCTAGCAGGGACGATAGTGTCGCGGCCAGCCATAACAGGCCAGGGCCAAGCGCGGGCTGCGACCCGCCGAGCGCCAAGCCGCACAGCAATACGAACAGCGCCATGAAAGCCAGTGACAGGCCCGTGCCCGACGCGCCGCGCACCGCAAGGGTTAGGTCCCGTTTGAGGATCGCCAGCATCAAACGCCTGGTTCCAACACGAGTTTCCGAGCCTGCACGCCATTGATTGGAACGGGCTGGTGCGACGCGATGACGGCCATACCGCCATCCGCCAGATGTCGGCCGAGTGTCTGCGTCACGAGCGCCCGGCCATCCGCGTCTAGGCCAGCCAGCGGCTCGTCCATAAGCCAAGCCCCGCGGTTGGACGCGATCAGACGGGCGAGGGACAGGCGGCGCCTCTGCCCAGCCGACAGCCCAGCTACGGGCGTGTCTTGCCGCCCGCCCAGTCCAACCCGCTCAAGTGCGGCCGGCACCCCCAATCTATCGCCGTATAGCTGCTGCCAGAAGGCAAGGTCCTCACCGAGCGTCAGCCCATTGCGTTCGGGCCCTCTATGAGCGGCGTAGGCAAGCGCGGCACGCGGTAGGAGCGTGGTGGCGTCACTCTTCCACGTGATCTCCCCGCTGTCCGGCCGCAACAGACCGGCAAGGGCGAGTAGGAGTGTCGTTTTTCCGATTCCGTTCGGACCGGTCAGCCACAGTGCCTCGCCTGGACCGACGGAGAGGTCTAGTCCTGCGATCAATACCGTATCTCCGCGCGAAAGGGCCAAGGCTGCAACGGTCAGGCGAATGTCGTGCGACAACGGCATGCCGCTCTATGACGCGCGGTTTGGACAGAGTCACGACGTTGCGCGACCCAGCTGTGCCAACTAAATGGACGCCATGAACATGCCTGCGCAGAAGCCCCCGACATTGGTTCCACCGCATCGTAACAGACGGCTGGGCCTTATTGCGCTTGGCGCAGTGGGTTTGGCGATCGGCATGTCGCTGATTCTGTCCGCCCTGAACGAGAATACCCAATTCTTCTACAATCCGGCCGACGTGCTGGCTGAAGGTTTCGAACCTCAGTCCAAGACCTTCCGGATCGGTGGGTTGGTCATGGAAGGCTCCGTCGCGCGCGCGGGCATCACCACGACCTTCCACATAGACGACTTCGAGCGTCCGATTCCAGCTCCCATTCAGGTCACGCATAATGGCCAGCTGCCGAACCTCTTTCGGGAAGGCCAAGGCGTGGTCGTGTCGGGCCGCATGATCGGCGATACGGAGTTCTACGCCGAAGAAGTCCTCGCCAAGCATGACGAGGAATACCAGCCCAAGATCGACTATCAGGACGAGATCAACAGCTAGGCCCGTCGAGAAGCACGTGGTTTGCGAGAGAGGTGGCGAGCAGCTCGGCAGATGTGGGGCAACCTCGCCGCTCGCCGTGTCTGCCGAAGCAGACATGACCGGCTATGGCAGCAAGTGCGGCATCATGGCAGGGGCTTTTCGCACTTGACCCCATTCGAATCCCATTTTTAGCAGACTTTTCCCGATGAGGGTTAAGGCACGGCTTCGTTGTGAACGAAGATCACGCCATCCTTCATGACGAAATCAACGTCCTCCAACTCTCCGATGTTGCTGAGCGGGTCGCCGGACACGGCGATGATGTCCGCCGTCGCGCCAGGAGCGATAACCCCGATTTCGCCTTCCAGACCGAAAAGCCTGGCGTTGACGACGGTCGCGCTCTGGATGGCTTGCATGGGCGACTGACCCCACTCCACCATATAGGCGAATTGCCGTCCGTTGACGCCGTGAGCGTAGACTCCGGCATCGGACCCGAAGG
>JBCCCX010000335.1:0-3325 GCA_039033275.1 Pseudomonadota bacterium | reverse complement strand
GTCACCATGCGATCGCGCACTAAGGTGGAGGAGATCCGAAAGGACCGTTTCGCCATCATCGTCGATGAATTGCCCTACCAGGTGAACAAGGCGGCCATGATCGCCAAGATCGCGGCTCTGGTGAATGAGAAGCGCATCGAAGGCATCTCCGCCGTACGGGACGAGTCCGACCGTGTGGGTATGCGCGTCGTGATCGAGCTGAAGCGCGACGCGGTGCCGGATGTCGTGCTCAACCAGCTCTTCCGCTACACGCCCATGCAGCAGAACTTCAGCTCCAACATGCTTGCGCTCAATGGCGGCAAGCCGGAGCAGATGAATGTGCGCGACATGCTAGAAGCCTTCCTGGCGTTCCGCGAGGACGTCATTGCACGTCGCACCAAGTTCGATCTCGGCAAGGCGCGGGACCGCGCGCACATATTGGTCGGCCTGGCTACGGCGGTCGCCAACATAGACGAAATCATCCGCCTGATCCGCACCTCGCCCAACCCGGCCGCCGCGCGCGAGGCGCTGACCTCGCGCAGCTGGCCGGCGGAGGAGATGGGCGCGCTGATCCGCCTGATTGCCGACCCGCGATCGCGGTTGCAGGAGGACGGTACGATCCGGCTGACCGACGAGCAGGCGCGCGCCATTCTCGACCTGCGCCTGCAGAAGCTCACCGCGCTGGGCATGGAGGAGATCACGGACGAGGCGGAGAAGCTTGCCGCCCGCATTACCGATCTGCTCGAAATCCTGCGGTCGCGCGACCGTGTCCGGACTATCATCCGCGAAGAGCTGTCCGAGGTGCGCGAGAAGTTCGCCACGCCACGTCGCAGCGAGTTCGTCGATGGCGGGTTCGACTTTGACGATGAAGACCTGATCGCGGTCGAGGATATGGTCGTGACGGTGACCAATAATGGCTACGTCAAGCGCACGCCGCTGGACACGTACCGGGCGCAGCACCGCGGCGGCAAGGGCCGTTCCGGCATGCAGACCAAGGACGAGGATTTCGTCACCACCGTCTTCGTCGCGACGACGCACACGCCGATCCTGCTCTTCAGCTCGTCCGGCATGGCCTACAAGCTAAAGGTCTGGAAGCTGCCGCAAGGCGGTGCGGCGACGCGCGGGCGCAGTTTCAACCAGCTGCTGCCGCTGGAAGGCGAGGAGAAGATCACCTCCATCATGGCGCTACCCGAGAATGAGGAAGACTGGGCGGGGCTCGACATCATGTTCGCCGCGAAGTCAGGCGGCGTGAGGCGAAACAGCCTGGCCGACTTCACTCGCATCAACCGCAACGGCAAGATCGCCATGAAACCCGACGAGGGCGACGGCATCGTCGACGTCCGTGTGGTGAGCGAGACGGACGACATCCTGCTCACGACGGCGGGTGGCAAGGCGATCCGCTTCCGGGTGGCGGATGTGCGGCGCTTCAATAGCCGGTCGTCCACGGGGGTGCGCGGCATCAAGCTGTCGGGCGATGACGAGGTCATCAGCATGGCCGTCTTGCGCCATGTCGATCTGACCATCGAGGAACGCAATGCCTATCTGAAACGCTCGGCGATCGAGCGGAGGGCTTTGGGTGACGATGTGGACGACAGTGCCGACGACGATGACGGCTCCGACGAGGCGAGCCTATCGGACGAGCGCTACGGCGAACTCAGCGCCCATGAGCAGTATCTGCTGACCATAGCCGATGACGGGCTGGGCAAGCGAACGTCCTGTTACCGCTACAAGGTGCAGGGCCGCGGGGGTGGCGGCGTCAAGGCCCAGAATCTGGATCGGGGCAGCAAGGCGCCCGATGCCAGGCTCGTGCGCAGCTTCGTCGTGGACGACACGGATCAGATCATGCTCGTCACCAATGGGGGACAGTTGCTCCGGACGGGTGTGGACAAGATTTCCATCGTGTCGCGAAGCTCGAAAGGCGTGTGGGTGATCCGCACGCGAGACGATGAGCGCGTCGTCAGCGTGGGCCGTATCGCCGACACGGAGGACGAGGATCGCGATGCGCCGGAGGCATCAGGCGAAGTCGAGGTCCCGGACGCCGATTAGCGGAGCTCTAGGTGATCAAACGGGCCGGTTGGGCGCGGGGCAGGTGACGTCGAAGGTCTGCTCGTTACGCTGCGCCTGCGCCTGTAGGTTGCGTATGTGCGTCGTCATCGCGCTGGCATCGTAGTTGATATTGAGGCAGCCCAGCGTCCGTTTCGTGTCGCTATCAATTATGGCGGCAAACCCCGTAATCCCCATCCAGCGATTATACTGGTTGACGATCCCGCGATCGAACACTGTGTTGGCGTTGTAGGCGCCGTTGCCGCCTGAGATATCGATGTTGATATACTCGATCCGCGGGTCGTGCAGGGTCTGCAGCGCTTGGCTGAGACGCGGCTCGACCACCTTGCAGGGGGCGCACCAATCCGCCCTAAACATCACCACATAGACGTCCGGGCCGGACGCTTGCGCCGCATAGCTGTGACTATAGCCCGTACTGCCCATTGCAGAGACTGCGCTCATGGCCATGGCGCTCGCGGCGATGATCGACTTTGTCAGGGAACTCATTCGTCGATCCTTGCGATTGTCGTGCCAGCTACAAGGCAGGTCTGCATGTCGCGTCCCGTTGCTATCCGAAAGCAAGAACGCCTGCACGTTGTTACGTGCAGGCGTTCCCCCACTTTGTTGCGGTCTTTACCGTGTCGGCGGAATGTTGAACGTGTCAGGGCACTGCGTCGAAACGGATCCCGTCGATGCCGTTGTCTTGAAGGCCCGTCCGCTCGCCATCGATGCCATCTTGCGCAGTTCGCGGGCCATGACCGTCGCGTCCGCTGCCGGAGACAGGCAGCCGATCACGTTCTTGCTGTCCGCATCCACGACCGCGACGAAACCGGGCAGGCCGACCCATTTGTTGAACACCGGAACGATGTCCTTGTTGAAGGCGTCATGTGCAGCCTTTTCCCATTTGGCGGCGGTCGTCGTGTCGATCACGACTTCCTCGGCGCGGACCTCGGCCATGCGCACGACATCCGGCAGTTGCCCGGCAAGCCGCTGCGACTTCGCGTCGTCGGCGTGTCGGAAGTTGACGAGGTAAAGGTCCGGGCTGGCGAAAGCCGGCGCGGCGATGGCGAGACTAAACAGTGCGGACACTGCGGCGATGGTTTTCAAATTCATTGGGCTGTCCTGTTCCAGATTAGGTCGTCACTGACCCGGAACATGACGCCAGAGGGTGAAGAAACGGAGAATCACGCGCTAACGCGGGATTCATGGAGGTTTCCAAACGCGTTAATGTGGTCTGCAACTCACTGTTAGACAACAGGAGTTGCTACAGAAGAAAAGTCCGCAAGCAATCGCAGTTCGGCAG
>JBCCCX010000334.1:0-3350 GCA_039033275.1 Pseudomonadota bacterium | reverse complement strand
TATCCAGATAGGGCAGGCCGGGCTTGACCATGACCATGTCCGCACCTTCCTCCAGGTCGAGCGCGACCTCCTGCATCGCTTCGTCGGCATTGGCGAAGTCCATCTGATAGGTGCGCTTGTCGCCCTTGAGAGCCGCGCTCGTTCCAATGGCATCGCGGTAAGGGCCGTAGAAGGAGGAGGCGAACTTGGCGGCGTAGGAGAGGATCATCGTGTCGACGTATCCGCCTTGGTCCAACGCTGTACGGATCGCGCCGACCCGGCCGTCCATCATGTCGGACGGCGCGACGATGTCGGCTCCGGCTTCCGCGAGGATCGACGCGCCGCGGCTCAGCAGATCCAGCGTCGTATCGTTGTCAATCGTCTCTCCGATCAATAGCCCGTCATGTCCGTGATCGGTGAAGGGATCGAGCGCCACGTCGATTATGATGCCCATGTCGGGGACGTCGCGTTTGAGACGCCGGATCGCTTCGGGCACAATGCCGTCGGGATTAAGCGCTTCCGTGGCCAGCGCATCTTTGCGTGACGGTGAGATGTGCGGGAAGATCGCCATGGCGGGAATGCCGAGGGCGCATGCGCGCCCGGCCTGCTCGACAAGCGCGTCCAGTCCGAGCCGCGACACGCCGGGAAGAGACGGGACCGGGCCTTCCGCTCCGGGATCGTCCGTGACCACCGTTGTGAGCACGAGATCGTCCACGGAAAGCCGCGTTTCGCGCACGAGTCGGCGCGACCAGTCTCGACCTCTTTTGCGACGCATTCTTAACTGCGGGAATTGGCTCATTTTCCAAAGCCCTTTCAATGGCTTGCGAAATGTGTCTTGCGTCACAAAGGCGCAATAAATGGCGTTTCGTTTGCTAGCCATTAACGACTCCATCCCCTATATCGGAGCCGGGTTGAAGGTAAATGGACGTGCTGTGACGAAGTCGACGCAATATAGAGATCTGTTCCGCGCTGCGGTCGACTCGGTCAAGCAGGAAGGCCGCTACCGCATCTTCCGCGACATCCGACGCAAGAAGGGCGCATTTCCGCGCGCGACTTGGTTCAAGGACAATCTGGACGAGCAGGACATTACGGTGTGGTGTTCCAACGACTATCTCGGCATGGGCCAGAATGACTGCGTCGTCGAAGCGGTGAAATCCGCCGTGGACGCGGCGGGTACGGGTTCGGGCGGGACGCGTAACATCTCCGGCACGACACGCTACCATGTCCAATTGGAAGGCGAATTGGCGAGCCTGCACGACAAGGAAGCCGCCCTGGTCTTCACCTCCGGCTACGTCGCCAACGAGGCGGCCCTGTCCACCATGAGCAAGATCCTGCCTGGCCTGCACATTTTGTCGGACGAGATGAACCACGCTTCCATGATTTCCGGCATCCGCAACGCCCGAACGCACAAGCACATATTCCGCCACAACGATATCAATGACCTGGAAGAGAAATTGAAAGCGATCCCGGCCGACGCGCCGAAGCTGATCGCGTTCGAGAGCGTCTATTCCATGGATGCCGATATCGCCCCGATCGAGGCGATCTGCGATCTTGCCGACAAGTACAACGCGCTGACCTATATCGATGAGGTCCACGCGGTCGGCATGTACGGCCCCCGAGGTGGCGGCGTCTGCGAGGCGAGGGGCCTCATGGACCGGGTCGACATCATTCAGGGCACGCTCGCCAAGGCCTACGGAATGATCGGCGGCTACATAGCGGCCGACCGTGTCATCGTGGATGCGATCCGCAGCCTAGCGTCCGGATTCATCTTCACGACGTCCATACCGCCTTCCACGGCGGCTGGCGCGTTGCGGTCGGTTCGGGTTCTCAAAGTCTCGCCCCAGATGCGCGAGCGGCATCAGGACCGTGCCAATGCGCTCAAGGCGCGTTTCCGCGCGGCCGGTTATCCGTTCATCGACGGCGAAACGCATATCGTCCCGCTCATGGTCGGCGATCCCGTCAAATGCCAGGCGATCAGCGACCGCTTGATTGAGGATTTCGGCATCTACGCCCAGCCGATCAATTTCCCGACGGTCCCGCGCGGTACCGAACGCCTGCGCTTCACACCGAGCCCGTTCCATACGGACGCCATGATGGACGAGTTGATGGAAGCTTTGGCCGAAGTTTGGACTGCGTTCGAGCTTCCCGTGGACAAGGTCGCATAAAGACCAAGCTGTCGCGTTGTCGAAACGGTCGCGACTGCTTATGAGCAGTCCGACTATCGCCGACACAGGATTCAAGATGTCCGCTGCCGAACAGCACAACGCGCCCTATCAGAGCGACTATTTCGCCCAGTCCCTCGCGAACCGCGATCCTGAGCTCTTTTCCTGCATGCGCGACGAGTTGGTCCGCCAGCAGCAGGAGATCGAGCTGATCGCGTCCGAGAACATCGTGTCTCATGCGGTGATGGAGGCGCAAGGCTCCGTGCTGACGAACAAATATGCCGAAGGCTATCCGGGTCGGCGCTACTATGGCGGTTGCCAGTATGTGGATGTGGCGGAACAGCTCGCCATCGACCGGGCGACCGAGCTGTTCGGCTGCGGCTTTGCCAACGTCCAGCCCAATAGCGGCAGCCAGGCCAATCAGGGCGTCTTCCTCGCTCTCCTGCAACCGGGCGACACGATCCTCGGCATGGACCTCGCCTCCGGCGGTCACCTGACCCACGGCGCGCCGCCCAACATGTCGGGCAAGTGGTTCAATGCGGTCAGCTACGGTGTGCGCGAAGACGACCACCTTATCGACTACGACCAAGTCGAGGCGCTGGCGCTCGAGCATGAACCCAAGATCATCATCTGCGGGGGCTCGGCCTATAGCCGCGTCATCGACTTCGCCCGGTTCCGCGCGATCGCAGACAAGGTCGGTGCCTATCTTCATGTGGACATGGCGCACTTCGCAGGCCTCGTCGCGGGCGGGGCGCATCCCAGCCCGTTCCCGCACGCCCATGTCGCCACGACGACGACGCACAAGACGCTGCGCGGCCCGCGCGGCGGCATGATCCTCACGAACGACGAAAAGCTGGCAAAGAAGTTCAACTCCGCGATCTTCCCGGGCTTGCAGGGCGGGCCGCTCATGCACGTCATTGCGGGCAAGGCGGTGGCCTTCAAGGACTGCCTGCAGCCGGAGTTCCGCGATTACGCCGCGCGCGTGATCGAGAACTGCCGCGCCATGGCGGGCGCATTGGTGGAGGCGGGTTATGCGGTCGTCTCCGGCGGCACGGACACGCACCTCGCCCTGATCGACCGTTCTTCAACAATCCAAGCGCAATGTACTTGTTGAGTGCTGGCGCGTAAGTCGTGGAAGAGACGAAACCATCTCCGTGACCGGTCGGATCACCGTGGCGCGGAAACAGAAGCATGCCGGGCTTGGTGCCG
>JBCCCX010000333.1:0-3354 GCA_039033275.1 Pseudomonadota bacterium | reverse complement strand
CGGCTATGGCCCCATGCATCCTCGAATACGACTCAGGGTGGTCGATATCTCGCAGCATTGATCGCTCCTCGCTCTGTGCATGTCGGTAAGACGATATTACGGTTCCGCTCATTGGCGCCGGGGCTCTGCTTGCGCTTCTGCGGCAATGCAGAACCGTGAGGCTTCATAGGCGATTCCGTTGAGTTCGCTCGCCAGAGTCTGCGCTTCGAAACGGATCCCATTGATGGGGTCCGGATTGGTGACGTCGACTTCCAAACAGACGAGGACGGGATAGGGCGTCTCGACGTCACCAAAATCGGACTGACTCGCGAAGCAGACTTCCGCTTCATCCGTCGTTTCGAACTCGAACTGATCGAGGATGTCTTCGAGCACGACCTCTACATAAAGGCCGACTGCGTCGTGCCGCGCGGTCGACGTGTCGACCCGAAAGCAGGTGTAGGCTCCTTGTGCCATATTCTGGGCAGTGGCAGATGAGCCGACCAACACGAGCAGTCCACAGATCGCACCCCGCCAGACGGCTAACCTCTTCAATTCGGTAATAGGCATCGAGATGATCCTCAGGTTGTGTTGAATGAAAGCCCCGGCCACGCTGTGCGTAGCCATTGTCCTCATGTAGACGAAGCGCTCAACGAGGAGGCCAATGGTCCGCGCTTCGGCTTTCGCAATGCAAAAACTGTTGAGCGCTGCGGGGCTATCCCCATACGGTATCAATGGGGACATTTTCGCTGGGGTGGTCCGACTGGAGGATGTCGGCATGGTCAGATCACACGCGAGTAGATCGACTAGCGGATCATCGATGGCGTCTGCCCTGCATACTATTGAGCGCGCTGCCTTTGAGCACGTGGAGGGCGCCCCCGCCAGCGGCATGCTGCACTGTTTGGCGGACGCACTCGGGCAGACGCGGATCGTTCTGGCGACGGCGCGGGGGACCGGCGACGAGGCGTTGGTGAGAAACGAGGCTGCCTACGTGGATCCAGACCGGCTCGCCTTGGTGCAGGAGCACTACGCGACACCGGAAACAAACCCCGCTCTCGAAGCCATGCCGCGGATAGTGCCGGATCGCATCGATCATTTCACACGGTATACACCTTGGGAAGCGATCCTCGGCACGTCGTTCTACGCCGACTATTGGAAGCCCTCAGGCGTCTGGCATGCCGCGGGCTACTTGACACGGTTCACCCAACGCTGGGAACTCTTCTTCGCGTTCGGCCTCCGTCATGACCGGGATTGGTTCACAGGCGAGGAGGCGCGATTGGCGGCGGAGGGCGCGCGCACGCTGGCGCGCGCCGTTCGGCTGCGCACCGAACTCGACGACGCCCGCGCGATTGCGTCGCTCGACGCCGAGCCGGGGCGGTTGATTCTTGTCGTGGACCGCATGGGTACCGTGATGCACGGCCCCGGAGGCGCGGCGGCGACGCTGGCTGGACTGGATCTCGTGCAGGGCCCTGTCGGCACTGCCCTGCGGCTCGCCCCGCGCGACCCGGTCGCGAGACGCCAGCTCGACACGGCCCTGCACGCGGTGGCGGTGAGTGCGCCGAATGGCGGCGGGCGGTTCGTCCTCGTCGGGTCTGCGTCGTCGGAACGGGCGATCGTGGAGGTCCGTTCCGGCCCGCGCTACCGCCAGCGGCCTTCGGCGCTGGTGCGGATTGACCGGATCGGCGCGCCGCATCAGGGGCCTAGTTGGACGGCCGCGCTGCTGGGAGCCGCCTACGGCTTCACGCCGCGTGAGGCGGAGGTAGTGCTAGGGCTCTGCGCGGGGCGCGGAACCGAGCGGATCGCGGACGATCTTGGGCTCGCGGTGGGCAGCGTGCGGCTGTATCTCAAGCGCGCCATGGCGAAGGCGGGGGTGCATTCGCAGGCGCAGCTCGTGGCGGAGATACTTGGGAAAGTCAGTCGCTAATTGGCGGTGAACGGTTGCACAAGTATAGTGCCGTAGTACTGCGTGCTCTGTCGAAGGACGATTATGGACCAGATCAATATCTCATCGTCGTGGCCGCCGCCCTCGCGGGCGGCCTCACCCCTGGACCCGGCACACTTGCGATCTCCGGCACTGCGATGGCGCAAGGTCGAGCCATGGGGCTCGCCGTCGCTTGGGGGATCACGACCGGATCGACCCTCTGGGCGATCGCGGCGGGCCTTGGTGTGGGCAGTCTTCTGGCGGCGAACCAGTGGCTCGCGGATGCGCTGCGCTATGCCGGTGCCGCCCATCTCGCATGGCTCGCGTGGAACGCGGCCCGTGCCGCCCTCCGCCGAGGGGAGCGGCCTACGCCGAGGGACATCAGCGGCGGCTCGCTGGCACTCGCCTGGATAAAGGGATTGCTGATCCATCTGGGCAACCCCAAGGCGGTTGTGTTCTGGGGCTCGATCCTGGCGATCGGGACCAAGCCCGGCGCAGGCAGTGGCGGGGTCCTGGGCATCCTCGCGATCTGCTTGGTCATCAACGTCGCGATAACGACGAGCTATGCCTTGCTCTTTTCCTCAGAGGCAATCACGCACGGCTACCTTCGCATGCGGCGCTGGCTCGAGGGCCTCTTCGCCGCCGTGTTCGGTGTGGCGGCGATCTACTTGTTCGCCTCACGCGACACCTGACCGCGGAATAGCGGGCTCCGCCTTCGTGTTGGCGAGGCATGCTTGGGCGTGCCTTGAGATTGCGCGACGTCTCCAACATTCTACGGATGCTCAGGATGGTAGGCAAAGATGAAGATCAGAGACGCTTCCCTCGACGATGTTCCGCAGATGAGTGGTTTCCTTCGAGAGTTGACTGCATCCGGCAAGCGGACCAGCCCGGACGATGAGACTTTCGTGCGGGCCAACTACATCGAGGATCCGGACAGGGTCCGATGCTCAGTTGCCGAGCGCGACGGCGAGGTCTTGGGGTTTCAAAGCCTCAAACGGGCGCAGGTCGGCAATCCATGGGGCGTGGAGCCAGGATGGGGCATCGTCGGCACCCATATCCGCCCGTCCGCCGCCCGGCAGGGCGTGGGCCGAACCCTCTTCGCGGCTACGCAGGTGGCAGCTCATAACGCGGGACTCCGCCACATCGACGCGACTATCGCGGCCGACAATCCCGAAGCGCTCGCATACTACGAAGCGATGGGTTTCCGAACCTACCGGACGCCGGAGGGTCGCATCTCTAAGCGCTTCGACGTAGCGCGGTAATCGCTTTCGAAACGTCTCACCGACTATGCTCGGAACGCCGTCTACCAGAGCCGGCTTACACCTCGTCCTTCGTGGATGAGGTGCTCCCCGGAAATTGGACACTGACGGAAGCTACGATCTGAGGTCATCCTGGTCTTCGAGAAGGAGACGGACGAGATGGCGAAGAGGAAGCGGCACGCGGCCGCGTTCAAGGCG
>JBCCCX010000332.1:0-3356 GCA_039033275.1 Pseudomonadota bacterium | reverse complement strand
GGGGTCTATTCGTACTTCGGCCACTCCGCCCTGATCGGCTTTGACGGTCGCACGCTGGGCGAGTGCGGCGAGGAGGAAATGGGCATTCAGTACGCGCAGTTGTCTGTCTCGGCCATCCGCGACGCGCGCCGGAATGGGCAAAGCCAGAACCACCTCTTCAAGCTGTTGCATCGTGGTTATACCGGCATGATCAACTCGGACGAAGGCGACAAGGGACTGGCCGCCTGCCCGTATGATTTCTACACCAAGTGGGCGGCGGACCCGGAGGGCACGCGCGAGATGGTCGAGGCGTTGACGCGGCCCACGGTCGGCACGGACGAATGCCCGATGGAGGGCATTCCGAACCAGAAAACCGCCGTCCATCGCTGATGGGTTTGGCGTGACCGGGGGCGCCGCGTCCCCGGTCAGTTCAGGAGGCGTCCATGGACCTCGACCAATACCGCATCGCGGACGAGCCGAAGTACCACAGCACCGGGCGCGAGGTCGCGCAGTTCCGCGCGGCCTATGCCGCCCGATTGCCCGTGATGCTGAAGGGTCCGACCGGCTGCGGTAAAACACGCTTCATCGAGCATATGGCCTGGGCGCTGGAACGCCCGCTCGTGACGGTGTCCTGTCATGAGGATATGACGGCCTCGGATCTGGTGGGGCGCTATCTGCTGGACCCGTCGGGCACCATTTGGGCCGATGGCCCGCTGACCATGGCCGTGCGCCATGGCGGCATCTGCTATCTGGACGAAATCGTCGAGGCGCGTCAGGACACCACTGTCGTCATTCACGCCTTGACCGACAACCGGCGGATCCTGCCGCTGGAGAAGAAGGGCGAACTGGTCCGCGCCCATCCGGACTTCCAACTGGTCGTCTCATACAACCCGGGTTACCAGTCGGTGCTCAAGGATCTTAAGGAAAGCACCAAGCAGCGGTTTTGCGCGTTGGACTTCGGCTATCCCGACCCGGCCGTCGAGACCGAGATTGTCGCCGCCGAGGCCCGGATCGACGCCCCCTCGGCGCACAAGCTGGTGCAGATCGCCATGCGCTCTCGCAACCTGCGCGGCCACGGGCTGAACGAAGGCGCCTCGACCCGAATGCTGATCCATGCAGGCGCGTTGATGCGAGAAGGCGTGCCGCTGTCCGAGGCCTGCGATCTGGCCCTTATCCTGCCGATCACCGACGACCCGGACATGCGCGACGCCCTGACCAACGCCGTCGCCGCCTGCGGCTGACCAGATGAGCGCGGCGCGCGGCTACATCCGGTTGGCGGGCGACGCGGCCGAGGCGGAACCGCAAGATGTCCGCGACGCTTTCCCGGGCGAGTGGCTGGCCCCATGGCTGCGCGCCCGGCGCAAAATCGAAGGCGCCGGCTATGGCGCGCCGATTGAGACGGCGTTCCGCCGCGCCGGTCCCGCCGTTGCGCGCATTGTCGGTCCAGAACCTGCGGTGGATATGGGCGATTACCTCTCGGCCATCACGATCAAGTCCGGCGCCCGCGCGGGCGAAATGGTCTGCACGGCCGCGCCCTCAGTCGCCGCGCGGCTGGGCGACGGGCGGCGGTTCCGTTCGTGGATGAGCCTGATGCAACGCTTCGCCGCCATGGCTCCGGAATCGACGTCGCCCGTGCTGGAGCGCATCGACCCCCTGCTGGCGGGCCTGAACCTGTCAGGATTTGAGGCGTGGCTCATGGATGGGGTGCGCCTCGCCGGCGCCGATACGGACAAGCGGCTGGCGTTTTTCCGCATGGAGACAGCGGACGCGGAGCGCCTCTTTGACCGGGAATCCGGCGTCACCGGGTTCTTCGATGTGGAAAAGCGGATGCGCGCCTATATGACCGCACTCTGGGGTGTGCGCCCACCGATCCGGCCTGCGGCGCCCGACCGCCATGACGGGACGCTGCGTCGGGCGCGTTTTGGCGACGGCATGATCCAAATGCCCGCGCGGTTTCCCGGGTTTCAGGGCGATCAGGCGCTGGCGCTTTATCGGGCGTCTCTGGCCCATATCGGCGCGCATATGCGCCATTCCGGGCGTCGATTTCCCATCGGCAAGCTGAAGCCTGTCCAGACAGCAGTCGTCTCGCTGATCGAGGACGCCCGCGTCGAGGCCATCGCCATGCGCGAATTGCCGGGCCTTGCGCGGTTGTGGATCCCCTTCCATATCGCCGACGCTTCGGGCGCCATGACCGCCCCCAGCCTGTTCGCTCGCCTGTCGCGCGCGCTGATCGATCCGAATTTTAAGGACATCGACGGCTGGGTCCGCAAGGGCCGCGACATGTTCCATGCAGCGCAAGACCGGCTGGACGATCCTGGAATCAGCCGCGCCATCGGCGATCTGCTCGGCAACGAGCTCGGCCAGATGCGGGTGCAGTTCAACGCCAAGACCTACGCCCCGCAGCCGCCCTATCGCGATGACAATGCGGGGCTTTGGATCTGGGACGACGAAACGCCGCCCGAAGACGCCGAGGCCGTCGTTGTCGAAAGCGCACGCCTGCGCGAGGGGGAAACCGACACGCCGGACCGGAAGCGTGAGGACGATCATGCGCCCGGCGCGCGGCAGGCGCGATCGCGACCCGCCGAGACGGTTGATGATGGTGCGCCCGTCGCGACCTACCCTGAATACGACCACCAGGCCGCGCGTGAGCGGCCGGACTGGACGACGGTGATTGAACATCCGGCCCGCCTCGGCGATCCGCGCTTCGCCGCAGATGTGCTGGACCGCCACGCCGATATGGCCGCCCGCATCGCCACTTTGGTCCGCGCCGCCCGTGTTGGGCGTCCGCAACGCCTTCGTCGTCAGGCCGAGGGCGAGACGCTGGATCTGGACGCGTGCATCGATATGCTGGCGGCGCTGCGGACAGGCGATGCGCCGGACCCGCACGTCTACCAGATCATGGCCCGGCGCACGCGCGA
The DNA here is from genome assembly GCA_039033275.1 of Pseudomonadota bacterium. Classification (GTDB taxonomy): domain Bacteria; phylum Pseudomonadota; class Alphaproteobacteria; order Caulobacterales; family Maricaulaceae; genus Litorimonas. Next base: position 459 of record JBCCCX010000332.1, on the reverse strand, counting down.
CCTGGCGGTCAGCGTGTTGCTAGATATCTCGCAATCCACCGCCGATAGAGTTCCGGGCGGGCAGACCATACTGGATCTGGAGCGTGAATCGGTGCTGCTGTTGGCCGAAGCGATGCGAGGCATGGGTGATCCGTTCGCCATCGGCGCCTTTAACTCAAACGGCCGCGAGGACGTGCGGTATACCCGCATCAAGGAGTTCGCGACGCCGCCATCGGAGCGGATCGGAGCGGCGCTCGCTGGTCTGACGTCGGGCTACTCCACGCGCCTCGGCGCCGCACTGCGCCATGCTGCCGCCGATCTGGCCCGTCAGCCGACTTATCGTCGCCTGATCCTCCTGGTGACAGACGGAGAACCGTCGGATATCGACTGCCCCGACCCGGACTATCTGGTCCACGACGCCAAACGCGCGGTCCGGGCCATTGGCGGACAAGGCATGGACGTGTTCTGTATCAGTTTGGG
>JBCCCX010000331.1:0-3366 GCA_039033275.1 Pseudomonadota bacterium | reverse complement strand
GCTGGCCGACCGGTTCGGGCATGTGCGCCTGTTGCAGGGTCACCGCAATGTCGGCTTCGCCCAGGCCAGCAATTACGGCGCGGCGATGGCGAGCGGAGACCGGCTGCTCTTTCTCAACCCGGACGCGGTGGTGGAGCCGGGTGCTGCGCGCGCGCTCGGCCAAGCGGCCGCGTCCGCCCCGCGCCCCTGGATCGCCGGCGGGCTGATCCTGGACGAAGACGGGCGCGAACAGCGCGGGGCTCGCCGCGGCGCGCTGACGCCCATCTCGGCGCTCTGCGCCTTCACGCCGCTGCACCGGCTGCCCGGCTTTCCGCGCTTCAACCGCGATAGCGAGTCCCTGCCCGATGAGCCCGTGCCGATGCCGACCGTGACGGGCGCGTTTCTGATGACGGACCGCGCCTCCTTCGACCGGCTGGGCGGGTTCGATTCCGGCTACTTCCTCCACGTCGAGGATGTGGACCTCTGCCGCCGGGCGCGGCGCGCCGGCGGTTCGGTCCTGTTCGTGCCGGACGCGCGGGCGCGGCACCACGGCGCGACCTCCGACGCGCCTCCCTGGACAGTGGAGATGCACAAGCTGGACGGGTTCCTGCGCTATTTCTGGACGGATGAAGGCCCGGCCGCGAAGCTGGCGGCGCTGCTGCTGACCCCGCTGCTCGTCGCCGCCGTCATGGGGCGCGCGGCGTGGCGCGGTCTGCGCCGGACCTAGTCCGCTTGTATCGCCCAGGTGTCCAGTTCGGCCTGCGTGCAGCCATCCGTAGGCCATAGGCTCAATGCGATCCGGTCCCCCTTGGCGTAGTGCGTGCCCGCCACGATCAGGCCCTTAGACGGCGCGCAGGCGGGGGGCGGCGAACCGGTCTTCAGCACCAGCAGGTCGCCGATCCGGGCCGCGCGGGTCAGGCCCGTCTGCGTCCCGGCCAGGAAGACGAGCGAGGGTTCGCGGTAGTCGGGCGTAACGATGCGCGCGCCCTCCGGCGCGGCCGCGACGAGGCGCGGCGACAGGTCCAGTAACGGGCTGCGCGACAGTGCGCCGAAACCCACGCCTATGAACAGCGCCGCGCAGAGCAGGGCGGCGACCTCGCGCCCGCGCCAGAGCAGCACAAGCGCAATGACGCTTGCCACGCCGAGTCCGGCCGCGAGCGCAATGTCGGGCCCCGAACGCGGCGCGGACGACGCGACACCTGAGACCGCGACCGAAAGAACAAGTCCGACGAGGCCCGCCACCATCAGCCCGGCCAGCCGCAGTTTCCGCGCATCCTCCAGCCGCGCCCACGCGGCCCCCGCGAGCAACGCCAGCGCTGGGTAGAGCGGCAGCGTATAGTGCGGCAGCTTGGTCGGGACGAATTCCAGCACCAACCACATCGGCACGATCCACGCCAGGAGCAGGCGAACGCCCGCTTCGCCGCGCTTCCGCCACGCAAACAGCGCCCCGACCGGCAGCGCCAGGACGCCTGGCCAGAACATGGCCAGGGTCGTCAGCGCGTAATAGCCCGGCGGGCCGCCATGCGTTTCCTGCGCGCCTGCGATCTTGCCGCCGAAATCCCGTCCCAGCGCCTCGGCGAAGAAGGCCCCGTCCGTCTTCACGCCGATGGCGACGAACCAGGGCAGGGCGATGGCGAGAGCGGCCAGGATGGGCACGGGCCGGGCCAGGGCGCGCCCGCGTCCGGCGGAGCGGTTCCACAGCGCGTCCGACGCCAGCGCCAACCCGGCCACGCCCAGCAGGATCGGACCCTTGAGCAGCGTCCCCGCTGCAATCGCCAGCCAGAACGGCCAGGCGCGCCGGGCTGCGGCCCCATAAAGCGTTACCGCCGCCGCGCCCGCCAGCATCGCGTCCGTCTTGGCGATGTGCGCCTCGAAGGCGAGCGAGACGGACACGGCCAGCAGGCCGGCACTGAGCAACGCCTCCCGCCGTCCGAACAACGCCAGACCCGCCAGATAGGTCGCCCAGACCGCGATCAGTGCGCCCAGCACGCTGGGCAGACGGTGCGCCCAAGCCGCGCGTTCGCCGCGCCGGACGTCGTCGAGCTGTCCCGTGAGGTTTAGGCTCGCCAGCTGCGCCCAGTAGGCTCCGGCCGGTTTCTTGTGCCGGGCCTCGTCTTGGAAGCGTATATCGATCAGGTCGCCCGTCTCCGCCATCTGCACGGTCGCCTGCATGTAGCGGGCCTCGTCCCGGTCGATCGGCGGCAGCGCAGCCAGGCCGGGCAGATAGGCGATCAGCGCGACGAGGCTCAGCAGCAGCAGGTCGCGCCATCGGTCTGAGAAAGGAAAAGTCACGCGGGCGGCATGGCGCGCACTGCGGGCCAGAGCAAGCCTGCCCGGTGCGCGGGACGCAGCATGCGCAGCTTGCACGCGCGGGGCGTGCCTGCCAAGTTCCCGCCATGACATCCGACACGGTGCGGACCCCCGACCTCGCGGTCGTGCTGCCCGCCTATAACGAATCCGGCAATCTCGGCCCGCTGATCGCGGAGATCGACGCGGCCCTGTCCGGCGTGCCGCACGAAATCGTCGTGACCGATGACGGCTCCACGGACGATACGCGCGTCCGGCTGGTCGCCTTGAAGGCGGACTACCCGCAACTGCGCGTGCTCGCCCATGCCCGCAATGCCGGGCAGTCGCGCGCGCTCCGCTCCGCCATCATGGCGGCGCTTGCGCCCGTCATCGCCACGCTCGATTCGGACGGTCAGAACGTGCCCGCCGACATTCCCGCCCTCTACGCGCAACTGATCCGCGACGACGCGCCCAAAACGCTCGCCATGGTTGGCGGCCGCCGTGCCCGCCGCCGCGACACGGCCGCCAAGCGGCTTGGCTCGCGCATCGGCAACGGGGTGCGCAAGCGGCTCCTGCATGATGGGGCCGACGATACGGGCTGCGGGCTGAAGGTCTTCCGCCGCGCCGCATTCCTCGAGCTGCCCTATTTCGACCACGTCCACCGCTACCTGCCCGCCTTGATGCTGCGCGAGGGCTATGCGTGCGAATATCGCGACGTCGATCACCGACCCCGCGGGGAAGGCGAAAGCAAATACACCAACCTCGGCCGCCTCAAGGTCAGCCTCGCCGACCTGCGCGGCGTCCGCTGGCTGAACAGCCGAGCGAGACTGCCAGGGAGTGTGGAGGAGTTGTAGGCGCGGATGTGCGAGAGAGGCCGCAGCCCCGTCCCGGTTGCACGCGCTGGCATCCTAATTCTTTCCTTTATCCGCTCATCCCTGCGCACGCGGGGATCCAGTTCTTGCGAAGACTTCGATGTGGCTGAGCCCCTGGATTCCCGCGTGCGCGGGAATGAGCGGGAGAGGGGATTGAGCGGCGCGGATGCAGGCACATGAAAAACTTGAGTCGTCCCCGGCATTTATTGCCGGGGTCTGCTGTCGGCCT
>JBCCCX010000330.1:0-3382 GCA_039033275.1 Pseudomonadota bacterium | reverse complement strand
GTCGCATCGTCGCGGTGGACGAGTACGGCGAGGGCGTTGAGGACTGGGAGGGCGTGCCGATGCATGGACTGCCGGAGTACCTGCTGATCGTTGCGACGAAGAACGTCAGGTCCGGAGCACATCCAGGATGAGGTCGGGGCTGTAGGTAGCGCATATTCGGCTTGACGGCCCAGACCGGTCATTGACGCCGCAAGAGTGCACTGCGCCGCAGCATGCCCCTGTGCACTCGTTCCAAGGCATCATCCATGCCGAACGTGGCCGTTCTGGTTCCACGGCCGATGTGACGGGGCCTGAAAGCATCGTAGCGTAAGCGTCCGGCCTCGCTGCCCTGCCTGAGCGGTTAGCGTGGCCGTAGTGTCCATTAGCGATAGTGGACATTACGGGACGGGTGCGGATGGCGAAGGGGGCGCGGAAGCGGCGCATCTGGGCGGATGACGAGAAGCGGATGATCTGCCGGCAGGCACGGTTGCCGGGGATCTCGGTGAGCCAGGTCGCGCGGCGCTATGACGTGAACGCGAACCTGGTGTTCACGTGGCTACGGGACGCGCGCTTCGCGCCGGAGGAGGTGGCGCCGCCGATCGAGGCGCTGGCCGCCCGGACCGACGAGGTGGTGGATGGCGCGACGACGGCCTTCTTGCCCGTGGAGCTGGTCGCGGAGCCGGACGCGGCGCCGTTGCCGGACGAGCCGCCCGAACCCCGCCCGGCCGGCGTGATGGAGATCGCGTTGTCGGGCGGGCACCGGCTCCGGGTCGAGGGGGCCTACGATCCCGATGCGCTTGCGCGCTTTCTGCGGGCGCTCTCGGAGCCCGGGCCGTGATCCCCATTCCGGCGGGTGCGCGGGTCTGGCTGGCCGCGGGGGTGACGGATATGCGGCGCGGCTTCGCGACCTTGGCCGCGCAGGCCGAGGCGACGATGAAGGAGGACCCGTATGCCGGGCATCTGTTCGTCTTCCGCGGCCGCCGGGGCGATCTGATCAAGATGATCTGGTGGGACGGCCAGGGCGCGTGCCTGTTCTCCAAGCGCCTGGAGAAGGGTCGGTTCGTCTGGCCTTCGGCAAAGGACGGGAAGGTGGCACTGACGCCCGCGCAGTTGGCAATGCTCCTGGAGGGGATCGACTGGCGCACGCCGCAGAGGACTTGGCGGCCACTGCGGACGGGATAGAGGATTCCCACAAGGATCGCCGACCGCTACCATCTTCACCATGCTCGACGAGGCCACCGCCCTCCCGGACGATCCCGGCGATCTGCGCTCGCTCGCGGAGCGCCTGATCGCAGAGGTGAAGGCGCAGGCGGTGCTCATCGAGAAGCTGCGCCACCAACTTGCCGGGCACCGGGCGCATCGGTTCGGCGCCTCCGCGGAGACGGCCGAGCAGTTACAGCTGGCGCTGGAGACGAGCGAACTCGCGGCCGCGGCGATGACCGCGAAGCTGTGCCTGCTGGAGCCCGCCGAGGAGACGGGCAAGCCCAAGCGCCGACCCATCCCGGACCACGTGCCGCGCACGGAGATCGAGCTGTTGCCCGCCCAGGACGACTGCGCCGCTTGCGGGGGTCGTCTGCGGCAGATCGGCGAGGACGTGACCGAAGAACTCGAGTATGTCCCGGGTCGCTTCGTGGTGAACCGCATCACACGGCCCCGCTTCGCCTGCTCAGGCTGCGAGCGCTTCACCCAGGCGCCGCTGCCCTCGCGTCCCATCGAGCGCGGCCGACCTGGACCGGGGCTGCTCGCCCACGTGCTGGTCAGCAAGTATGCCGACCACCTCCCGCTCTACCGCCAGTCCCAGGTCTACGCCCGCGAGGGGATCGACCTCGACCGCTCGACGCTGGCCGACTGGGTCGGCAAGTCGACGGCGCTCCTGGAGCCGCTCGCCGAGGCGATCGGCCGCCACGTGCTGGACGGTCATGCGATCCACGCAGACGACACCCCGGTCCGGATACTCGCGCCCGGCACCGGCAAGACGCGGACGGCGCGGCTCTGGACCTACGTGCGTGATGAGCAGCCGTGGTCCGGGCCCGCACCGCCGGCTGCACTTTATCGCTTCTCGGAGGATCGGAAGGGCAGTCGCCCGGCAAAGCACCTCGCGGGCTTCGAGGGCTGGATGCACGCGGACGGCTACGCGGGCTTCGAGGAACTCTACAGAGGCGGCGACATCCGAGAGGTCGCGTGCCTGGCCCATGTCCGGCGCAAGTTCGTCGACGTGCACCGCTCCCAGGGCTCCGCCATCGCCGAGGAGGCGATCGCCCGCATCGCCGAGCTCTACGCGGTCGAGAAGACCGTCCGCGGCGCACCGCACGAGGAGCGTGTCCAGGCTCGCCAGGAGCACGCCGCCCCCGTCTTCGACGCGCTCGAGGCATGGCTCGCGGAGCAGCTGCCCACCCTGTCGGGAAAGACCCCGCTCGCGGTGGCGATCCGCTATGCGCTGAACCGCCTGCCGCGGCTCAGGCCATACCTGTCGGGAGGCGCCATTGAGATCGACAACAACGCCGCCGAACGCGCCATGCGCGGCTGCGCGTTGGGACGGAAGAGTTGGCTCTTCGCGGGATCGGCATCTGGCGGCAAGGCCCTCGCCATCGCCGCCACCCTAATCGAGACCGCCAAGCTCAACGACGTCGACCCGCACGCCTGGCTTGCTGACACCCTCGCTCGCATCCCGGACTACAAGATCACCCGCGTCGAAGAGCTCATGCCCTGGAACTACGCCAGGTAGCAGTCAGACCGGACGCTTACATCGTAGCACGGTCAAGCGCATCTGTAGTGGCAAATGATAGATTATCGCTCTAAGTTCGTACGAAGTTAGGCCGACATCGAGCACGTCAGAACAGATTTGGAATAAGGCTGTTGAACTATATCGAAAGCGTAGAGATCGAGGGATTTTGGGGTCGGAAAAACGTATCCCTGAATCTGAACCCGGACCTTAATTTTCTTATCGGGCCTAATGGAAGCGGCAAAACTACAATAATTAACTTGGTTTCAGCTGTTCTGCGCGCCGACATCCCGGCGCTATATTCAGTGCAGTTTGACAAAGCTACGATCAAGCTTAAGACCGTTGGCGCCAATCGGAAGCCGATCATCGAGGTGGCCAAGAATGTTGACCCTAAGATGGGGAGCTTCGAACTTATTTACACTGTTAAAGAAAAGGCCAGCGAAAAAGGAAGAACTTATGGCGTTGAGGGGCCATACGACGACCGAATATATCATGACATCCGATACACGAGATCAAAACGATACCGAGAGGCTGGCGCACGCCTTAGCGGCATTTTGTCTGACCTTGTTGAAGTAAACTGGCTTTCGATACACCGGACTAGCGCTGAACTTGAGCGGCGCAATCGTCGAGACGATAGCTACGAATCATCGATCGATCATAAATTGCAGGACATTGCCCGCG
>JBCCCX010000329.1:0-3389 GCA_039033275.1 Pseudomonadota bacterium | reverse complement strand
CGGCGGCGGACGGCCAGACTCTTCATCGCGCGGGCCTCGGCCCATCGCGTAAAATGGTAACCTCTTGCCTAGCTTCCATCGCGGGGGCCGGGCCCGCGCCTCGCGTCGCCAACAAGCGGCGAGACCACAGCGCGCCGCCAGACTGCACGGCGGTGGGACAAGGGCGCGTGCGCGGAAGGAAAGCTCGCCTAAAGCCCCAGCACGGATTTCGCCAGAATGGTCTTCTGCACCTCGTCGGACCCGCCGAAAATGGTCCAGGCGCGGCTGTTCAGATAGGTCGGCATGGCGTGTATCGCGTCCGCCGCGCCGACGCCTTCGGGGCCTTGCGTGCCGTAGAGCGGGCGCGCCGTTTCGAGCTGAAGCCCGGCATAGGCGTGCAGGGACACGGACAGTTCGTCGATGGCCTGGCGCAGGTTGGAGCCCACCAGCTTGGCGACCGAGGCTTCCGCGCCCAATGGCGCGCCGCGCTCCAGCTTGTCGAGGATGCGCAGCTCGGTCATCTCCAGCGCCATCGCCTCGACCTCGACGCGGGCGAGGTCGCGCGCGAAGTCCGGATCGTCGATCAGATAGCCGCCCATCCCGTCCGGTTCGGTGCGCGCGCGGTCGCGGATCGCGGCCAGCTGCGACAGCATACCGGGGGCCATGCTGCCCCCGCCGCGCTCGTTGGCTAGCAGGAACTTGGCGATCTCCCAGCCCTGGCCCTCCGCGCCCACGCGGTTGGACACGGGCACGCGGACATCGTCGAAGAAGACCTGGTTGACCTCGTGGTCGCCCGCCATGGTGATGATCGGCCGGATCTCGATGCCCGGCAGGTCCATCGGCGCCAGCAGGAAGGTGATGCCCGCCTGCGGCTTTCCCTCCCGGTCGGTCCGGACCAGCAGGAAGATCCAGTTGGAATGGTGCGCGAACGTCGTCCAGATTTTCGAGCCGTTCAGCACATAGTCGTCCCCGTCCCGCACGGCCGACATGGAGAGCGAGGCGAGGTCGGAGCCCGATCCGGGCTCCGAGAAGCCCTGCGACCAGAAATGCTTGCCGGAGAGCAGCTTGGGCAGGAACTCGGCCTTCTGTTCGTCGGTGCCGAACGTGTAGATGACGGGCGCGACCAGCTTTAGCCCCTGCACGGCGAGGGCGGGCGCGCCGGCGCGCGCGCATTCGGTCTGGAACAGATAGCGCTGGGTCGCGCTCCATCCCGTGCCGCCATGTTCCTCCGGCCAGGACGGGGCGGCCCAGCCGCGCGCGTGCAGGATGGCCTGCCATTTGTCGTGAATGTCCTTTTCCACGAAGACGGACGGCGTGCCGCGCCCGGCCTCGACCAGGTCGGGCGTCAGATTGTCTTCGAGGAACTGCCGCACCTCCTGCTGGAAGGCGCGTTCCTCGGGCGTGAGTTCTAGCAGCATGGGCGTCGTCCCTTTCGTGTCCTTACGCTGCGTCGCGCGGTGCGCCGCCCGCCGCATCGAACAGGCGGTAGTGCGTGGCCGCGTCGCCTAGCAGGCTTTGCAGCCACAGGGCGCGCTTGTGGTAGTGGCCGATCATCAGCTCGTCCGTCGTGCCCATGGCCCCGTGCATCTGCACCGCATCCTGGCCGACCGCCATGGCGGCGTCGGACACGCAGGCCTTGGCCGCCAGCGCCTCGCGGTGCCAGGCGTCGCTGCCGCGGTCATGGGTCATGCAGGCCCGCATCACAGCGGAACGGCTCTGTTCCAGCCGGACGTGATGTTCGGCCATGCGGTGCTGCAGGGCCTGGTTCCTGCCGATCGGACGGCCGAACTGGATGCGGGTTTTCAGATAGTCCAGCGTCTCGGCGAACAGCCGCTCCATCAGGCCCAGCATCTCCGCGCTCGCCAGGATGCGCGCGCGCATCAGCGCATCCGTATAGGCGGCGTCCCCGCCCGGCAGGTGCGCATCCGCGTCCAGGCCTACGTCGTCCAACGTCAATTCCAGAGCGGGCGTGCCGTCGACCAGCCGGTATTCGCGCGCGCCCACGCCTGGCGTGCCGGGCGGCAGGACGAACATCTCCAGCCTATCGTCCAGCAGGGCCGGGACGATCACCGCGTCCAGCGTGACAGGTCCCGGCACGGCGGTCTTGCTGCCCCGCAGGACGAAGCCGTCGCCTTGGCGCTCCGCCCGGGTCCCGCGCGGCCAAGTCGAGAATCGTGCCTCCGGCTCGGCGAAGGCGAGGCTCAGCACGGCGTCGCCGCCCGCGACCCGCTCCGCCAAAGCGGCTTGGGTGTCGTGTCCGTGCTCGGCCATCAGCGGCGCGCAGACGAAGGCGGAAATCAGGACGGGTTCCACGATAGGGCCGTGGCCCAGCGTTTCGGCGACGACGGCCGCGTCGGACAATGTGCCCCCCAGCCCACCTTGCGCTTCGGGCAGGCGCAGGGCGAGCACGCCCAGCTCCGCTAGTTGGGCGAGATTGTCGCGCGAAAACCCGCCGGCTTCCGCGAGGGCGCGGGCGCGTTGCTCCAGGTCGTAGCGCTCGCTCACGAACCTTTCCACGGTCGCGGCCAGCATGTCCTGCTCTTCTGTGCGGATGAAGCTCATCGGGTCGCGCTCCTCACAGCGAGCCGCTGGCCGCCAGCCAGCCGCCATCCACGACCAGCTCCGTACCCGTCACGAAGGAAGCGAGGTCGGAGCCGAGCCAGGCCACCGCCGTGGCGACCTCGTCCGGGTCGGCCATCCGACCCACGGGCTGCAGCGTGCCGAAGAAGTCGCGCATCCCGTCCGGGTCGGGCGAGGCGTCGAAGGCGGCGCGGTTCATCGGCGTGTCGATCGTGCCCGGATGGACGCTGTTGCAGCGGATCCGGCCGTACTGCCGCGCGCAGTGCACGGCGACCGACTTGGTCAGCAGTCGCACCCCGCCCTTGCTGGCCGTGTAGGCCGCACCGCCCGCCAGGCCGATGAAACCCGTGATGGAGCTGATATTGACGATCGAGCCGGACGGACCGTCCGGATTGCGGCGCATGGCGCGCACGGCCTCGCGGCAACCCAGCATGACCGACTTCAGGTTCACGTCCATCGTCCGGTCCCAGATCTCCGACGTCATCTCCTCGATGGAGCCGGGCGCGAAGATGCCCGCATTGTTGACCAGCACGTCGAGCCGGCCGTGCGCGCCGACAATGTCCGCGGCCAGCGCCGCCCAGCGCGTCTCGTCGGTCACGTCCTGCGAATGGTAGTGCGCGCCGGTTTCTCGCGCGACGCGCGCGCCGTCATCGTCCTTGACGTCGGTGAAGTGCACGCTCGCGCCCGCGTCCGCGAAGCGCCGCACGCAGGCTTCGCCGATGCCGCCCGCACCCCCCCTGACCCAAACGACTTGTCCGGGAAAGTCCATCATCGGCGCCGTTGACATTGGGGCTGACAAAAAAGTCAACGCTGAGGTTTTTTAGCCGCGG
>JBCCCX010000328.1:0-3389 GCA_039033275.1 Pseudomonadota bacterium | reverse complement strand
GCGCGGACGAGGTCGATCATCTGGCGCCGGAACTCCGGTGGATAGGCAGGGCGGTAGCGGGTCATCAGGAACACCTCCGGCTGAACTCTCAAGGTGTCCGTGAAACCGGGTCAACTCCATCTTTCGGGGTCTGCCATTGAGTGCCGCGGCCACCGCGTCGAGCTCGGTTGGTCCATGCGCGGCGAGGTCCGTCCCTTTTGGGAAGTACTGGCGCAGCAGTCCGTTGGTGTTCTCGTTCGTGCCGCGCTGCCATGCCCGGCAGGCGATTGCTTTGACAAAAAGCCGAGTATCCGTGATGATCAAGGGTGCTGTTCTGACCATTTTCGGCCGTCTCTGAAGAGCGCGTTCGCGGTGACGATGAGCTTCCGCATGACGGCGGTGAGAGCAACCTTGCGGGGCTTTCCAGCGTCGACGAGTTGCTGGAACCGCTTCTTGGCCGGCCGGTTGTGCTGGATTGCGCTGAGGGCTGGCGTGAAGAGCGCGCGGCGGACGGCCGATCTTCCGCCCTGTATTCGCTCCTGGCCCTGCCATCGGCCGGACTGACGAGACATTGGCGCCAAGCCTGCGAGGGCAGCGGCCTGCTTGCCGTCCATTCCGCCGAGCTCGGGCATGTCCACGAGTATCGCGGTGGCGGATACGGTCGAGATGCCTGGGATGCTGACCAGAATGTCTCTGCGAGCATACAGGTCCGGGTCTGCGTCGATGATGGTTTGCATGGCGCGATCGACCGACGCGACCTGTCGCTCGATCTGTGCGAGACGCTGCCCGAGGAGACGGCGCAGAAGGGTCGGTCTGGCCGTCTTGAGCCGCGTCTGAGCCGCCGTTCGATCACGGATGAGCCCGCGCCGAAATACAAGCAGATCCTGAAGTTCGGCCAGGTGTTCGGAAATCGGCGCTCGCGACGTCAGATGCAGCGTCCCGCCCATCCGAGCAAGGACCATCGCATCCACCCTATCGGTCTTGGCGACTTGGCCGATCGCCTCGGCGAACCGGCGCGCCTGTCGCGGATTGACCTTGGCGAAAGGTAGAGTCTCCCGTGCCAGAGCTTGTTCGAGGTCCCGATGATAAGCCCCGGACGCTTCGAATACGGTGAGGACGTCGCCTCGGCCACGGGGCCATCGACATAGGGCCAGCAGTCCCACCTTGTCATTAGAGAACCGTCGGTGTTCCCCCGAACCCGCGTAGTAGGCGTCCAGATGATCCTTCGAAATGTCCACGCCGATCACGTCCTGCATGGTCATGCTCCTCCACCTCGTCTTGTCATGCGGGCCTCGCGCCCAGGTATCCGTCCAGGTCAGAAGAAGATGCGGGGGCGACCTCACTCGGGAACGGTCCATCGCGACCAAGAGGGGTGCGATCCATCCCCCGCCGATCCGTCGGCTGCGCAGTCGACGGATCGGCCTCCATCATGCACGAGGAGGCCCGACAGGAATAAGACAAGAGGGGGCTTTAAGGGTCGCAGAAGTAGACGGGTAGGCCGTGATCGATGCGCAGATCGGCATGGCGGGCCATCTCTGTTCCCTGGTCCCAGGTGAGCGAACGGCGCAGTTGCGCGGGGAGTGTCGTGATGGTTGCCGCGATGGCGTCGCGCACCGCCTCGGTCCCCCGTCCAGCCAAGGCGGGGCCGTTCTTGGCTCGTGGCCCTTTGCGATGGCCGGGCATGGGCGGTAGATGCAGCAGCATCGTGAATCGCGTGGTTCGCTCCACTAGGGTTCCCCCTCTCGGGATCATGCTGCGCATAACCCTGCCGGGCAGTGGATGGCCGAGGCGTTCAGGTCGAGGATCAGATCGCCTTCCCAGTGGCCCGGAACGGCGCGATCCTCGACCTCGGCAGGGCGTTCGGAGATCATGACCTCAGGGTCGGCGAACGACTTGCCCCGCCCACGCGTCCGGGCACGCGGAACGCGAAGAGCCCGTCCCGAGCGCAGGAAAGCGCTCAATTTTCGGCGCAGCCCGCCACGGCCCTGGATATAGAGGGCCTGGTAGATCGCTTCGTGGCTGACGCGCATCGTCTTGTCCTCGGGGAAGTCGATCCGGAGCCTGGCCGAGATCTGTTCAGAGCTCCAGGCCTTGCTCCACCGTCGATGCTGGCGCCGAACGGACCGGCGTTTGGTCCACGGAACGTCAGGACCTGGCGCTGGTCGGCCGTCGGGATGGGCGATCATGCCGGCAAGGCGATCCTCCACGTAGCGGCGCAAGTCGGCATGATGTTCGAACTTCGTCGAACGCGGCCTGCGGCCCGCTCGTTCGGCGTGCCATTGCGCGGTGGTAGCCCGGTACTCCAGGCCGCCGCTCCGCGTGGCCGCGTTCCGCCGCAACTCGCGTGAAATCGTGGATGATGCTCGACGTGTTCCTCTGGCGATCTCTCGCACGCCATGGCCTTGGGCGCGGAGCAGCGCGATCTCCTCGCGCTCCGCGAAGGACAGATACCGCCCCGAGGGCGGACGGGCCCACGGCGCCAGATGCGATGGTGGCATGCCGCCCGCCTCCCTGAACCACCGCGATCCTACCGCAGGAGCCACGCCCGCGTCCCGCCCCGCATCTTCGCGTGTCCGGCCCGCCCCGATCGATAGCCAGAACCGACGCCGATCCTCGCGCTTCGCCACGCCCGGCCGTCCAGGCGACCGCAGTGGCGCCCTCAACGCCCTGCTTGAACCACGATTCCGCTTCGCCAGCGCAACCTCCATCATCGAAGCGTTGCGACGACCGGTTGAGACCGCTCAGTTCATAACCATCCCCAGCGTCGGACCGATCATCGCGCTGAGCTTCGCCACTGCGGTGGAGGATCCGTCGCGCTTCCGGCGATCGCGCGACGTAGCCGCTTACTTTGGGCTGATATCCAAACGTTGGCAGTCCGGCAGCTCGATCGACATCCGAGGTCGGATCAGCAAAGCGGACGATCCGGATGTGCGGCGCGCCTTCTACGAGGCGGCCTCGGCGATGCTGACCCGGTTCAAGGGGACCGACGCGCTGAAGACTTGGGGGCTGAAGCTCGCGAAGACGAAATGCCACCCGAAAGCGCGCATCGCCGTCGCCCGCAAGCTCGCCGTGGTCATGCACGCGCTGTGGCGCAACGGCTCGGACTACGTCGGCGATCCCGATACCAAGCTGGAGGATGTCGCGGCCTGGAGGGCGGCAAAGACGCGGCGGCTGAGCGCCGCGACCTCATGAGAAATGACAACCCAAACCCGCGGCCGCTGCGCCGCCGGATGAGTTAGGAGATCCGCGCGAGCGGAGGGTGTGATGACACAGACCTGGAAGACGGGAAGCACGATATCTTGCCTGTGGCGGGCCCGGAGCGACATCCGGCCCGACCACGCTCGAATGCCTGTGATGCTGCCCCGTGACTCCGAGTGCGACATGTGCCGCGATGGTTCGAAGGCCGCCCG
>JBCCCX010000327.1:0-3410 GCA_039033275.1 Pseudomonadota bacterium | reverse complement strand
CCAATCTCAATGAAACGGTGGAAGCCGGACCCAATAACCCGATCCGCGTGGAGACCGATCCCGACACGATGGAACCGGACCCCTATGTTCGCGTGCGCGGCAGGCTGGAAGCCGCGATCGCACGGCCTGTCTTCTACGAACTTGTCGAACTGGCGGTCGAACATGAAGACGCGCTGGGCGTTTGGTCTGGCGGCGTCTTCTTCCCGCTCGGTCCTGAAGGGGCGCACAAGACTTGATCGATCCGGTCGAAGACAGGCTGCGCCGGGCCTTTTTGCCTGTCGTGATCGCGGACGGTGCGGACCGCATCACGCGGGACACGCAGCGCGTGGCCGCCGTGCTTCTGCCCTTCGTCCAGCGCGATGTGGACGACGCTTATGGTGGCTGGCACCTCATCTACACGCAACGTCCGGAAACCATGCCCAACCATGCCGGGCAGATCAGCTTTCCGGGCGGGAAGGCCGAGAAAGGCGAAACCGTGCTGACCGCCGCATTGCGCGAAACGGAAGAGGAAATCGGGCTTACTGCCAGGCAGATCGACGTGATCGGGCGGCTGCCATCTTTCGATGCGACCGGATTTTTCCGCGTTACCCCTTTCGCCGGGATCGTCGATCCAAACGCGGAGCTGGTCATCGACGAGCACGAGGTGGCCGAAGCCTTCGAAGTGCCTCTGTCCTTTCTGATGGACCCCGACAACCACGTCGCCAAGCCTGTCGAGTTCGACGGGCGGACCGTGACCGTCTACTACATGCCCTATACGGGTGAGGACGGGATCGAGCGCAACATTTGGGGCATGACGGCCGGGATGACGCGACGGGTCTGGAATCGCGCTTTCAACGAACGGCGCGCGCTGGGGGCGATTGCGGGTTGAGGCGGGCGGGCGCTCGTCTATGAACGCCGCGATGACTCCCGACCCCCGATCCTTGCCATTCCTGGACGATACCGGCGCGACGGCCATTCTGGCCGCCTTGCCCGAAGGGTCCACGCGCTTCGTCGGCGGTTGCGTGCGCAACGCGCTCTGGTCCCGGCCGTCGGCCGATATCGATTTCGCCACGCAGCTGGAGCCGCGAGACGTGGCTGACCGGCTGAAGGCGGCCAAGATCAAGACCGTGCCGACCGGCATCGCCCACGGCACGCTGACGGCCGTCGTCTCAGGCGCGCCCTATGAGATCACCACGCTGCGGCGCGACGTGGAAACGGACGGCCGCCGCGCCGTCATCGCCTACACGCAGGATTGGGCGGAGGATGCCCGCCGGCGCGACTTCACCGTCAATGCGCTCTATGCCGACGCGGAAGGCCGTCTCTACGACCCGACCGGCGAGGGGCTCGCCGATATCGAGATGCGGCGGTTTCGTTTCGTCGGCGATGCGGACGCCCGCGTCCAGGAGGATTATCTGCGCATCCTGCGCCTATTCCGCTTCGTCGCCTATTATGGCCGCGACACCAAGATCACCAAGGACGCCCTGACCGCCTGCCGGGAGAATAGGTCGAGATTGAAGACGCTGTCGGCCGAGCGGGTCTGGAGCGAACTCAAGAAGCTTCTCTCCGCGCCCGATCCCGTCCGGTCGGTCCGCATCATGTTGCAGCAGGAATTGCTGGAAACGCTCCTGCCCGAAGCGACCAACGTGGACGGTCTCGCAAGGCTCGTCGCCCTCGAAGCGCGGGAGGGGTTGAAACCCGATCCTCTGCTGCGTCTCATGGCCATGATGGCCCGCGAGCCGCTGTCGGCGGCGCTGCTTTCAAAGCGGCTGAAACTCTCCAACAAGGAAAAGGGTCGCCTCAAGGCTTGGGCGTCGGATGCGGAAAACCTGTCCCACGACATGCCGGAACGCGCCCGGATGCAGGCCGTGTACCGCTCCGGCAAGCAGCCAATCCTCGACCGCGCGAGGTTGCGAGCCGCCGGCGCGTCCGATGCGATCGTGTCGGCCAAGTGGATGGTGTTGGCGGATCTGGCGCTGGGCTGGACACCGCCCACTTTTCCGCTGCGCGGCGCGGACCTGCTGGAGGCGGGCGTGCCGAAAGGACCGGCGCTCGGAAAGGCTCTGTCGGCCCTTGAAGCTCTTTGGATAAAGTCCGGATTTTCCACGGAAAAGCCGCAACTCCTCGCCGCGCTGAAATTGCTGGGATACTGATATGGCGCTGAAACTGTTCATCGGGAACTACAATTATTCGAGCTGGTCGCTGAGGCCGTGGCTGATCCTGCGCAAGATGGACGTGCCGTTCACGACCGAAGTGATCGATCTCGACATTCCGGGCTACAAGCAACGCTTGCTGGACATCAGTCCGGCCGGAACCGTTCCTGTCCTGGACGTCAATGGAGAACGCATCCCGGACAGTTTGGCCATCGCGGAATTCTGCGCCAAGATGGTCCCGAACCTCTGGCCCAAGGAAGCAACCGACCGGGCGGAAGCGCGGCGCGTGACTCAGAAGATGCACGAGGGTTTCGACGCCTTGCGCCGGGAAGCGCCGATGAACCTGAAACGCCGAACGGATGGGCCGATGCCGAAGGATTGCTTGAAAGACGCGGCCGAAGTCGTTGATATGTGGGACGATCTCTTGTCCCGCCATGACGGGCCCTTCCTCTTCAACGCATGGTCGATTGCGGATGCGTTCTACGCGCCCGTCGCGACGCGGTTCGAGAGCTATGGCCTGCCGCGAACCCGGCGGTCGGATACCTACATCTCCGAGCTGATGAGCGATCCGGATTTCCAGGAATGGGAAGCGCTGGCTTTTGCGGAGACCCACACATTACCCGAAACGGATGCCGTCAATGCCTGACCTCAAAGCCGCAATCCGCACGGTTCCGGACTTCCCGAAGCCCGGCGTGCAGTATCGGGACATAACCACGCTCCTGGCCAATCCCGATGCCCTCAAGGAAGCGGTGCGGCAGCTGGCTGAGCCGTATCGGACGGCCGGCGTGGATGCCGTCGCCGGGATCGATGCGCGGGGTTTCATCTTCGGCACGGCCGTCGCGATAGAGCTGGGCGTCGGGTTCATCCCGGTCCGCAAGGCAGGCAAGCTACCTTTCGACACGCTGGAGGCGGACTATGCCCTCGAATACGGGACCGACACGCTCCAAATCCATGCCGACTGCGCGGGTGAGGGGGACACGGTCCTGCTCGTGGACGACCTGATCGCTACGGGCGGCACGGCGGCCGCGGCCATTTCGCTATTGCGACAGACAGGTTGCGAGGTAGTCGGCGCGGCGTTCCTCGTGGACTTGCCGGACCTGATGGGCGCGACACGCATCAGAAGCCTGAACGTGCCGGTCACGACGCTCGTGGCGTTCGAGGGCGAGTGACTTTTAAGTCGTCCCCGGCATTCATTTCACACGTTGAACTTGAACAGCATGATGTCGCCGTCCTTGACCAGATAGTCCTTGCCTTCCTGGCGCACTTTTCCGGCTTCCTTGG
>JBCCCX010000326.1:0-3422 GCA_039033275.1 Pseudomonadota bacterium | reverse complement strand
GCTCGTCATTGCCCGGCGCCCCCTCACTCCTCAGTGGCAGGGGTTTTCCAGCCTGACGAACGCTCTCCACCCAGACGGATATCTGCTGCGGCACTGAAGCCGGTTCGTCCGCGGCGGGCGCGGCGGTTTCCACGACCATCAACTGTTCGAATGCCTGTTCGAGAGACGTACTGTCCTGCGCACTGAAGAAGGTCCCACCCGTTTGTTCCGCCATGCAGACGAGGGCATCCTGTTCTTCTCCCGATAGATCGAAGCCGATCACATGCGCTTTGAAATCGACCCCCAATTCTTCCAGGTCCTGAGCCAGAGAACACGGATCGGCGCCACAACTCTCCACCCCATCCGTGATCAGAACGATGGTCGCCGGAACCTCCTGATATTTCATCGATTCAGCGGCTTTGCGGACGGCGTTAGACAAGGGAGTCTTGCCCTTCGGTCGGACAGCGGCGACGCTGTCGGACATGCGCGATCTGACACTCAAGCCTGACGTCATGGGTACGGCCACTTCGATATCCGAACAGTCGCCCCGGCTCCGGTGACCATAGATCGTCAAGCCTAGTTCCGTCGTCGCGGGGACGGCGTCGATAGCCGTTGCGAACGCATTGCGCGCCACATCGATCTTGCGGCCTCCGTCGACGGGCGCCCACATGGAATTCGAGCCGTCGAAGACGAACATGATACGCGACGACGGCGAGACCGCATCATAGGTTTCGACTTGTGCGCTGGCTGGAAACACACTCGCGCCCAGAGCGACCGCGCCGAGCCACATTATGACACTTTTGCCAGACCTCTGCCCCGATGATTTTTTTTGTGTTCTGGACTGTGTGCGTGCAAGCCCCCGGCCCTCCAGCCTTGCGGTCGATGGCATGTTCATATCTGGCTCCCGTTGACGGTGTTCGAAGTGGGAAACGACAGTCGGTCGAGAACACGGACATGCGGAACCGTTTCATCATCGGATCATCGCGCGTGATGGAAAAGCTATCGTCAAGACCGCACTGGCGGAGCGTCTAGTCCGTCAGTCCCGCTCGTCTCGACCTCAATGCAGACCTGCATGTCCAGCTTCCGGATGATGCGTCGTTTCTCTTGGAGGATGACTGTCAAGACAGGGAAGCAAGATGAAAACACGCACCATGAACAAGCTCGCCGTAACGATGCTGGGCGGGCTCGCTCTCATAGCACCCCCCGCTTTAGCGGGCGGGCCCTGGGAAGGCGTGTGGGATACTCCCTACGGTGAAGTGACCCTCTGGCAGGACGGAACCAATGTTTATGGGCACTACGATGCCCGCGGTTTCATCTTCGCCAAAACCGATGGGAAACGCTTGCGCGGAATTTTTACCTGGCAGGACCAGAATACGATGACCTATCTCGGTGATGTCGACTCCAGCCGAGAAGACTCCGATGACGGCCTGTTCGAATGGACGCTGAATGGCGGGCAGTCCGCATTCCAGGGTCAGTGGAGCTATGGTCCGGAAACCGACGATCTGACCGGGAACTGGACCGGGAAACTGGACTCCAGGACCGTCAAAGGTCGCTTTAAAGGCGGCAAGTCAGACTTGCTGACCGCAACACTTAAACTCGGAGGACTGGCGAACAATCCATCCGGCAATTGGATTGCCGAAATCGACCAGTCCGTCAAAAACGCGCTCGAACCTGCCGGATGGCTCAAAGACGACCCCTTTCAGGGTGTCTGGCGACTGACGATGAACAATCCGGATATTGTGGCCCCCACGGTCACACTGACCCTGCATTCCAGCGACGACCTCTCGCGCTTCGGCATCCCCGGCGTCAGCGCGTCCCGCGTCGTCTCCGGCAAAATGGACAGACCCGGCACCAAAGGCAGCCATCTGGTCTGGGGATTTTCCAATACACGGCCGGACGGTATCGCAGAACTTCGGCTGATGTGGCGCAAGAACATGCCGGGCAATGATACGGAACTGGGCTTCATCGAGTTCGGCGTCGATACGAAGACTGGCAAAATTCTGACAGGTCGCACTCCGACCAATGTCCGCAACGGGATCAATAAGGGGTGGTTCGGTGCAGGCAGCGAAGACAAGATCGGAACGCATTTTTCCCGTATCCGATATCTCGGAAACACGAATGTTCAACATAATGGCAAGCGGACGATCAGCGCACTGTCCAAACAGCTCGGCTGGCCTATGCCGGAAACCGGTCGCAATCCGATCGCGAAGACCCTCTATGATCCCAAAGCCTTCACGCACGATGCTCTGAGAAAACGTTGGCGCGATGCGAAAGCTCCTATTCCCGCCCCTCTGCACCCAGGCATCGTCAGGGGTCAGGGTGTCACACGCGCATCTTTGGCCAGCCTGTCGAAAGACCAAACAGCCCGTATCGACACGCTGATCGGCAGTCACCGGCAGAGCAGAAATCTGCCCGGCATTTCCGTCGCTGTCTTACAGGGGCCAAGCGTGGTCTACAAAAACGGCTTCGGATTTGCGAATGTGGCGCAAAGCACGCCTGCAACCGAACAAACCGTCTACGCACTGGCGTCCGTTTCGAAAGCCATTGGCGCGACGCTTGCCGTCAAGCTCGAGGAAAGACAGCAGCTAAGGTCTGGCAAACCGGTTGATCTGGATCTTTCCAAGCGCTTCGATTCATACTTCCCGAACGCCCCCGCGCATCACACGCAAACGCTCCGACAGATCATGTCGCATCAAGCGTGTATCGCGCATTATTCCAGCGAAACGACTCCCGCCATCAGTCAACCCAGAGGGTCCGATAATGCGCCCATACATTTCTCCAACGACTCAGACGCCGTCGCCGCTATTTGGGATGTGGGGTTGGTCACGGACCGGGATGTAGAAAAAGATGGCGTCCAACCATGCCAGATCGGCCGGACCCAGAGTTATTCCACGGGCGCTTTTAACATTCTGGGTGCCGCCAAGGAGCGCGCAGCTGGGATGGCCGTCGATGAGCTGGTCGAAAGCGAAATCGCAAGACCGCACAAGCTGAACTCGCTCCGCGCCATGTTCCGCAATGGTCAGCTTAGCCAAAACCAAAATCGCGCCACACCTTATGGTCGCAATGAAAACTCGACGACCAACCTGCCCACGCGCCACATAAATAACTCATGGAAAGTGCTAGGCGGAGGACTGGAAGCGAATGTCCTGGACCTCGCAGTCTTCGGCCACCTGGTCGATTCCAACGAGATAGTCAGCCGCATAGCAAAGGAGGAGAAACTCTACACGCGCGTCAATTTCAACACCAATTACAGCCATGGCTGGAATGTCGTCAACAAATGGACGGACCGCCGCGCTGTCAGTCACGGGGGCACGGCCCTGGGTACACGTAGCCTGCTTGTGATCTATCCTGACGATGATCTGGTCATAGCAATCATCAGCAATGTCACCTTCGAAGGTCTATCCCATACAGGTCTCGCCGCAGAGATCGAAGATGTCATACTC
>JBCCCX010000325.1:0-3428 GCA_039033275.1 Pseudomonadota bacterium | reverse complement strand
GACGAGACCGACATCGAGTTCGTGCCGCTTCTGCCGTCGCGCAACGTCGTCGCATGCCGGCTGAACCATCCGCTGACCCGCGACCCGGACCCGCAATTGCGCGCCATCACCGAGTACGGATGGGTCGCTCCGCCGACGAACAGTCCGCTGGACCTCGATCTGCGCGCCACGATGCGGATGATCGACGCGGGCGCCGCGCGGGTCCGGTTCCGCTCTCCGACATCGGCGGGGATCCGGTCCTATCTTGAAAATACCGATTGCCTCGCCGTCCTGCCCGAAAGCGTCGTTGCCGCGATGGCGCGGCACCATGACGTCACGACGCTGGGTCTGGCGCTTCCCGGACCGACGAGGACCGTCGGGATGGCATCGTTGATCGGACACGAACAGACCCTTCTGGTGAAACGCATTCGCGCTCACTTCAAGGACCGGTTTCAGGCTTTGGCGGCGGAGCGCAATGTGCCCTGACCTGGTGTCCGCGTAGTTTATAGCCGCGGGCTCACTTGGTCGCGCAGAGAAGGCAGGACGGAGCGAACATCCTGACCGAAGCACGCTGACTGCGCTTCTCGTATCGTGCGCATGGTTGGACTTTCAGTTCTGACGACGAAGTTCCGGCGGACATCGCCGCACTGGTCGCGGCCACGCCGCTGCGGCTCTCGGTCACGCGATCATTGCTGAATTGCCTCTTGATGCTTCGCTCACAAAGGATCGACCTGATCTCCGCGTCATAGTCTGGCACTTTTACGTTCGCTATGGTCCTTTTGCGACGGGCGCGAACTGCGAGCGTTGGCTACGACCGCCGCAGGTTACCGCAACCATCCGTCTTCGAAGCTGACCCGGGACACGTCGGCAAGACGGGCGGTTCGGGCCAGCGCCGTCTCAAGGCGCGCATGTCGGCCACGGCCGAACCGCACCCCCGTTTCGGGCCAGAGCGCCTTGACGTGGAGCCTGTCGCGATCCCGCTCCGCTTTCATGTCTACGCGGCCCACCAGGCGGTCGCCTTCGAGGATCGGAAAGACGTAATAGCCATAGCGGCGCCTGGCTTCGGGGACGAAGATTTCGATGCGGTAGTCGAAGCCGAAAAGACGTTCTGCTCGATTGCGATCACGAAGGGCGGGGTCGAACGGGCTTAGGATGCGCAGGCGGGCGGTGGGCTCCGATACCGGTGCATCGAGCGTGTCTGGCCGCATCAGGACGCGACGCGGCCGACCGTCGACTTGGCTGAGCTCCATCTCGACGACTTCCCCCTGCGCGAGCGCGTCCGTCGTCCAGGTCTTGGCCTCGGCGGGGGTGACCAGGTCCCAGAAGCCGGCGATCTGGCCGGACGTCGCAAAGCCCAGCCTGTCGAGCGCAGACGCGCAGGCCCAGCCGATGGTCTTTTCCTCCGCATGGCGAGCGTTGAGATATTCAGGCGGGATCACGTTCTCGGTCCGGTCGTAGACCTTGCGGAACGCGTCGCGCCGCGTGACCGAAAGTTCGCCGGTGCGCCACAGGTACTCCAAGGCCGCTTTGGAGGGATGCCAATCCCACCAACCACCCGACGAGCGCAGCTCGTCCGCGCCCACATCGGCCGACGTGCACGGGCCGTGATCGGAGATGTGGCGGAGCACCTCGTCCAACTTCCGCGTGAAGTCACGACCCCACTTGGTCCAGCGTTGGGCCAGTGTCGCCTCGTCCCGGCGGAACCGCAGGCGCCAATGTGGGAAGTGTTCTATGGCGATCATGCTGGCGTCGTGAGTCCAGTGTTCGAAGACGCCCCGGTCGCGGTCGTGCAGCACGTGGAGGTTGCGCGGGCGGTAAGCCGTTCGGCGCGCATGGAGGATCATGTGATGGGCGCGAACGACGGTATTGATCGAGTCGAGCTGGACGAAGCCCAGATCGTCGATCACCGCTTGAAGATCGGCCCCCTTGCCGAGGCCCGATGGCGGATCGGCCAATCCATGGCGATGCAAGAAGAGGGCGCGGGCGGTGCGATTGTCGAGGCGCGGTAAGCTGGCCATGGGGACGTGCTAGCAGAAGCGGACCGCCGGGGAAGGCAGGAAAATCCTCGCAGCGATCGATCGCTGCTCGTGATGGACTTACCCTTCCGATCCGGCTGGACGGGCCGAATGCGGCGACCGGCGGTGCGCTGCGCCGACATGGAAAGCGGATCTCCTCGGGCGACCGGAGGCCAGGAGTGCCCCTTCGCGAGCTGCCCATCGATCGAAAGTACAAGGCGTGCTGCAGTGGGTGGGATGCTGCTGTGGCGATGGGATGGTTCTCGACATCGGCGATTTCGCTCCCTTTGCCGATAGCGACCGTTGCAAAGTCGCCAGGGTATTTCACGACCAATTTCCCGGTCTCAAGGGCACTGTTGCATGAAGTGTTTGTAGGTCAGTCCGCACGTTTCCCCGCCAGAGATCAGCCGACGGTCTGCGTGACGGGGATGCCGAGTACGGTGAAGCGGTCGAGGATTGCAATGCGGACTTGGAGTTCGGCGGTCTGTCGGTCAAAGTTTCGGGCGGCGAGCTTCTGGCCGCGCAGCTTCATGCAGTTCATCCGCTGGCCGGCTGGGCATCGCTTAGCGATATCCCGAGAGGCTTGGTCTCGACGCAGCTGCGGCGGTTGTAGCCGCTCCACTTCCGCCAGATGGTCCGGCCGAGGCGCTTGATAGCCCTCAGAGCCTCGTTCCTCGCTTCCGCGCTAGGGCTGTCCTTCACCCACGGCTTGGCGTTGCGGCGCGGTGGGAGCGAGCCTTGTGCGCCATCGGTTCAAGCGCAATGGCGAGCGCGTCGGCCTCGCGGCCTGCGATGGCATCCCGGCAGGCGCGGCCGTCATAGGCGCCGTCCATTGCCCGGCAGGGTCATGCGCAGCATGATCCCGAGAGGGGGCCGTCACGGATGCGATCGGCTCACCCTCGGGGGCCTGCGACGGCAGGCCGGACAGCACCGGCGCGTCCATTGCCCGGCAGGCAATCGCGAAGCGATCTGCCGAGAAGGGCCCACCCCGCTCCCCTTTAACCTCCACCGCACGGACCTCGAGCGTCGCCTCGTCCACCGCCAAGTGCATCTTGCGCCAGACGCGCCGCCGGGTCCCACAGTGCTTGCGGGCGTGCCACTCGCCCTCGCCGCGGACCTTGATTCCCGTGCTGTCCACGAGCAGGCGCAGCGGGCCGCCGGAGCCCCGGTAGGGCAACTGCACGGCGAGTGTCTTCTGGCGTCGACCCAACGTCGAGTAGTCCGGCACCGGCCAGTCGAGACCCGTCAGCTTCAGCAGGCTCGCCACGTTGAGGCTTGCCGAACGGTCGTAATGCGAAGGCTCATCGTTACCGCGAACGCGCTCCTCCGGGACGGTCGGAAATGGTCTGAAATCCCCGCTTAATCATCACGGATACTCGGGACATCGCCAAGGCGATGCGCCTGCCGGGCGGTGGTCAAAAAAGGCCTGGATGG
>JBCCCX010000324.1:0-3444 GCA_039033275.1 Pseudomonadota bacterium | reverse complement strand
TGAGATTTCACTCCGGGTTGGCACAAGAGCAAGATAATCCCTGCCGCCATCGGAATGAGAATAGTCACGGATTGGTTCGCGGCGGCAAGATAAGCCCAAGCTGACATTGCGATCAAAACAAGCGCATTGGTGAGATTGGCTTCTGTAGAATTAGGAATTGGACTGGGAGAAACTTCTATATTCATACTCCTACCTCAACACCAGCTTCTTCCAAAATCCAATCGGCAACGCGTTCGATATGACCTATACCGGGTCCGCTCGGTTTGTAGATGGACCTGAACTCGAAGGGCGATACACGGCCACGATACGCGACGCTGCAGCCATCGCGGCCGTCCTGTCGCCGGATGTCACGGGTCTCGACGCGATCGGCCAGACGGACGTGCGGGGCGAGGTCAGCCTAGAAGCGGACCGGCTGATCCTGCGTGACACTGATCTTAAGACACAGAGCGACGCCTTGTCAGGAACGCTGAACGGCACGTTCGGCCGGAACGGGGACAGGCTGACCGGAAATGCGCGGTTCGAGGCCGATCTGGCCGATGCCGGCCCAACATTGCGAGGCTTCGTGCCGGACCTTACGCGCGATGCCGACGTGCTAGGCGCGATGTCCGCCAGCGGAACGCTCGATCTGGATGGCGACCGGATCGCCATCGACGATCTGGTCACCAATACGCGCAGTCCGCTTCTGACCGCTAGC
This sequence comes from Pseudomonadota bacterium, assembly GCA_039033275.1. Lineage (GTDB taxonomy): Bacteria > Pseudomonadota > Alphaproteobacteria > Caulobacterales > Maricaulaceae > Litorimonas. Next base: position 2,750 of record JBCCCX010000324.1, on the reverse strand, counting down.
TATCAGGGCCGCTTGGCAAGAACGGGAAGCGCAGTATCGCTAGAGGGCGACGCATCGGCGAACGTCCCGTCCGTGACGGCGCTGAACGAGGCTTTAGAGGCCGAAATCCCCTATGCCGAAAGCTTTGGACGGGTGAGACTTTCCGCATCGCCGGAAGGCGAGGTCGGCGACCTGCGGCTGGCGGATCTAACCGTGGATATGAGCGAAGGCGCGATCAATGGGCGCTTTTCCGGCGCGGCAGTCCTATCGGAGACGACCAGCCTGTCCGGCGCGATGGAGGTGGACGGCCCGTCGCTCCGGGCTATCGCCGCCCGCAACGGAACCGCCCTTCCTCCCGCCACGGGAGACGCGCCGATCTTCGAGCGCTTCGGGCTGGCCGGAAACGTAGCCGGTACGCTGGACGAACTGCAACTGGACGATGCGCGGCTGCGACTGGACGCCCTTGAGGCCGCTGGCACGTTCGGCATAAACCTGCGGCCGGAACGGCCCCTCCTCACGGGGGACGTGCGGCTGGGCGAACTTGACCTGCGGCCCTATGTAAGCGCCTATTCGGCACAGCGACCGGAAGGCGCCCTACCGCCCTGGAGCGAGGCGTCCATTCCGACACAAGGCCTCGGGGCTGCCGATGCCAGGATCGAGATCGCGGCGGATGGCATACGCTTGCCGCGGATCCGTCTCGGCCAGACCCGCTCCACTGTCACACTAGAGAACGGACGACTGGAAGCGGATGTGCCGCAAATGGACCTTTATGGCGGGTCGGGGCGCGGCTCCTTCGTCCTGGATGGCCGCTCGGGCGAACCGGCCATCGCCATCGAAGCCGGGCTTCGCGATTTGCAGGCGCAGTCTTTCCTGGGTGCCGTCGCCGGATTTACGCGCGCCACGGGACAAGGCGGTACGCAGGTCAGCTTGCAGGGCCGGGGTTCGAGCCAGGCGGCTATTATGCGGTCGCTGAGCGGACAGGGGTCGTTTTCGGTCCAGGATGGGTCGATCAGCGGTATCGACGCGGCCGAGTTCCTGAACGGCCTACAAAGCGCCTTCGCCTCGCGCGCGCTTCCCGGCGGCATCGGGGCGGACAAGGTCACGCAATTCCGCGAATTGCTCGGCGAATTTTCCATGTCGCAAGGCGTGGCGACCATAGACGACTTTACGCTCGATGCGGCGACCGTGGCCGTGGAAGGGAGCGGCCAGATCGATATCGGGGCGCAGACCATAGACATCCGGTTTAGGCCCAGAGCGCGGGACAGGGACATGGGCGGATTGGCAGGTTTCGGCATACCGTTGCGCCTTACCGGGCCCTTCGGCGCCGCCCAGGCCAGTCTCGACGCGGACTTCCTCGGCCAGGTCTTGCAGGCCCGCGCCGCACAGGAAGCGCAGCGCGTCATCGGCGATAGGGTCGGCGGAACAGCGGGCGCGGTGCTGGGGTCGATCCTCGGCGCGCCCCAGACCGTTCCCGACGACCCTGCCGAGGATGGATCGGAGATGCCCTCCGCCGATGAAGCCCAGCCCCAAGACGAACCCACGATCGAGGATGCCGTGCAGGACGGTCTGATGGAACTGTTTGGCGTGCGGACGCGTGAAAAGGGTGAGGATTGATCGTCCGGAACGTCGCAAGACCGGGAAACGGCACGCCTGGCCTTTCAGCCTTGGACTAGTCTCGCGGTATATTAGGAGACCCAAATGGCCGTTTCGGACCCCGTCATCGACGAGCAGACACCCGCCGCGGACTTCACCATCGCGCAGAAGTGGGACCGCTATACGGAGGCCGAGCACCGGGTCTGGGACACGCTCTACCAACGACAGATGGAGATATTGAAGGACAGGGCCGTCGAGGAGTTCCGCACCGGCCTTAGCCTGCTCGATCTCGGCTCCGGCGGCATACCCGACCTCGACGTCATCAACCCCAAACTACAGGCGCTGACCGGCTGGACTGTTGTGATGGTGCCGCATCTCGTGCCGGACGGCGTCTTCTTCGATCACCTGGCCAATCGCCGCTTCCCGGCCGGGCGCTTCATCCGCAAAGCCGACCAACTCGACTATCTGGAAGAACCGGACATTTTCCACGATATTTTCGGCCACGTGCCCATGCTGACCCTGCCCGTCTTCGCCGACTATATGCAGGCCTATGGCCGTGGAGGTCTGCGTGCCGAGTCGCTCGGGCGGCTCAAGGAACTGGCCCGCCTTTACTGGTACACGGTGGAGTTCGGGCTGATCCGCCGTCCCGAGGGCTTGCGCATCTACGGGGCCGGGATCGTCAGTTCCGCGGGCGAAACGCCTTTTTCCCTCGAATCGGAAAGCCCCAACCGCATCGCCTTCGATCTGGAACGCGTCATGCGCACGGATTACCGCATCGACGATTTCCAGCAGCTCTATGTCGTCATCGACAGTTTCGAGCAGCTGCTAGACGCCACGCAGCAGGACTTCGGTCCGATCTATAACCGGTTGGCCCGCGACACAACCATGCACGGCGTGACGGACCTGTTGAATAGCGATTCGGTCCTGACGCGAGGTACGCAGAACTATGCGATCGCAAAGGCGCGGGAGCTGGCGAGTTAGATTGATTGATTCTTTCCTCCCCCTTCAACGGGGAGGTGCCGCGCAGCGGCGGAGGGGGCTGTCGCAGTATAGCACTTACCTTACCTCGACAGCCCCCTCCGACCTCGCTGCGCTCGCCCACCTCCCCCTAAAGGGGGGAGGAAAAGACTGAGTCTATCCCGCCAGCGCGGCCTTGATCGCGTCCAGCGCCTTGTCGG
>JBCCCX010000323.1:0-3460 GCA_039033275.1 Pseudomonadota bacterium | reverse complement strand
CGCCCTCCGAACCTGCCGTTTCTTGCAAGATTGTACCACAAACCGTGACACAAAATGCCCGTCATGAAGAGGCTCAACCTATACTTCATTAGCCGCGGGGGCCGCTGTGCCTACCATCGCCGCGTCTCTACCAAGTACCGTGCTGGTCTGTCCCCATACACTACTCCACCGGCTGCGTTAGAGCTTGGACGTTAGGGCGAAGCAGTATCGTTTGGGGGCTAATGCTTGGCATCCCAGTGAACTGTGTGACCGGACGGTGTTATCGTGCTGTCGCCAACGTTCGATGCGTATCTCCACTTTCTTCAGGCTTTAGAAAATCTCTCCGTTGAGCCGTCGAGCTTGGTCGACCTTTAGCCCACCATATTCGTGACGCCGTCGATAGTATATCTGCTCCGCAATGCCGAGCGATCGGCAGATGGCCCTGGTCTTCTCGCCAGCGGCCAGCCGGACATCTGTCTCTCTGAGCGTCGCAATAATCTGTTCTAAGTGAAGCATTGCTTCGCTGTGATATGCGTCTTCAAGCGGAAAAATAGCCAAACCCTAACGCTCAAAACGGACCAGCAGGGGGGAAGCCTCTATGAGCACATCGCAACGCTTGGCTCGAGCTTAGTCGGCCGGACGACTTTCCCGACAATTTAGCGACAGCAAAAACTGAGCGGACGCAATATCGAGTGCTTTCATGTTCGCGCTTTTGCGAAATCCGTGACCTTCGTCCGATGCTTCCATATACCAGACATCGCCGCCGGCGGCACGCACAGCCTCGACGATCTGGCGGGCTTCGCTTACGGGCACGCGGGGATCGTTCGCCCCCTGAACGACGAACAAAGGCCTATCGATCTCCGCGGCACGGGTCAGCGGGGAGATCGCCTTGAGAAAGGCCCGCATCTTGGGGTCGCGTTCGTCGCCATATTCGGGGCGGCGGAGATCGCGTCGGTGCTCCGCCGTGCTTTCGAGAAAGGTCACGAAGTCCGAGATCCCGACGATGTCGATCCCACCTGCCAGCCGGTCGGAGAAATGGATCAAAGAGGCCAAGACCATATAGCCTCCATAAGACCCGCCAGTGATTGCCACGCAGCTTGGGTCCAACTCTGGCTGCGTTTCGATCCAATCGAGCAGAGCCCCGACATCCTTGACCGAATCTTCTCGCAAACGGCCATTATCTAACGTTTCGAACGTCGCGCCGAACCCCGTGGAGCCTCTTACGTTCGGCACAATGACCGAGAGACCGAGTTCGTTCGCCCAAAACTGGAACTGGGAATTGAAGCCAGGCCTTGCCTGATCCGACGGGCCGCCATGCATCGAGATCACGACGAGACGGGGCCCTGGGGTTGGAGATGAATAGATGAATGCCGGGATCGTTCGCGGACTGCCGTCCTCCAGATCGAACGTCTCATAGCGGAAGAAATCCGGACTGACGAAGCTCAGCTCCGTATTGTTGGAAGGAGACCATTCTTCCCAGACCGGCGCGGCGTCCTTATCGGACTCCGGCAAGGACAGCACCAGGACTCGGCCTGGGGATGTCGCCCCATTATGCGTCAGTCCCAGCGCGCGACAGTCCGGCTTGAACGCCAAGCCGGTCACGACGCCGGGCGGCAGAGCGGGCACGTCTACCACGCTTCCGGTCGCGCCATCCCGGATTTCGAGGACGGACTCGCCGTCTCGGTTCACGACGAAGGCATAATGACGTCCGCATCGATCCGCCGTGACGAACTCGATCTCATGGTCGATATCCGGCGTCAGAGGCGTCATGCGCTCCGTGGCAATATCGTAGTTATAAAGGGTCTGCATGTCGCTGTCCTGGTTGGACACGATAAGGAGCGACTGCCCATCTGACGCGAAGGCAAGGCGACCGTAACCGACGGGTTCGCCGATCGGGTTGACTTGCGTGACAGCACCGCTCGCCACGTCGAGAAGATGGACCCGGCTGTCACGCAAGGTCCGGAATTCGTAGAGCAGCAATTGCGTGTTGTCGGGGCTCCAGGCCACAGGAAACCAGGACCCATCGCGGGTCAGGACGGTTTGCGGCGCCTCGCCGGGCTCCAGACCGCTTACCCGAATGGCACGTTGGCTGCCTTCCAGGGTCGTGACCCAAGCTAGCCGCGAGCCGTCATTCGACCAGGTCGGCCAGGACTTGCGCCCCTGCCCGTCCGAAACGCGGCGAGCCAGAGCTTGTGTCTGCGTATCCGGTGGATCGAGAAGATAGATCTGATAGCCTTCTCCTCCGCCTGCATCTTTCATGAAAGCGATCCTGTGGGACTCGGTCGGCGACGGAACCGCCGGACCCACGGGCTCGGTTTCGAAACTGACCTGTTGCGGATCGTTTCCAGGCGCATCCGCCATGAAGAGCTGAACGGTTTCTCCTTCCCTCCGGGTAAACAGGACCCCTTCGCCAGAGAAGCCCATGAATATGGAGGGCCTCAACGCGGAATAGGCCGTAAGAGCCGCGGCAATTCCGGGATCCTGTTGAGGGATGTTTTCGAGCCTGAGCGTGTCGGGATAATCCGGAACGGCATTCGAGGCCGTCAAGCCTGTGTCGGCCCATGACTGAGCGGGGGGTTGGGTCAAGACGACGGGTTTGGAAGCTCCGCATCCGGCCAGGTTCAGCGACATGGCGATGGATGCAAAGGCGGCGCAACGAAGACGGAAACGGATCATGGCAACGTCTGTTTCAGGACCGACAGCAGCGCTGCGTCGGGGGCTGGCATGACCGTGCTCCGTGTGTCGAAGATCATCGTGGCCCGATTGTCAGTGCTAAAGCGAGGCCAGGCAGGATCACCTACGAACGCTCCGTTGGGATTGCCATGACGAGCGAAGGCGGCCCAATGTCCCGTCATATGGTCAGCCAGCGCCCGGGGTTCCGGCCCGCCTCCGGTCTGCGTATCGACCAGATCGGTGTTGTGAAACACGAAAGGCACATCGCTCGTGTGAAACGCACGCGGCCTTCCGTCGAAAAGGGGGGTCTGCCAAGCGAAGATGTATTGCCAGACGGGCGCGCCCGACCCGGCTTCATAGCGACCGGCGAGCCGCTCCGCGAGCTCAACCGCTTGGACCCGGAACCGGCGGCTGGACACGAGCGACAGTACATCTGCCGGGGACGCATCGGGATAGTCTTGGCGTGCAGCGGCGATGGCGGCTTCGGTCCGGTCTCCCAGATCCTGCTCCAAGCGTTCCGAAAGGGCCGTCCAGTCCATTTCCTCGATTTCAGGGGCGTTCATGCTGGGTGGAAGTTCGTTGAGCGTCGTCCCGCAGATGACCGGCACGTCTGCTATCCGGTCCGGACGAGTCATGTCGAAAGGTTGAACGGGCAGTCCCGCTTCGCCGGCCGTAGGTTCGAACCAGAAGGGCTGCGGTCCCCACCCTTGCGAAGACGGGCGATCCGCTGCAATGGCCCGGCTCGCCGCACCGGCCGCTTGCAGATAGTCGTCGACGGGCATGGATCGGAGTGTTTCCGAGGCGGAGG
>JBCCCX010000322.1:0-3465 GCA_039033275.1 Pseudomonadota bacterium | reverse complement strand
GCGACGAGGCGACTCTCGCGCAATTGCTCGGTGCGGTCGACCAGGTCCTTCCACATCAGGTACTTCGCGAAGGAGAAGGTCGAGAGCGCCAGGTCCTCGACCACTTCGAAGCCGGGCACGTCGCGCACTACCTCCCGCATCCGCTTGAAGATGCGCGGCACGTCGAGCCCCGCGTCGTCGCGCGGAAGCTCGCCCTTGAGATCGGGCGCCTCGATCCCCTGCTCGGCCAGCTTCTCGAGCAGGGTCAGGTTGAACCGCACCTCGTCGCCTTGATGGACTAGGGTGAAGGGCGAGGACGCGGAGGCCCGGCGCAGCGTAACCGGCACCAGCAGCAGCGGCGCGCGGTGATCCCTGGTCGCGGTCTCTGACTGCTTCCAGCGTAGGAATCCCACGGCCAGGAACAGCGTGTTCGTGCCGCCCTCGGACAGGTCGCTGCGCGCCTTGCGATAGAGCGCGATGAGGCGCTTGCGCATCTGGTCGCCCGGCAGCGGGCTGCACAGCTCGCCCCGATTAAGTGCGTCGCGGACCACGCGCGCGTCGATGTCCTCGCCGGTCTCGCGCCGGTACTGGTCGGGATCGCGGCCCAGGCGTGGGTTCTCGTCTGGCAGGCTGACCATCCTGAAGGACCGTCCCTCGGTCAGCTCGTCCTCCAGCCGGGGCACGTCATGGCAGGCGAGCGTCAGCGCGCCCTGCGTATCGCGGAAGTTCAACAGCCGGTTGCGCAGCGACAGGTCCAACAGCTTCCGCTGCCAGCGATCGATGCGGCCCTGCGGCGTGCCGGGCGCGGCCTCCTCGACCGGATCGGGCGGCTCGAAGCCCTCCGGCGGCAGCAGGTCGTCCGAAATTGCCTCCGGATCGGCGGCGGCCGGACCCTCGGACGCTTCGACCACGCCGCCCGTGCGGGCCAACGGCCGTATCCCCGAGGAGCGGCAGCGGGCGATGTCGACGGCCACGCCGAAGAGATGCTCCTTCGCCTCGTCTAGTTGCGCCCGACCCTCGGCGATGGCAGTGCGGAACGTGCCGCGCTTTCCGCCGGTCAGCAATGTCGTTTCGAAGGGCACGAACTCGCGTACGACAATCGCCTTGCGCAGGTCCGTGACGTCCCAGGTCTCGGCGGTGCCGAACGTGCGCTTCACCAACCAGACACCCGCGAAGGCATGCCCCTCGGTAAAGATGATGGCCGGGTTTAGCCCCGCCGCCTCTAGTGCCGCCGCGATCAGCAACGCAGTGTCGAGACAAGTCGCCAAGCCCTCCTCCGCCAGCCGGACCGGTGTGCGAACCTTTTGGCCTCGTCTTTCGAAGGAAGCGGGCGGGACCGCATAGCGCAGGTCCATTCCTTCGACGGCCGACCAAATCGCGGCCGCGATGGCCCAGGTCCTTGCGGCATCGCCGCTCTGGTAGCCGTCGAGGCCGGATGCCAGCCCCTGCCCCTTCAGCGCGTCCGATGCCGCTCGCAGGATCGCGGCCACGCGCGGATCATTCGGCTGGACGAAGGCCCCGAGCAGCTGGCCCATTTCCCCGATGCCACCCCACTCGTCCCGCGCTAGCAACTCGACCGGCGCTTCGTAGGTCAGGGGTTCGCGGCCATCCTCGAACTCCGCCACGATCCGAATACGGCCATGTTCCGCTTCATCCAAGGCGTCGAAGAAATCCCCCTTCAGCTTCGTTTCTAGATTCTTCGGGCTGATCGACCCGCCGGCGGCGACGGTATCGAAGGTCCATTCCCTTTCGTCGGCGAAAGAGGGGTACAGGCGGAGGCGCAGTTTCCCAGCGGGAAGCCCATCGTCGCCTGAATGCAGAGTAATGCTTCGAAGCAAGGGAACGGCATTCTGCAGGGAGGCGTAGGTCAATCGCGTCGCATGATCGACCTTCAGTTCGGTTGGAACGGGCTCGACTTGGTCTTCTTCTTCAGGCGGAGCGAGCACATCAAACGTCACCAACAAATTCTCCTCCGAACTGACTTCGCGATGGCACCCTTCGGCAAAGTCTTGCCAATTGAGCCGCACCATGTGAAGCCCAGGAAAATCCTGGCGTATTAACCTTTTCTTAACTATTTCCTCGACGAATTCTCGGTGACCTGGCTTCGGGACCAGTCCCGGTCCGGAAGTGGCCCCTGCGTCACCATATGACCTGGCCGGGGTCGAGCGCCGGTCCGAACTCGATGTCGTAACGCATGGCTAGCCTGAAGCATGGATGCACGATCTTATCGTTATCACGCGATGCGGCATCCATTTAACAGAACAGCCCAGTCTGTAAATTCAGGCAGGATCCGGCGAACAACCGATCTCTGGAGTTCCCCCGGTTTCGTGGACGGTTACGTCCTAGAGCATGATGAGATCAGCTTGAAGCGTATCCTGCGTTTGCGAGATAATTTGAGCATTCCCTTGGTGTGAAGCGGTCGAGGAGCGTGCCGATCCTGCGCCATTTGGCTTCCATGGTTCGTTCAGCGGCGTCGCGCAACATGTGTTTGAGCTTGGCGAAGACCTGTTCGATCGGGTTTAGGTCGGGGCTGTAGGGTGGCAGGAAGAGCAGATGCGCCTTCGCGGCGCGGATGGCAGCTCGGACGGCTTGTCCTTTGTGACTGCCAAGGTTGTCCATGACGACCACATCGCCGGACTGGAGTGTCGGAACCAAAATCTGTTCGACATAGGCACGGAAAGCCTCGCCGTTGACCGGCCCGTCCAGCACGAAGGGCGCATCAATCCGGTCATGACGCAGGGCGGCGATGAAGGTCATGGTGCGCCAGTGGCCATGCGGCGCGCGCCCGATCAGCCGCTCGCCTTTGGGGGCCCAACCGCGCAAGGGGGCCATGTTCGTCTTGGCCCATGTTTCGTCTATGAAGACAAGCCTGCGCGGATCGATCCGGCCCTGATGCCGTTTCCAGCGGGCGCGGCGGCGGCTCACGTCGGGGCGGTTCTGCTCCTCGGCGAGTTGGGTCTTTTTTTGAACGAATACCCGGTGCGATGGACGAAGGCCCAGACGGTGCGATAGTCGACCCGCAGCCCCCGATCTGCCAGTTCCGCCACGAGCCCGCGCAAGGTGACTGGCTGTTTGATCCGCTCCAGCATCCAGGCCTCGTGCACTCCAGCGATCTTACGCGGCGGATGGCCGCCAGTCCCAGCTGGCGCGCAGCTTCCTGTCTCTCGAAGCCGTTGCGACCACTTAACCACGCTCGACGGTGCCACATCCAGCGCCGCCGCAACCTGACGCACGCTCTCACCTGCCGAAAGCCGCGCCATCGCGCGTTCCCGCAAGTCCATTGAAAGTGCCTTGCCCACTGCTCTCAACCCTCCATCTTGTGGTTGGGTACAGTGAATCAGCAAAACGAAGCCGTGTGAATCCCCAATCGATTCAGCCTTACTTCATCCCGCTCTAGAGACCTCTAGCGCTTCGAGGGCACTTCTTTCGTAGTCGACGGGCGAGAGGTATCCTAGAGCCGAGTGTCGGCGGCCGGGATTGTACCAG
>JBCCCX010000321.1:0-3466 GCA_039033275.1 Pseudomonadota bacterium | reverse complement strand
GTCAAGACCGTGCTGGGCGGCATGGTCGGGTCCGCCGGTGCAATCGCGGGCGTCAAGGAAATCAGCCTCCCCGTTCCCAACGAGGCCGTCGACGTCGTGGCGCAGGGCGTCGATTCAGGCATCGGCATGACGGGCGCGACGCTGTGGGACAAGATCAAGAGCTGGGCCGCGGACTTCGTCAAGAAGATGTGGGCGAAGATCAAGGACACGTTCGGTAGCATCGCGAATGTCTCCAGCTTTTTGAAAAGCGTCGGGTTGTTTGTCGCGCAGCAGGTCTTCACCAAGGCGGCGCCATTTATCGGCGGCGCGAGCACGGCGGTAACCGGGCTGTGGAAATTCACCGTCGGGGTGTCCGAAAAGTTCTCGAACTGGGTCTCGGGGAGAACCGTCAAACTGAACTTCGGTCACCCGAAGACCCTTGTGAACGGGATCGAGCAGGGACTGACCCGGGCGATGCTGGAAGGTCTCTACGAGATGGCCAAAGGTGCCGCTCAGATCGCCCTCAACGCGGTCTCGTTCGGTGGCACGGCGATTGTCGATGCGGTCGTCGCGGTGGTCGAAGCCGCGATCAAGATCCTCTGGCGCGTGGCGGAGTACTTTGTTCTCAAGAAATTCGTCGAGGATGCCAAGACCTTCTGGAACGCCCGCGGCACGCCGGGCGCGCTGCACAAGGACTCGAAGAAGTTCGACGACTGGTTGCGCCCCGCGACCGAGAAGTTGCCCGTGATCGCGGCGGTCACCCTCGGGAGCGGCATTGCCGGCGACAAGATGCGGTTCCTCCAGATGTACACCGGGACCGGCGGGATGATCACGCAGTCGCAGTTCGACACGGGCGTGAAGTATCTGGACAAGATGAAACGGGCCGGAGCCCGGGTCATGGAGCGCAGTGATCTGGGATTCTCCAGCGACGACAAGGTGATCGCCGGACTGCTCAAGCTCGCCAAAACCCATGACGAGGTTCATGCGCAGAAGAAGGGGGGTATCTTCAAGCTCTTCCGGGTCGCCAATTCGGTCCTTCGCGCCTGAGAGCGACCGCTGGCCGGACGGACGCTGCGCACCCTGCCGCGCCCACTGCGCGTCAGGGGTCCTTGCGAGGATCGCAGGTCACCGCGTGCCCACGCTGACGTCCGGGTCGAACCCAGTGCAACACCGACCGGCATCGCGCTCAAAGCTCCCGTGTCATGAAGATCAGGAAGGCCTTGACCGTCTCGTCATTCTCGCTGCCGGGATAGGGAGCCGTGTCACGAAACCCGAAGCGCCGGTACAGGCGATGGGCCGCGGTCATGTAGGTTGCGGTGTCGAGAAAGACGCGCCGGTATCCGGCCTTTCCCGCTTCGTCGAGCACCGTTTCGACCAGTCTCTCGCCGACGCCCTTGCCGCGCGCAGCCGGGTCGACGAACAGCCGCTTGATCTCCGCGCTCTCCGGATCGAGCCGGCGGAGCAGAACGAGGCCCTGAAGGCGGCCTGCCGCGTCGCGCGCCATGACCAGACGACCATCGGGCGGCATGTACGCGTCGAGATGGTCGAGCGTGTTGGCGACATACGCCTCCAGATCGAGCGAAAGGCCCGCCGCCTTCTCGAACGCGCGAAGATCCCATTCGAGGTATTGCCGCGTCAGATCGGCAACGCCTTCCAGTTCCTCTGGTGTCTCCGCGATCGACAGCGTCATGCTCATGTCCGGTCACTCCCATCGCGGCAGGCCGCAGGATCCCCATGGACGAAACGCCGTCCACAGCGCGCAGCGAAGGGTTGTTCGCGCCGGAGGTCAATCCGCCGTCCCGCCAAGGGGCGCGGGTGCCCGACCGCGCGCGGACGGTGCCATTGCACCGGTCGGTCGATGCGGGTACGTCATGGGATATCATAGGCGATGACCATCGGCGTCGCATTTGCCGCCAGTTCCAGCGACACGGTGCCCGAGGCCGCAAGCGCCAGATCGGCAGCCGCGAATGCCGCGCGTTTCTTGTCTTCGGCGCGCGCATCATCGCGGGGATCAATGACAATCGGCCGCCCGGGCCAATCGCGCACCGCTTCTTGCACGGCAGCCGCGACGGGGCCTGCGGCGGGCAGCACGATGCGCGCATGAGGCTGTTGAGCGAAGACACGGGACAACGTTTCACCAAAGACGGGCATCAGGCGTCCCACTTCGCTCCGACGCGATCCCGGCAGGGCGAGGATCAGCGGGGCCTCTCCGACCCCGATTTCGGCACGGAACGTCGCAACCTCATCCGCGCTGACCACCGGTTCTGACACCACCGGGTGACCGACGAAATCGCAGGTCATGCCGGCGGCTTCCATGTAAGGCGGCTCGAACGGCAACAATGCCAGCACGTGATCGATATGAGCCGCCATCTTGGCCGCACGCGCCGGACGCCAGGCCCAGACCGAGGGGGCGACATAGTGAATGGTTCTCGTGGCCGCTTTCTGGCGCACCAGCTTGGCCAGACGCAACGAGAAATCGGGGCTATCAATGGTCAGCAATGCGTCCGGTTGAAAGGCCACGCAATCGGCCGCCGCCTCGTGCAAACGCCGCCGCAAGGCCGGATACTTTGGCAGGACCTCGGCGATGCCCATCACCGACAACTCCTCCATCGGGAACAGGCTCTCCATCCCTTGCGCCTGCATCAGCGGCCCGGCGACACCGCGAAACTGAATGCCGGGGTGCAGCTTTTTCAGCCCTGCCATCAGCGCGGCCCCCAGCCTGTCGCCCGAAGGCTCCCCCGCCAGCAGATAGAGCTTCATACCCCCCGCACCCAGAGAAAGCGCTGACGGGCCTTTGCTTCGGCCAGTGTTTTCTCAAGATCGAGGACCATGACACCGCCCGCCTCGATCACGATCCCATGCAGATTGGCCTCGGCCGCCGCGATCACCGTATCCGGCCCGATGGTCGGCAGGTCGACGCGGCGATCCTGCCCTGGTTTCGGCGCCTTATAGAGGAGCCCGCCATAGCCGTCAGTGCGCGCCTTCAGGCTTTGCAACATCCAGTCAGTGCCAAGATTGGCCTCGAGCGCGATCACCTGCAGGTTGCTGACAACACAGGCCTGCCCGACATCCGCCGGACCGACGATGTCCATGATCTTGACCGCGCGTTCCGCATTGGCCCGGGCGAGAGGATCGGGGCGCTCCGCCGTGAGAACGCCTTCGCCGGGCAGAAGATCAGGGGCCACATCATGCGCGCCACGGACCCGAAACCCGGCCTGTTCAAAGATGTCCAAGACGGTCCGCAGCAACATATCGTCGCCTGTCCGCATCACGGCCGCAATGCGTTGGACGAGCGGAGCCGTCGCGGCGTCAATCTCAGCCGGGTCGATGGGCGGACGACGGACGGCCCCGGCGAAACACACCTCGGTCACGCCCCGATACTTGAGAGCATTCAGAAAGCTGCCGAGATGCTCAATGCGGAACGTTTCATCGACAGCCACCGCAGGTTCGAACCCATGCAGCGCCGCCACGTAGTGGGCTTGGGGCG
>JBCCCX010000320.1:0-3485 GCA_039033275.1 Pseudomonadota bacterium | reverse complement strand
GTGGCGGCGCGCGCTCCACTTCACGCTCGTCGATACGGTCAATGCCTTTTCGGTGGCAGCGGCGACCGCAGCCCCGCCTGCTGACGCCGACGCCGAAGCGGCGATGGCACCCCAAACCCATACGCCGCAGGACGTCGCAAGCTTGGCCGAGGCGCTCCGATCGGAAGCCGCCTCGGGCAGCAACGCCATCGCGTTTGGCAAAGCCGCGACGGGGAACGGCCGCGGCCTTCTGCTCGGCAATCCGCATTTCCCCTGGGTCGGTCATGAACGGCAATATGCGGCGCATGTCACGGTCGGCGACGATTATGACATGTTCGGTTCGCTCATCTATGGCCTTCCCGTGCCGCTCATCGGCTTCAACCAGGACGTCGCCTGGTCCGCGACCTATTCGACCGACAATCGCGTGATCATCTACGACGTCACGCTCGATCCGAACGACCCGACACGCTATCTCGTCGACGGGGAAAGCCGGGCCATGCGTTCAGTTCCCGTCAGCGTCGATGTCCTCCAAGATGACGGGACGATCGAGGCGCGCGAACACATATTCTGGGAAACGGAATACGGCCCCGTCGTCACTGGCGGCCCGCTGTCCTGGACCAAAGAGCGTGCCTACACGATCTTCGACGCCAATCGCGGCAATCTCAGAAATCTCGATCAATGGCTCGACATGGGCAAGTCCGCTTCGGTGCGCGAGCTGAAGGACAGCATGGCCTCCATCATGGGCCTGCAGTTTTCCAACATCGTGGCTGCGGACCGGCAGGGCGAGGCGCTCTTCGCCAATCTGTCCGTAGCCGCGAAACTGCCCGACAGGCGACTGGAAGACTGCATAACGAAACCACTCGGCGCCGGCCTTCTTCAGCTTTACAGCGCGATCGTCGCCGATGGCTCCCGATCCGAATGCCAGCCACTGACGACCGCGGACGCGCCCGCGCCAGGAACCGTGCCGGCATCGCAGCGGCCGTTCCTGTTCCGGGACGACTATGTCATCCATTCGAATGACAGCCATTGGGCGGTCAATGCCGATCCGGCCAGTTTTCTGACGGGCTTCGACCGAACGCTTGGCGAAGAGAAAACGCCGCGCGGCGAGCGGTTTCGGGAAGGCGCGCGTCTTATCGAAGCGCGCCTCGAAACCGACCGTTTCACCGCCGGCGACGTCCATTCGATGTTCTATGGCGCCACCAACATGACCGGCCGCGAGATCAAGGCCGCCCTGCTCAGCCATTGTGCGGCAAACGAAACGTCCGACGACGTCACGGCGGCCTGTGCGGCGCTCCGGAATTGGGATGGAACGGCACAACCGGCCAGCCGCGGCGCGCATCTGGTGCGTGAAATCATGGACCGTCTTCCGCGCGTGTTTCGCACGCCCTACATCCTTCAAGACGCCCTGTGGTCGACGCCGTTCGATCCTGCCGATCCCGTCTCGACGCCCCGCGATTTGATCGTGGATGAGCCCGTTCTGACCGCCGTCACCGCAGCCGTGACGAGCATGCGGGAACGCGGGATCCCCCTTGATGGGCCGCTCGGCGACGTGCAGTTCTTCGATGTGGATGGCGAGCGTCTGCCCGCTGGCGGCAATCCTTACGCGCTGCATCTGGTCCGCACGACGTGGGATGATACGCTCGGCGGCTATTCCCACCCGGTCCTCATCGGTGACAGCTTCACTCATTTGGTGACGTTCACGGACGAGGGCCTCGATGCGCGGTTCGTCCTTTCCTATTCGCAGTCGACGGACCCCGATTCCCCGCACAATGACGACCAACTGCCGCTCTATCTGTCGGGCGACTGGATCGACCTGCCGTTTACGGATGCGGAAATCGAAGCGGACCCCGCGTTCAATTCGGTGCGACTACAGGGCGATTGACGCTTCCCACACCGTAGGATGTTGAGAGCGCTCCCCGGCGATCAGCCGCGGGAGCATTTTTTGCCGATTTGGACCTGACATATGATCTCCCGCCGCGACCTTGCCCTCATGCTCGCCGCTGGCGCCGCCGGGATGGCGACTGCACGTAAGACGCGCGCCGCCGAAACGACGGGCGCGCACGATATGGCGGACGATATACTCGTGCACGACATGAGCGGAATGCCGGACCATTGGGTGGGCGACGAAACGTTCGTGATGCTGATGTATCCGCGCATGACCGCGCTCGATCTCGTCGGCCCGGAATACATGTTCGCTTCCCTCATGGGGGCAAAGGTTCATCTGGTGGCGAGGTAAGCCAGAACCTCTTGGGGTCTAGGCTTGCGCGCCGGTTTGTCTGTCTGGGTCACGGCAGGGGTTATGCCTTTTCGCGATTCGCGCTCAGGCCACCATCCCTCCCATGGCTGGCCCCGGTCATACCAAGATAGCGCCATAGATTTAAGTTGCATTTTTTTATTGCCGTCATAATTTTTGATTATGAACAACCTGACCCTTCGCCAATTGACCTATTTTGAAGCCCTTGCCCATGAAGGGCACTTTGGGCGCGCGGCAGAACGATGTTCAATTTCGCAGCCAGCCCTGTCTGTGCAAATCAAAGACCTTGAGGAAAGCCTTGGCTTTGCCCTGTTTGAACGTGGGCCGCGCCACGTCCGTCTGACTGCGTTGGGAGAAGCCTTTGCCAAACGGGCGGGCGAAATTCTGCGTGCTGTGGCAGACATGAGTGACTGGGCCGAAACCGCGCGGGGTGGCCGAATCGAACGGTTGCGCCTTGGTGTGATCCCGACAATCGCCCCATATCTGTTGCCCCGGTTCATCAGCGATGTCACACAAACCTACCCTGACATTGACCTGCATGTGCGTGAAACGGTCACCCCGCGCCTGATCGCCGAATTGCTCGACGGGCGTCTGGATGCGGCCATTGTGGCACTTCCCACGGATGAACCGGCGCTGGCCGAGATGCCTCTGTTCAAGGAAGAGATGGTGCTGGTCCGCCCTGAAAAGGACGCCGGAGCGCCCCTGGTGTCGCCGGATGCGTTGGATGAGATGCGCCTGTTGCTTCTGGAGGAAGGGCACTGTTTTCGGGACCAGGCCCTGTCTTTCTGCAATATCAGCCCCACGCGGCCCCGCGACGGGCTGGATGGCAGTTCGCTGTCGACATTGGTGCAAATGGTGGGCGCCGGCATTGGCGTGACGCTGATCCCGGATATGGCCGTGGATGTCGAAACCCGCTCTGCTCCGGTGTGCATCACGCGCTTTGACAGACCACCGCCGACCCGGACCGTGGGTCTGGTCTGGCGCAAGTCCTCTCCGATGGCGGACGCTCTGTGCGAGATCGGAGATATCGTACGCGGTGCCGCCGTGTCCTGAGCCCTCTTTGCACCGCGCACACAACGCGCTAAGGCGATCCGACACCCAGCGGATCAAGAGCGAAATGACGCGCCTGACATGACAGAAATTTGGGACGGAATGCGCGCGGCCTTCTGGCTGATTGTCCGGCTGGATGCGGATCTGGTGGAGATCACGTTGCGCTCTCTCCAAGTCAGCCTGACGGCGCTGGCGATTGCCT
>JBCCCX010000319.1:0-3485 GCA_039033275.1 Pseudomonadota bacterium | reverse complement strand
CGTACGAGGTGCCTTTCGTGACGCGCACCTGATCGAACCCCGCGTTAAGAAGAAGGCGCCCAGCTCGGTCCGCATCGAAGCCGGTATTGTGGCACATGAAAAGATTGCCCCTCGCGATCGAATGGCGAAAGCCGTAGAGCATATCGAGAGCCGTTACGACGCCGGACGGCGCCTCATACATGGGCTCCTCGAGCCGTCCATCTGCCACGAGTTGCGCCACGGCCCGGATATTGGGGCATGTGATCAGCGCGAATCCTGTTGGCTTCAGAACGCGCACGAACTCCGCAAAAGCTGTCGGTACTTCGTGATCGTGCAGGTGCTCGACATTGTGTGACGACCAGATCGCATCGCAGGATGCGTCTCCGACATCCGGCATCGACACCATGGTCGAAAGCACGTCCGGCTCAACCTTCGGATCGATATCGAGGCGAACCTCGCGCCATCGATCCGGTACGAACACGGCATGAAGCTTCTTCGGGTTCGGGGCCCCACAACCGACATGTAAGACCTGCGCCCGGCGGTCGGGCAGGGGGGGATTCGGTGCCTCCAAAGGATGCTTTTCCGGATCCACCGTCGTGGTTGCGCTCGCCTCAGTCATACGCTCCGAAGTCCTTGACCATGCCTGCGACATGGCCTTCTGCGCTAGCTATCAGCATTCTTCGCCGATCCAAAACAGACTTGGCCATCAGACTGCGTGTGGGGCGGTCGTCCCTCGTCTATATATAAGAAGACCGCAATGTGTCGGACCAGTTGTTCACACCTGGGACCGCGCGCGCGGCACCCATTTGGAGCACGACTTTACCAAAACTGTCGGTTTCAAACGGGAGATCCCTACTTTGCGTTGTTTTTCGGCAAATAGGGGCTTGTCTGGTTTCTGTCAGTCCTTTACCGGACGTTAAGGGAAGTTGCCTTCTGGGGGGAGCCGTGAACGCGCCGTTCACAAAGTCACGAACGACGAGCGTTTCGCTCGAACCGGGTCTCATCCTGCTGCGCTACGCGTCGGCAGACGATGGGCGCAATCCTCCCTCCATCGCGCTTGACCTGCGCGGAACGGCGGACCGTATCGCCTTCCTACCCGAGCCTGGCGAAGCATCGAGCGAACTTCATCGCCCTGGCCAGTGCCTCGTGATGAGCGTGGCGGAGCCCACCAAGGTCGAACTCGAAATCCGCGCCGGGCGCCCTGGTGGCAGCCTGGAGGCGAAAGTTCGTGTAGAGTACCTAACGGACGAAGGACCAAGGCGTTCCAGTCGCCCGGTTTCTGTCGTTCGTCCGCGTGCGGACGTCGATACGTCCAGCCTCGCGATCGTCGGTCATGTTGCGCGTGTCGGCGACGTGACCGTGCGTCCCAATCGCTGGCTTGGGGGCCCCGACAATCCGGGCCGCATCGAAGGCTTCACGGTGCGCTGGCCAGATATGACGGATGGTGTGTTGCTTCGCTATGGCGTGGCGATCGGTCAATCGCAGGCCAACGACGACATCGCACTTCGCAACGTCGGCACCTTTGTCGGATCGAAGGGGCGCTCACGCCCCATTACGGCCCTCAGCTTCGAGCTCTCGGGTTCCGATAGCGACGGAGCGGAAATCGTAGTCGAGGCCATGTTCCTCGGCTGCGCCTCGGTGGTGAAGCGAGGCCGATCATTGGTATTGCGCGGCGACCAGGGAACGGAGCCCCTCGTCGGCCTGCGCCTTCAGATCAAGGGTGTCGAAGATGACGCCGCAAGTTCCGAACTGAACAGAAAAACAGCTAGCAACGACGAGACGCCGCGGGTGCGTGTTTTCCGCAGCGACTCATTCGCTTGAGACGACAGGGGTAAAGGGCAGTGACAACATACACGAGCAACCAGAGCACTCTCGAGAGTGATCTCACAACGAACGCCGGGCTCTCCAACACACAGGTGGACCAGATCCTCGCCGCGCTTTCGAACGCTGGTGTTTTCGGTCCAGATTCTCAGGGTGCTGTCATCGATAGCGTTGAGCCTGGGGAAGCGCCTGATCCGACGGCGCAGGTCTTTGTATTCCAGGGTGCCTCTGGTGAGGTCACCGTTCCGGACAACGCTATTGCTATCGTGTTCAACACAGATGGCGATGTTGCCGTTCAATACGGCGGTGAGATCGGCAAGTCGATCCAAGCCGGCTCGGGCAATGATTCTATCGTCGCGTCGAGCGGCTCTAACAACCTTTCCGAAGGCGCTGTTGCCGATACTACTGGTCCGGCGGACAACTTGTCCGGTGGCGCCGGAAACGACACCCTTGGAGCAGGGGCTGGCGACGATACGGTCAGCGGCGGTGTTGGCAACGATCAGCTCTTCGGTGGCACCGGCCATGACTTGATGATGGGCGGCGAAGACAACGACGAGATGCTTGGCGGTAGTGGCAACGACACCCTCATGGGTGGCACAGGCAACGACTCCCTCTTTAGTTCGTCCGGCAACGATCAGGCCTTCGGTGGTGAGGGCGACGATAGCGGATACGGTGGTTCGGGCGACGATACGCTTGGTGGCGGCGCTGGATCGGATCAGGTCTACGGCGGTATCGGCGACGACTCGCTATTCGGCGGCGCTGGCAACGACACGCTTGGTCTCGGCGATGGCAGCGACGTGGGCTTCACCGGCGCTGGTGACGACACCCTCTACGCATCTGCTGGCAACGACACGCTCTATGGTGGCGCTGGTGATGACGTCGCCTTCGGTGGCGAGGGTAACGACGAGATCGGCGGCGGTGCTGGCAACGATACGCTCTACGGCGGTTCTGGTGACGACACGCTCTACGGCGGTGCCGGTAACGACTCCCTACTCGGTGGGGATGGCAACGACACGATCTACACAGGTCTTGGTGCGGATCAGGATACGGTCGACGGCGGTGCCGGCGATGGGGACGTTCTCGGCTTCACAGGCCGCTCGTCAAGCGATGCGACCATCACGACGAACGGTGGTGTCACGACGATCACCTTCGCCGACGGCAGCGTCTACACCGTCACCAACGTCGAGACGCTCTCCTTCGACGACGGCGACCAGACGGTTTGATCGTTTAAGACCATGTAGCCGACAGTACCGGGGGCGGCAGCAATGCCGCCCCCTTTTGGTTCAAAACCCTGCCTGGCTTCGTCGTGAGGAGCGCCTTTCGTGATCGAAGCATCCGACATCAAGGTCTTCACGACGGCGTCCCCTCTTTCCGCTCATCTTCGTCGTTTGGAGGCGGAAGGCATTCGCATTTTCCGGGAGGTTGCGGCGTCGTTCGAGCGGCCTGTGATGCCCTACTCGATCGGCAAGGACTCGTCGGTTTTGCTACATCTGGCTCTGAAGGCGTTCTATGCCTCGCCCTTGCCGTTTCCGCTTCTTCACATCGACACGACGTGGAGGTTCAAAAACCTGAGGACCTCGAGGAACCTCGCCTATTTCAGCGTTTTGTGATTCCCTCGGTACGTTGGCGGCGATCGGGGACGCTGTTATGCACGAACAGCTGGACTTCTTTGACGTCGATGATCG
>JBCCCX010000318.1:0-3493 GCA_039033275.1 Pseudomonadota bacterium | reverse complement strand
TCGATCACGGCCATGGCCGGAGCCGACAGGGCCGCCAGTGCCGTGTCGATGACGGGCTTTGGGACGGGGTAGGGCGGCATGACCTTCAGCATCAGCGCCGCGATGGCCGGGTCCGCAATCGCGGCACCCAGGCGGACGCCCGCCAATCCGTAGAGCTTGGACAGGGTCCGGGTCACGACGAGGTTTCGCGGCCCGCGCCCGGCGAGGCTCGGCTTGTCTGAAAACTCGATATAAGCTTCGTCCAGCACCACGATGCCGTCGCTCGCCTCGCAGACGCGCAGAATGTCGGCTTCGTCCAAAGACATCCCGGTCGGGTTGTTGGGCGAGCAGAGGAAGGTGATCTTGGGCTGCTCTCGCGCGACGGTATTGACCACCGCTTCCATGTCGGGGACGAGATTTGCGCCTGCAGCCACGTTGATCACCTCGCATCCATTCAAGGCAGCAACGGTATTGAAGAAGGAGAATGTCGGGGAGGAGAGGAGTATCCTGTCCTGGCCCGGCACGCAGAAGGTGCGGACCAGCACGTCGATCGCTTCATCCGCCCCACGGCCCATGACGACCGTCTCCGGCTCCACGCCATATATGTCTGCCAAGCGCTGACGCAGCGCGGCGGGCTGCTGCGCCGGGTAGCGGTTGAACCCTTCGACGGACGCGTTGCCGGGGGGCGGGGCCCAGGGGCTTTCATTGGCGTCAAGGTGCAGTGCGCCGGTGGACGCGCCGCGCGCCGAATAGGCCTTCATCGCGACGATGTTCGGCCGCGCCAGCTTTTCCGCCCAATTCATCGTCCCGGTCACTGCATGGCCTCCAGCCGGAGCGTCACGGCGTTCCTGTGCGCGTCCAATCCCTCCATTTCGGCCAAGCGTTCCACCACGGGGCCAAGCCGCTTCAGCCCGTCCTTGGTAAGGCGCTGGACCGAAACGTATTTCAGGAAACTGTCTAGCGTAATGCCGGAATAGGCCCTTGCCGCGCCATTCGTCGGCAAGGTGTGGTTCGTGCCGGACGCGTAATCCCCGACGGACTCCGGCGTCCACGGTCCGAGGAAGATGGACCCCGCATTGCGGATCGCCGGCACGAGCAGTTCCGGCCGGTCCATCTGCACGATCAGGTGCTCGGGCGCGTAGCGGTTGATAATGTCCACGATATCGATCCGCTCATCGGTCACGATGAGGCGAGCATGCTTCAAGGCTTCGGCTGCAATGTCCTTGCGCGACAGCTTGGCTAATTGCTTGTCCAGTTCGACCTGGACGTCTTCGGCTACGTTGGGACAGCAGGATACGCAGACAACCTGCGCGACCGTGTCGTGTTCGGCCTGGCTGAGCAAATCGGAGGCGACGAAAGCGGGATCGGCCGTTTCGTCGCAGACGACCATGGCTTCGCTCGGACCGGCGGGCATGTCGATGGCGGGCCCGCCGGGCGCGGACGAGACGAGCGCCTTGGCCGCCGCGACATAGGCGTTGCCCGGCCCGAATATCTTGTCGCATTTCGGAATGGTCTCCGTGCCGTAGGCGAGGGCGGCGACGGCCTGCGCCCCGCCGACGGCGAACAGGTCCGTCACTTTGCAGCGATAGGCGCAGGCCAGGATAGCGGGGTCGATCCGGCCATCCTTGCCCGGCGGCGTGACGACGACGCGCCGGCGCACCCCCGCCACCTTGGCCGGTGTGGCCAGCATGATGACGGTGGAGACGAGGGGCGCCGTTCCGCCCGGAATATACAGTCCGGCCGTGTCGATGGCCCGCACTTCACGGCGACAGACTACACCCGGCTCGGTTTCGACTTCGATGTCTTCGGGCATCTGCGCAGCGTGGAAGGCCTTGACGTTGGCGCGGGCCCGCTCGATCACGCTGCGGTCCAGAGTGTCCAATCCCTCCCAAGCCGCCTTCATCTCGGTTTCATCCACGCGAAGCGCCACATCCGCCTCGGTGTCGAAGCGCCGCGTATAGTCGCGCAGAGCCTCGTCGCCGCGGGTCTTTACGTCGGCGAGTATGTGTCGCACACGGTCGAGGAGGGCGTCGTCCGCAATCTCATTTGGTCGTGCAAGCGCCGACTCGCGCATTTGCACGTCTGCCGATGTCCAGTCGTAGCGGCGCATCAGCTCATCATCTTCTCGATGGGTAGAACCAGGATCGCGCGGGCACCCAGCGCTTTCAGCCCCTCCAGCGTTTCCCAGAACACGGTTTCCGTCGATACGGCCTGCACGGCGACGAGGTCGTCATTGCCCGCCAGAGGCATGACGGTGGGGGCGTCGGAGCCGGGAAGCAGGGCGACGATGGCGTCTAGCTGGGACTTCGGAGCGTTGAGCATGATGTATTTGGAGCCCGAAGAACGCGTCACGCCCTCGATGCGGCGCATGAGCTTGTCCAGCAACTCGGCCTTGGACGAGGGCAGGGCGCGCGCACTGCGGATCAGCACAGCCTCGGATTCGAGGATGGTCTCAAACGCGCGCAGCCCGTTGGCCTCCAGGGTCGCGCCCGAAGAGACCAGATCGCAGATGCTTTCCGCCACGCCGATGGACGGGGCGAGTTCGACGGCGCCTTTCATCTCGACGAGTTTGGCCTCGATCCCTTGGTCCGACAGGTAGCGTGCGGTGACACCGGGATAGGTCGTGGCGATGCGCGTATTCGTCAGGTCGGATGGTGACTGGACTGACCCCCGCTCCGGCGAGGCCAGGCAGAGCTTGCAACGCGAAAAGCCCAAACGCATGGCGATGGTCGCGTCGAGTTCCCCAGTCAGCTGTTCCTCGACCAACACATTCTCGCCGACAATGCCGATATCGGCCGCGTCGTTGGACACGAAGGAAGGGATATCGTCGTCCCGAACGAGCAGAAGATCGATAGGCATGTTCTTCACACGCGCCAGAAGTCCACCGCCCCGGATCGTGAAGCGCAGGCCGCAAGCCTTCAACAGCGCGAAACTGTCATCGGCCAACCGCCCTTTCTTCTGCAGCGCGATACGCAAGCGTTCCGTCATTTGCCCTGCTCCAGCATCAGGCGGTATCCGCCATGCGGTTCGTCTTTCAGAAAGCGCGCAACCCGCCCGATGGTCGTCGTGCTGACGCCCGTCTCCGAACTGATCTCCCGATAGCTCATCCGCCCCTCATCCAGCATCTTCGCCACCCGCCAGCGCTCCGATATGGCGCGCAGCTCCGCCGGCGTGCAAAGATCGACAAGCACGGCGCGCATCTCGTCGGGCGTGTCCACGCGGGCGAGCGAGTCGCAAAGTTCGAATGTGATCGGGTCGGTCATATGTCCGTTTCAACGTGTTAGCGCGCTAATACAGACGTTGGAGAGCGGGTCAAGCGGGAAATGCGGGTAATGGCATTTTGCGAAGCCGACGCGCCGAACATCTCTCGTGCGCATTTTAGCTGATCACACAAAACACGTCCCCGGCATTTATTGCCGGGGTCTGCTGTCGAGCTTCTTCACAAGAGGAAAAGGGTCACTCGCCATCATCTTGTGAACGGCAACGAGACCAGACCCCGGCAATAAATGCCGGG
>JBCCCX010000317.1:0-3496 GCA_039033275.1 Pseudomonadota bacterium | reverse complement strand
TCAATCTCGACGGCACATTCCTGGGCTGCAAGGCGGGCGTGGCGGCCATGAAGGCGCGAGGTGGGTCCATCGTCAACGTCGCCTCCATGCTGGCCCTACGCGCGGGCGACGATTTCCCGGCTTATTGCGCCTCCAAGGGCGGGGTGCGGATGTTGTCCAAATCCGTTGCGCTCCATTGCGCGCGCTCCGGCTATCCGGTGCGCGTCAACACGCTGTTCCCCGGCGCCATCCTCACTTCGATGGTGGAAGGCTATGTCGCGGCCGGCGAAGCGCAGGGCGCGTCTCGCGAGGATGTGCTGTCCGTGTTCCGGGCCGCCCACCCGATGGGCCGCATCGGCGAAGCGGAGGAGGCGGCAAAGGCCGTGCTGTACCTGGCCTCTGACGATAGCAGCTTCACCACCGGCGCGGAGCTGACCGTGGATGGCGGCGGCTCGATTTGAAAAGAGGAGGCGAGACGCGATGACCGATGTCAAAGGCTGCCCACTGGAGCAGATCAACCCGTTCGACCCCGACCTGCTCGACCAGCCGCACGACTATTATGCACGGCTGCGCGAGGAGGCACCCGTCTACCGCCACCCGCATCTGGGCATCGTGTCGATCGCGACCGACGCGCTGATCCGGGAGGCGAACCTGAAGCCTGACATGTTCTCCAACAACTTCGGCGCCATGCTCCAGGCCGGATCGACGAAACAGAAAAACGAGGCCGCCGCCGCCGTGCTGGCCGAAGGCTATCCCATCGTGAACACGCTGCTGACGGCGGACCCGCCCGTCCACACGCGCTACCGCAAGCTCGGCATGAAGGGCTTCACCTATAAGCGCGTGCTGGGCATGGACGCCTATATCCGCGACACGGCCAACGCGCTGATCGACGGGTTCGTCGATGACGGCGAATGCGACTTCCGCCCGCAATTCGCCGACCTGCTGCCCATGTACATCATCCTTGACATGCTGGGCGCGGACCGGTCCGATCTGGCGCGGTTCCAGACGTGGTCCCACTCTTTCGTCGCCCAGCTGGGCGGGTTCGGCACGCCGGAGGAACGCGTCGGCTATGCGCGCGACGTGGTGGAGTTCCAGCATTATTTCGCCGACGTGATCGAGGAGAAGCGCGCCAACCCGACGGAGGATGTGATCTCCGACCTGATCCACGCCGATCTCGGCGAGGAGGGCGACACGCGCAAGATGGACGTGCCGGAGCTGCTTTCCTTTGCGCAGCAGATCATGGTGGCGGGCAACGAATCCACCGCCAACAGCCTGGCAGCCGGGCTCTACTATTTGATCCAGCATCCCGAACAGATGCGGCTGCTGCGCGTCGATCCGGCGCTCATTCCCAATTTCGTGGAGGAGACGCTGCGCCTGCTCGCCCCGTCGAGCAATATGTGGCGCGTTTGCGTCCAAGACACAGAGCTGGGCGGGGTGGAGATCAAGGCGGGCGAACCCGTATTGCTTCGCTACGGCTCGGCGAACCGCGACGCCGCCGTCTATGCCGAACCGGACGCCTTCGACGTCACGCGGGCCAACGCCAAGAACCATCTGTCCTTCGGGGCCGGCATCCACACCTGCATCGGGGCGCAGCTGGCACGGCGCGAGATGATCGTGGCCTTCGGGGAACTGCTTCGCCGCTTGGATGACATCCGCCTGCACCCCGACCAGGGTCCTATCCGCTACACGCCCAACGTGCTGTTGCGTGGCCCGGTCGCGCTGCAGATCGCTTTCTCCAAGCGCGCCTAGCGTCCGGTTAGGCTCCGGCGGCCTCCATCCGCGCCACATGGCGCAGCCCCCGGCGCAGTAGGGTGTAGAATTCGTCAAGCTGCCAGGCGCAGCGTTCCACGACCGGGTAGTAGTCCACCATAGGCTGCATGTCGTAATGGCCACGGCAATGGCCCAGCGTCAGGTAGAGCACCTGGCCTTCGCCGCGCGGCGCGATATAGAAGACCGGGTGGCTCTTATGCGCCCACGCTTCCTCCACGAAGCCCGTGGCCGGGCCTTCCCAGTCCGTGTGCAAAAGCACTTCCATCTCGCCATGGGTCTCCACCAGATAGATCTCGTCGTCCGACTCGAACGGTTCGATCCCGGCGACCAGCGGGTGGTCGGGCTTCGTCACGTCGATGCGGAAGGGCTGGATCGGCGGGTGGGCGATGAACTGGCTGCCCAGCGTCTCCATGAAATGCGGTGCCCAGCGCGGCGCGCCGACCCGCCCGTCGCCCATGAAGCGCAGGATGCTGTTCGTGCCGTGTAGGGCGAACCAGCGCCCGCCGCCCTCCAGCCAGCCGCGCAGCGCCTCCTGATCGGACAGGGCGGGCACCACGTCACAAGTGTAGCTGACGAGGAAGTCGCAGGCGAGGATCGCCTCCATGTTGGAATAGTCCTCGAACACGCGCGTGCGGATGTGCGGATGCTCGGCCAGCAGCTTGAGCAGTTCCAGCCGCGCGAAGTCCATGTCATGGAAGAGCCCGCCCACGACC
The DNA here is from genome assembly GCA_039033275.1 of Pseudomonadota bacterium. GTDB lineage: Bacteria > Pseudomonadota > Alphaproteobacteria > Caulobacterales > Maricaulaceae > Litorimonas. The sequence goes on along the minus strand of JBCCCX010000317.1, from coordinate 1,034 downwards.
AGGACGCAATCCAGCCGCTTCGGATGGTCCGGCACCGCGTCTGGGTCGCCCGCCATTTGTGCGGCCACGTCGATTTTCGTCTCGCTCATCCTGTTCCCCTTCTCATATGTGGATTGTCCCGCTACGGTCGGCGCGATGAACGCCTCTTCCACTCAGACCGCCGCGACTGCGCCGGACCTTCCGGACCGCGAAGCGGCCATCGAGGCCCGCCGCGCCGCCGCCTTGTCCGAAGTCGCGCCGAGCCTGGTCGTGGCCGGCGACAGCAAGTGGCAGGCGCGCAAGAGCGCCAAGACCAAGCACTTGCTGCTCGACGCCACGCTCAAGGCGCTGGCGGAGCACGGCTATGCCAACACGACGACGCTGCTGGTCACGGAGATCGCAGCCATTTCGCGCGGCGCCATGCTGCATCATTTCCGAACCAAGGGCGAGCTGATCGAGGCGGCGATCGACTATGTCATGATGCGGCGCACCGAACAGTTCTTCGACGACATCACGGCGTTGTCCGAGCCCGAACGCACGGAAGAAATTGCGGGCGTCGAAGCGGTCTGGCAGGCGATGAAGACGCGTGAGTACGACGCCTATCTGGAGCTTGCGAACGCGTCGCGCACCGATCCGGAGCTGCGTGCCGTGTTCGAGCCCGCCTCGCAGCGTGCGAACCGCGTGTGGGATGAATCGCTGCCGCATCTTTTCCCGGAATGGGCGGATCATTCGGACGCGCAGGAATTGGCGCGCGACCTCATCAGCACGACCATGAAGGGGCTGCTGATGGATTTCCACCTGATCGAGCCGCGCGCGCGCCGGGCGCGGCTGCGCAAGCTGGTCGCGCTGGTGACGAAGGGGCTGATGCGCGGGGATATCCCCGTCCCCCAGGTCAGCGCGTTTGAACTCAGCCGGGTGGACTGAGTCCGTTTTGACGCCGCTCGGACGCGCGCGGATCACGCGCCGTCCAGCGCCTCCCAGCCCGGGCCATCGGGCCCGAAGCCTTCGAAATACTTCTTCATCGTATTGTGGAAGTGGCGGATGCGAATGCCTTG
>JBCCCX010000316.1:0-3524 GCA_039033275.1 Pseudomonadota bacterium | reverse complement strand
GCGCCAATTACCCCTTGTACGGCTCGACGTTGCCCGCTGAGCGACTTCGTCCCGCGCTCTGCTGATCGGTTGTCGCTCGTAGCTCCGCGTTCTAGGCCCTCAGGGTTGCCTGTGCCTGCGCTCTACGTCAGACCCCCGCAGCGCCGAACACGGCATAGGTGAGTCCCCCTAGCCCGGCCAGCGCGAGATACGCCCTGAGACCACCTCCACGACGACTGCGGACCTCCGCTACGTAGTCCGACACTGCGGACCCTGCGAGCATGGCGGCGAGACCTACCATTGGCAGACCAATCGCGTAGGCGAGGCTTTGCATAATGATGTCCGGCATGGCCGGTCCCCTTTCAACGGTGTTGTCGCGTAAGGCCAAGACGCCGAGGACGGGTCTCTCATTGTCCGTCCTCGGCGCCCTGCGGGTCATATCCAGGCGTCTCTATCGTGCGACGCCAAGCACTTCGCGGAGCTGTGCTCCTTCGGCGTTTCCGTGCCGCTCCCGCCGGCTTTCGAGCGTGGCGGACCGCGCCTCGATTGCACGGCGGTTGACCATCTTGCGGAGCTTTTCGCTTTCGCCAAGAAGCCGTTGCTTTGCCGCAGCGCGGTACTTTTGGACCAACTGAGCGATCATCCAGAGCTTGGTCCCGCGTGTCGAGGCGGCCCCATCCGGGGCGTCTTCGTACGCCGAGCCTTTCATGACCTCCGCTATGCTCTCCTTGAGCGGCGATCGCCCGGGCGGCCGGGCGGCGTACTCCTGGAGAACGTCATAGGCATTGCGCCCGTCCTCCAGCTCCACGTCGCGAAAGTCGATGCCGTTCTGCGAGGGGGTGGGCGGTGCCAAACCCTCTCCAGTCTCAAGCATGATCCGGCGCATCTCCGCGTCGATAAGGTCGGCTGCGTCCTTGGACGTGAGCGATATACGGCGAGCGATCGGGTCACCGAACGCATCCCGTTTCGCCGGCAATCCCTCGCTGTAGCCCGGAAGGTTCTTCAGCGCGTGGTCTAGGAGGGTCCGCGCCTCGCGCATCGTCGGGTCCGGGTTGAGCCCTCGGATGAGTGACGAGAACGGCATGGCGTTCCCGGCGGTGGTCCCGACGAATCTCGCAAGGTGCCGCTCGGGATCGGTGGCCGCTCGCATGGCCTGATTGAGGTTCGCGAGGAACGTCTTGTCGCTGAATGTCCTTGCGAGGCTGAGGAGGACTGCGACCGCCTGTTTGTCGGCGGCGTCATCGCGCTCCGGGTAGGCGTGAAGGATGTCCACCAGGTCGGCCACCATGCCGAACGGCAGACCCACGGGGTCGAAGCGCCCGAGAGGGAAATATCGCTCCGCGCCGTCCTCCCCCACCCATCGAATGGAGTAGGGCTGCCAGCCCTTCGCCGCGAGGGCCTGTCTAAGCTTGGGGTCGCTCGGCCCGCCCCCGGTCAACTGGCCCTCGGCCGCCATGGTCGCCGCAAGGCCCATGAAGGTAACACCGAGACCCATTTGACCGATCGCCTGGGCCTGGGCTTCTTTCCCCATCTCCCCCTTCAACATCTTCCGATATTCGGTCTGCGCGACGTTGAGCCCGGGGGTCATCTTCACGGCATAGCGAAGGACATTCACGGGAGTCCGCACGAAGGGGAGGATGAGGCGGAGGGAGGGGTGCTTCGCCACTACGCTGGCCGTCGTATGGCCGAGGGTCCCCGGCAAGAGGGGCTGAGTGAAGGTAGACGTTTGGGCTTCTTGGAGGGCCTGGGGGTTCAACGCTCGGCCCTCCCCGTCAAAGGCGTCATTCAGCGCCCGCGCGATGAAGTCGGCGTAGTCCTGGCCTCCCAAGCCCAAATCGTCGGCCTTCAAGCTAGCTTCAGCCTGGACGGTGGCGCGATAGCGGATCGTCTTGACGAACTCGTCCATGGCCCCGAGGGCGCGGGTAGGAAGCCCGACAAGCGTCCTGAAGTTCAACGCCAGGGCGGTATTGTAGAGGAGGTTCCCGAGGCTGTTGGCCGGCCGGAACTGCAAGGCGGCCTGTTTGTCGGTGGCGGCGTAGCGGAAATACTCGGTCTCGTGCGGAGCAATGAGACTGTCACCGCGCTTGAAGGCTTCGACTCCGCTCTCCCACGCATCGGCCAAGGAGGAGACAACGTAGCGATATTCGCGCATCGCCTGGGCGCGGACCGCTGACCCCTGCGCCCCAAGGAACGCGCCGCCTATGACCCGCTCCATGGGCCGCGCCGTCATCATATAGAGGTTGGTCGTCGCGTTCACGACGTGCGTCGGGTAGAGCCAGAGGAGCGAGTTGACGAGGCTGAAGTTCACGCCGTCCAGCGCCCGCGCGAAGAAGCCCGGCTCGGCTATGCGAGCGAGGTTCGCGGGCCTGCCCCCGGTGGCCGTAACGGCGGCGACTAGGGCGTCCCCGTCCAGGTCGGCAAGGCGCTGAAGGTCCGCTTGGTCAATGCGAAACTCGCCGCGCATCCGGCGAAGGCTGCGCCCGGCCGCTGCGGTCATCGCGCGGGCCTGTCCCTGGAGCTGAACGGCGGCGGAGAGGCGACGGCGAAGCTCGGCTGTAGCGGCCTCCTTAGAGCCTCCCCACTCGCTTAAAGACCCCATGCGGACTTGCCCGGCGACCCGGTAGGCGTCTTGCATCGCGCGGTTCGCTAGGAGGAATGAAGTCTCCATATCGGCTGCGAGGTCGCCCGCGCGATCACCCGCCCGCTGTAGGAGGCCTGCAATGACCTCAGGGTCCTCGTTAAAGGCCCGAACGCGCTCGTCCACCATCTCCGCCACGCGGGCGTCTGTGAGAACGTCCCCTCCCTTGAGCGCGTCCAGCTCCGTGCGCCGCGCCGCAGTGATGATCCGAGCGAACTCCCTGAAGTCCTCCTCCCCTGCAAGCTTTTGCCACGGGAGGTCGGCCCGCGCGAAAACGTGGCCTGCGGTGGCCGCAGCCTCTCTCGATCCGTGCCTCGCGATGGCCGCTTGGTCCTGCGCCCACTCGCGTAAGGTCGTCGCCACGTCGGCGTCATCAAAGACGGTTTGCGGGGTAAAGCGGGGCGCGGGCACAGGCGAGGACGGCGGGACTTCCGCAAGCTCGGCGGTCGCGATCGGCGCGGGGTCATCTCCTGTCCGAAGGGGCTGCGACGAGGGTCCCTCGGGAGTCCTTAGTGCGTCCCTAGGCGCCGGGAGGTCCGCCCCTTGCGTCGGAGTGGGCGAGGGATCGACCGGGCCCCTGGGAGTATCCTGGAGGCCCTTAGGGGCTACCTCCTTGGGAGCCGAGATAGCGTCTTCTCCGGCCACGGGTTCCCGCGCTGCCAAGGCCGTCTCAGTCTCCGCCTTAGCGGCAGCTATCGCATTGTTGTCTCCGCCACGAACGGCACGAACGAGCCGGACGCCCGCGCTGAGGATGCCGATTGCGGCGAAGTCCAATCCAATCCCCTCTAGGGCAGTCTTCAGGCGTGCTTCGGCTTCCCCATCGGTCGCATCGGCGGCGAGGTATTCGGTAACAGGGTTCTGAAGCTCGGGGACTGACTGAATGACATTCGAGATGCGCTCCTCGTAG
>JBCCCX010000315.1:0-3537 GCA_039033275.1 Pseudomonadota bacterium | reverse complement strand
TCGGGCGTGAGGCCGCATTCTCTCCTTTCGATCTGGCGCTTGGCTGGGGGCCGATGTCGGACAAGGACCTCCTCCAACACTTGTCGATTTCCCAAGGCGGTCGCTTCTACCGGTGGCGGTATTCGGATACTTTACCCTTGGCTCAAAGCGTCGTGGTGCGGTCTTCAGCGAACATGCACATCGTGCCGGCGAACGACCAGGTGGCCAGGCAGTTGCGGCGCATCGAGCGAGGGGATGTCGTCACATTCAAGGGAAAGCTGATCAACATCGAGCATCCGGACGGATGGCGTTGGCGCACCTCAACACATAGGCGGGACACCGGGAATGGCGCCTATGAGATCGTCCTCGTCGAGGAGCTGACGATCCGCTCGGGATTGGTCAAAGCGCGTGGCTAAGTCCCCGGAAGCCAAGGCGATACGAGGTAGGGGGCCTGAGATGACCAGCCCCCATCGAGTGGTCTGGTTCGAGGGTTAGGGCATCGTTGCTGGGCCCGTGCGATGGACGCCGCCCCGGGCGAGTGCCCGATCAAGAGCAACATCAACGCCAGCTCGGGGGATCGCATCTACCACACGCCCTGGTCGCCGAACTACGCCCGAACCCAGATCGACAAAGACGCTGGGGAAAGATGGTTCTGCGACGAGGCCGAAGCCACGGCCGCGGGCTGGCGGGCGCGCACCCGCTGAGCCAGCGGCGAACCTGCACGGGGACCGCATCAACCGCCGATCTCCCGGACAGGCGGGAAGGCCTGCTGGACATGCCAGGTCAGCACGCCCTCGCCCCGTGCCCCGCAACCCCGGCAGCGCATCCAGCGCTGTTCCAGATCGAGGATCGATGTGAACGGCGGGAAGCGCGCGTAGAGATGATGGGGCGCGACGCGGTAGGTCCGCCCGCACCGGTGGCAGTGGACGATCAGGACGTCAGCGCCGGTGAGGACGTCCACGCGGACGTCCCATTTGAAACCCGGAAAGCTCTGGGGTCGGTAAGGCATCGAAGACGGAACATAGCGGGAACGAACCGTCGCGCTACTGGCTAAATCGACAGGACGTCATCGTCTTCGACCGGCGTGCTATCCAGGCATCGGAAGAGGTTCACTAACCCTCCGCATGACCCACGGCGCTTCGGCCACAGCAGGATCGGCTATCGCCGCTCGACTTCATGCATCCGTGGCGCATGCACATGGGTCCGGATCAGAAATGCCGCTGCCGCGCCGGCGAGGAAGCCGAACAGATGCGCCTCCCAGGACACGCCCGGACGGCCGGGCAGGACGCCCCAGATCATCGCGCCGTAGAGGACGCCCACCAAGGCAGCCGCCCCAAGCGTGATCGGCGAGCGGTCGACCATGCCCCGCACGACGAGAAAACCGAACCACCCGAAGATGAGCCCCGACGCGCCGACATGGATGGCGGTGCCGCCGAAGAGCCAGACCAGCAGCCCGCCCACACCCACGATGATCGCGTTCACTGCCGCGAGCGCGCGGGTCGCCGTCGTCGCCAGCAACGCCCCCATGACGAGGAGCGGTGGCGTGTTCGACGCGAGATGCCCGAAGCCGCCATGCAGCAACGGCATGCCGGCAATGCCGTCCAGGCCCGCGGCCGCACGCGGGATCAGGCCGAAGGCGCGGTTCAGGGCATAGCCCGTGGCCCAGTTGACGGTCTGCACGACCCAAAGAGCGGCGACGAACGCGGCCAGCACGGAGAGACGAAGGAGAAGGATACGCATGGGTCGGGTCTCGACGTGGCTGCGGAATGGGTTGTCGCGTGTGGCCTCTCGCCGACACGCTGGATCTCGAGCCTGACATAGCATCGGACGTTCGGACGGCACCGCCCACGGGCGAGAACGGTTCGGAGTTGACCGTCCTGACCTATGATCCCGGATGTCTGGTCGCGTGATCGCTGGGATCTGCTCTAAAGCCGATTGAAGCGGCGTCGACCGATGGGTCCGTGACGAACCGCTTCGGTCGCCGCTCGAGGCTGCACCCGAATCTGACGGGCTAGATCGGCGGTCGGTCACCCAGGACGTAGCGCGGCCCGGTCCCCCTGGTGGCGGCGATGTCGTTCGAGTTGTGCAGTTCGCAGAGGTCCAGCGACAGGCAACCGCAGCCGATGCAGCCATCCAACCGATCGCGCAGATCGGTCAGGCCCGAGATGCGGGCATCGAGTTCGGATCGAAAGCGGCGGCTGAGCCGTGTCCAGTCTGCCTTGGTCAGCGTGCGCCCGTCGGGCAGGAACGACAGCGCGGTGCGGATGTCCGCGATAGAAAAGCCCAGACGCTGCGCGATCATCACGAAGGACAGGCACCGGATATCGGCCCGTGCGAAGACGCGCTGGCCGCCGGCCGTCCGGCCGGGATGCACCAGCCCCATTTCCTCGTAGTAGCGGATCGCGGAGACCGCGAGCCCGGTGCGCTGCGCAACCTCGCCGATGGGGATCGATGCCATAGGACCTCCGCCTGCCTTGCCGGGGTAGGCTAAACATTCGGTGCTTGACCTCAAGTATACTTGAGGTCGCAGACCATCCGACAGAGAGCCGATGACGGCCCTACCAGCGAGGTGGAGCAATGGTCGATGCGCGGGACAAAGACAAATGGGCGGAGGGCGGACCGCGCGCAGGCGGCGGGCTCGCCCGCCTTGTCACCGCGACCGGGCTCACCAACGTCGCGGACGGGATCGCGCTCTTGGCATGGGCCTGGCTCGCGTCCCTGCTGACGCGCGATCCGTTGCTGATCGCGCTGCCGCCCATCGCGCTGCGTTTGCCGTGGCTCCTCTTCGCGCTCCCCGCCGGGGTGGTAACGGACCGGACGAACCGAATACGCCTCATCCTGTCGATGGACCTGCTGCGCGCACTCGGCTTTGCGGGGGCCGCGCTCGCCGTTTGGCTAGCCGTGCCCCTGCCCGCGCCGCAGGCAACGGGCGTGTCCGCGCCCGGCCTTTTCGCATCCCTCCTGGCCTGCGCCCTCGTCATCGGGACGGCGGAGGTGTTCCGCGACACTGCCGCCCAGACCATCGTGCCCGCCATCGTGGACGCCCCCGACCTCGAACGGGCGAACGCACGGATGGTCTCGGCGGAACTGATCGGCAACGCGCTGATCGGCCCGGCGCTCGGCGCGGTCCTCCTCGCCGCAGCCGTGTGGTTGCCGCTCGCGGCGAATGCGGTCCTGTTCGTGCTTGCCTTCGTTCTCCTGCGGGGGCTGCGGGGGCGGTTCACGCCTGCGCCTCGCACGACGCGGGACTGGCGGGCCGAGTTGGGCGAGGGGATCGCCTTCCTGAGAGGTCAGCCCTTCCTCCAAGTCCTGGCGCTCGTCACGGCCGTCTGGAACCTCTTCCACCAGATGGTCGTGATCGCGCTCATCCTGCACGTCCAAGAGAACCTCGGCCTTGGCCCCCGCGCCTACGGACTGATCCTTGCGGCCGGGGCGGTCGGCGGTGTGCTCGGCGGCCTCGTCGCCGAACGGGGCGTGCGCTGGATCGGAGCGGGGCGTACGGCGCAATGGTCGTCGCTGAGTTCCGCCATCGGCTTCGCGCTGATTGCGCTGGCCCCG
>JBCCCX010000314.1:0-3542 GCA_039033275.1 Pseudomonadota bacterium | reverse complement strand
CGCGCCATCCGGTGCGACGAGCGTCCACTCCGAAACAGCATCGAGGACGGGGTCGCCTCGGGCCCAGTAGCCTTCGCGCGTCGTGCCGTCTGACCCCGCCCGACTCGCTATGGGGCGCGCCGATGCACGCGGCTCCCTCACGGGGCCGCGCTTTACGTTATGAGATGATGGAGGCGACCATGGCGGTCCCTAAGAGTAAGATCAGCAATTCGCGCCGCGGCATGCGCCGGGCTCACGACAAGCTCAAGAACCCCGTCTATGTGGAAGACCAGGACAGCGGCGAACTGCGCCGCCCCCACCACATCGACCTGAAATCCGGCAAATATCGCGGCCGCCAAGTCTTGGCCGCCAAGGACTAGCACCACGCACGGAGCCTCGCTCCAGCGCCCAGAAGACATGCGACCCGGCACGGCGACGTGCCGGGTTTTTTGTGTGTGGACATGGTCATTCCACCAAGCCCGTCCCCGGCATTTATTGCCGGGGTCTGGTCTCGTTGAAGCCCACAAGATGAGGGCGGCCGGGACGGCTCGTCTTGTGAAGAAGGCCGACAGCAGACCCCGGCAATAAATGCCGGGGACGAAAAATAATTTTGTCAGAGTAACGAAGACCTACCATGCAGCGCACCAACTGGGTCTACATCGCCACCAACGAAGCCGGGAAGCCGCTCTACCACGGCTCGACATGGGACCCAGCGACGCGGTGGGACGAACATCTTCGGGGTACCGACTCGTCGACGGTGCGACGCTACGGTCTGACCAAAATCGTCTGGTTCAAAGCCTTCTCCAACAAGGAAACGGCACTCGAGGTAGAGCACCGCCTCAAACGCAAGTCGCGCGCTCGCAAACTGCCCATGATCGAGGCCTTCAATCCCGACTGGAGGGACATGAGCGCGGACTGGCTACGCGAAGCCGCCAGGGAGATGGATGTCTAAACTCCCGTCCCCGGCCCCCTACCTCCGTCCCCGGCATTTATTGCCGGGGTCTGCTATCGATCTTCTTCACAAGACGAGAAGCCCAAGCCGCACTCCTCTTGTGAACATTAACGAGATCAGACCCCGGCAACAGGTGCCGGGGACGGGGTTTTGTATTTCCTTCCCTGCCCATGATCCGCGCATACCCACGCTAAGCCGACCGCATAGACCCCTGTTTCCACAAGAGAAACTGAAAACTCCCCACAAAATGATCCTCGCCCGCCTGCCGCCCTGTAACATGGCTCCACCTGTTGCGGACACGAGGGGGTGCATTGCCTTCGGTCGGCAGGGGTTTCGAGGATCGGGCGACGGGGAAGGTAATGCGGTTCCCGGCGTCCCATCCGGCGAAGCGACCGATGATGGCCTTGCAGTGCGCAGTGAGCCGGGCGGAACGGATGCGGGGGTGAGCCCCGCACATCCGACCGCGTGGTGCACCCCTCATAGGCCAGGCGGATGGGGCGCGGCGCACCCGAAAGGTGTTTTCGCGTCCGCCGCCTCCCGGCGTGGGCCCACGGGGCCGCCGGCAGACACGGCGCTGACGACCGGGTGGTTCCTCGGGACGCGCGGGCTTTGCCGACGCGTAAATGGTTACTCTCTTGCTTTGCCCATCGCGCGGCAAGGCCCGCGCTCGTGTCGTCTTCAGGGACACATTTGCGAGGTTTGCCGTCCGGGGCGGGGCGGTCGCATGCGCCCGGCTGCGCGGATGGCGGGTGCCTCCGGTTGACTCCCCCGACCACCTCACTAAGCCGCCGCGCATGATCGAGATACAGACCGTCCATGCCCGCGAAATCCTCGACAGCCGGGGCAATCCCACGCTGGAAGTCGATATCACGCTGAGCGACGGAGGCTTCGGCCGCGCCGCCGTGCCGAGCGGGGCGTCCACAGGCGCGCACGAAGCGGTCGAACTGCGCGACGGCGACATGTCCCGCTACCTCGGCAAGGGCGTCCGGCAGGCGGTGGACAATGTGGTGACGGAAATCGCCGACGCCATCGAAGGATTGGATGCGGAGAACCAGCGTGGCATCGACGAAATATTGAAGACGCTGGACGGCACGCACAATAAGGGCCGTCTCGGTGCCAACGCCATGCTGGGCGTCAGTCTTGCTCTCGCCAAGGCGGTGGCCGACAGCCAGCAGGTCCCGCTCTACCGCTATGTCGGCGGCGCGAACGCCCATGTGCTGCCCGTGCCGATGATGAACATCATCAATGGCGGCGAGCATGCCGACAATCCCATCGACATTCAGGAGTTCATGGTCATGCCGGTCGGCGCGGAGAGCTTCGCGGAGGCGCTGCGCTGCGGGGCGGAAATCTTTCACGCGCTCAAGGCCAAGCTGAAAGCGGACGGGCACAACACGAATGTGGGCGACGAAGGCGGCTTCGCGCCCAACCTGTCCAGCACCCGCGACGCGCTCGACTACATCCTAAAGGCCATCGCGGCGGCGGGCTACAAAGCAGGCGAGGACGTATTCCTCGCACTCGATGTGGCCTCGACCGAGTTCTTCGACCACGGGCGCTACGAGCTGGCGGGCGAGGGCAAGAGCCTCGATTCCGAGCAGTTTGCCGAATATCTCGCAGAACTGTGCGACGACTATCCGATTGTCTCGATCGAGGACGGCATGGCTGAGGACGATTGGGATGGCTGGGTCCGCCTGTGCGATCGCATCGGCGACCGGGTGCAGCTCGTCGGCGACGATCTGTTCGTCACCAATCCGAAGCGTCTGAAAACCGGCATCGAGATGGGCGCGGCCAACTCCATCCTCGTCAAGGTCAACCAGATCGGCACGCTGTCCGAGACGCTGGACGCGGTGGACATGGCGCACCGCGCGGGCTTCACCGCCGTGATGAGCCACCGTTCCGGCGAGACGGCGGACACGACCATCGCGGACCTGGCCGTCGCGACGAATTGCGGGCAGATAAAGACGGGCAGCCTGGCGCGCTCCGACCGGCTGGCCAAATATAACCAGCTCCTGCGCATCGAGGAGCAGCTGGGCGATATGGCCCACTATGCGGGGCGCGCTGTCCTGCGCGAATAGGCGCGCATTCGCATCGCCGGGGCGGAAGTCTTAACGGAGCGTCAACCCTGGCGGCGGCATGGGCGGGGCATGCGCCGCCTGTTGCTCACAGTCTCGGATCTGAAGCGCCGCGCGCCCGGCCTGGCCCTGCTGATGATCTATCTCTATCTGGGCTACCATGCCTTCTCCGGCAGTCAGGGCCTAGTGCGCTGGCTGGAACAGACCGACCGCGCGGCGCATCTGCAGGCGCGGCTGGAAACGCTGGAGGCAAGGCGAGCGGATATTCAGGCCGAGGTGGACTTGTTGTCGGCCGGTTCGCTCGATCTCGATACGCTCGACGTGGAAGCCCGGCGCACGCTTTTCGTCGCCCGGCCCGGTGAAATCACGATATGGCTTGACCCTTAGGCTGCGCATGTGAACAAGCCCGCCATGCGTTCCGGCTCCGATGTCGGGGCGGCTTCCACAGCGCTCCCGGAGGGCTCATGGCGACCCAGAAGAAAACCGCGAAGAAGACGGCCACCAAGAAGCGGGCGGCCAAGAAGACGACCGCCAAGAAGTCG
>JBCCCX010000313.1:0-3588 GCA_039033275.1 Pseudomonadota bacterium | reverse complement strand
GCGACCCGTGAGCGGCTTCATCACGACGAAGGCGGCCTTGGCCCCGGCCGTGGCGACCGCGCTGTAAAGGGTGCGGGCGTGCTTCGCGCCGGGCGTGCCGTGGCGCACGGCCATCATGACTTCCTTGCCCATGTGAATGTTGCCGAACCGGTTGTCGAGCTCGCCCTTGGCGACATAGCCCGCCACTTCCCCGGACAAAGGCCGCGGCACGCCATTGGTCACGCCCCAATAGATCTTGTCCGCACGGCGGCTCTGGAAAGCGCGGCCCGCCCATTTGGCCGCTTGCGCCGACTTAGCGATCAGCAGCACGCCGGACGTGTCCCGGTCCAGCCGGTGCACCAGACGGTATCCGTCCGGCAGCATGCCGTCGATGTGACGGACCGTCTTGGATCCGCCCTGCACGGCGAGGCCCGCCGGCTTGTCGATGGCGATCAGCTCATCGTCTTCGTAGATCGCCATTTCGCGCAGCGCGTCCTGGTCCTTAGCGGAGGCCTCGCGCTTTACCTGGTCCGGGTCGGGCAGGGGCGGGATGCGCACGGTCTGTCCGGCTTCCAGGCGCAGGCTGCCCTTGGCGCGCTTGCCGTCCACGCGCAGCTGTCCCGTGCGCAACAGCTTCTCCACCTTGCCGTGCGGCACATGCGGGAAAAGCCGCTTGAACCAGCGGTCCAGCCGCTGCCCCGCATCGTGCTCCGGCACGTCGAGCTGCTGGACACCGCTCATGCGAACACCTTGCGGGCGAGGATCAGTCCCATTGCCAGCGCCGCGATGGCCAGCACGACGGACCCGCCCACATAGGCGGCGAACGCACCGTAACGGCCGCGCTCCAGCATGGTCCAGGCGTCGAGGGAAAAGGCGCTGAAGGTCGTGAACCCGCCCAGCAGCCCGACGCCTAACAGCAGCCGAAGCTGTTCGCCCCCGTCGCGCATCGCCAGCCAACCGGCGAGCAACCCCATCAACAGCCCGCCCAGCACATTGGCCGCCATCGTCCCGACCGGAAAGCCAGGTCCGAAGGCGCGCAAGGCGATCTGGCCGAGACCGTGCCGCCCAACGGCACCGATCCCGCCACCGAGCGCGACGAGGAGATAGGCTTGCATGAGGACCGCCTATAATCGCCGCGCCGGACGGCGCAACGCTCAAGAGGCAGACAGTCCCGCGCGCAGGGCCGTCTCCAAGGCGTCGCGCAGCGCCACCATCCGGCGCAGTGTCCGCGAGGCTGGGGCATAGTTGAGTGTGATAGATAGGCGCGGGGCCGTCCAACCGGGCAGATAGTCGACCAAGCGTCCCTCCGAGAGGTCCGACGCAGCCAACCATCGGGGCAGAACGGCAAAGCCAAGACCCTCGCGCGCAGCTGCGTGCGTCACCCTTATGTCATTGGTCGCAAGTCGGGCCGATAGCTCCAAGCGGATGTCTTTCCCATCTGGGCCGTGCAGCCGCAGCCGAGTTCCTTCAAAGGGGCCGAGGCTCAGACAGGGGCGTTGAGATAGGGCGTCCGGTGTGGCGGCTGGCGGCAGGGCCGGTGCGGCGACGACGATACGCTCCACCTCCGCCACAATCCGGCTGATCAAGTTTTCGTCCCGGGGACGGCCGACCTTGATCCACAGATCGCAGCCTTCTTCCGCGAAACGGATGTCCCCGTCTTCAAGACGCCACGTGACAGACAGATCGGGATGGCTCTGCTGAAACCGAACCAGGGCGGGCAAAAGGATCGTCTGGCCCAGCGCGATCGGAACGACGGCGCGAACCGACCCCGTCAACGGCCCATTGGCGTCGGCTTTGTCATCCAGCGCGTCCCATCCCGCCACGAGGGCGCGGGCGTCAGGCAGAAGCCGCTCTCCGGCTTCGGTCAGGGCCAAGGCATGGGTGGACCGCACGACGAGCGTGTCTCCAAGACGGTCTTCCAACTGGGCGAGCTGTCGGCTGGCACTGGCCTGTGACAGGTCGAGATCGCGCGCCGCAGCGCTGATCGAGCCGCGCTCCACAATGCGGATGAAGGTCTCCAGAAGTCGCAGGCGGTCCATACGCAAACCGTATAACTGTTACTTGGCCTATTCGTCTACAGATGTAACGCGCTTCCGCGCATGTTGGGGTCATCGACAAGCAAGGAGCCTAGACATGACCCAAACGACACAAATGCAGATCCAAAACATCGACCCAAATTTTACATTCGCGGATGGCCGGACAGTGAACCGGCTTGGCTTCGGCACGATGCGTCTGACCGGCCAGCCCGGCAATTTCGGACCTTATGAGGACTGGAATGCGGGCATCGCCGTGATCCGCGCCGCGCGCGAGGCAGGTGTGCAGGTATTCGACACGGCGCGCGCCTACGGCCCCGCTCATGCGGAGCGCATCCTCGCGGACGCAATCCCCGCCTCCGACACGGACGCTTTCATCGTCACGAAAGGCGGCGTCACCAAGACAGGCGTCGGTCCCGGACATATCCGCGCCGACGCCCGGCCCGAACAATTGGCCCGTGAAATCGAGGCCAGCCTCCGCGATCTGAAGCGCGAGCGTATCGACCTCTACTTCCTGCATCGTCCGGACCCGTCCGTGCCCTTTGCCGACCAGATTGGCGCGCTGGAGACCGCCCGGCAAGCGGGCAAGATCGCCCGGATCGGCCTGTCCAATGTCTCGCTGGATCAGCTGAAGGCCGCCATGGATGTCGCGACCATCGACGCGGTGCAGAACCGTTACGATCCGGTGGGCGGCGGTGACGACGGCGTGCTCGACTTCGCCACGCGTCACGGCATGGCGTTCCTGCCCTGGGGCCCGTTGGGCGCGAACCCGATGACGCCCGGCTCTCCCCTGCACGGACCCGCGCCGGTGGACGGCCCAACCGCGATCCAGACCGCGCTGGCCGACCTGCTGGCGCGCTCTCCCAACATGATACCAATCCCGGGAACGACGCGCCGCGCCCATGCCTGTGATAATGCAAGAGCGTTGGCAGCGGTCCAGGCGGCGGGCTGATGTCGCGCCACACGACGGCCCTGATCAGCTGGGCCGTCGTCTATCCATTGATTACAGGACTGCTGTGGGTATGCGGGCCCTGGCTGGGTGGCCTGCCTCTGCCAGTCCGCACGCTCATCCTGACCGCTGTCCTCGTGCCGCTGATGAACTATGCCGCCATGCCGTTGGCACTAAGGCTGCTGGCTCGCGCAATCCGAGCCTTTCAAGCCCGGATGCGCCGGATCAGGACGGGTTCGGCAGAGCCCGGATCGGCAGCAGGGCGATGCGGCCCTGGCGGTCGATCTCTATGTCCCAGTTCTCGCCGCCCTGGTCGGCGTCCAGCGCGCTCTCGGCCTCGGCCGTGGTGGAGACGGCCCGTCCGTTGACGCTAAGCAGTATGTCGCCGGGTCGCAGGCGGTTGTAGTACGCCGCCGTGCGGCGTTGCACCCGTATGATCATCACGCCGGTCAGATAGGGGTCAAAGCCCAGCTCCTCGCCCAAGGCGGGGCTGAGATTGACCGCGGGCCCGGCGAGCAACCACGCCGCCGGCACCTTCAACGTCGTCTTCGCCGACAAAAGCGCGAAGTCGATCACACCCCAGCTGGACTACATCGTTTATCAGCAACTGATGACGGCCAACGGACG
>JBCCCX010000312.1:0-3590 GCA_039033275.1 Pseudomonadota bacterium | reverse complement strand
GGGCGCGTCGAAGCAGAATGTGCCGCCCCCTCCGGGGGGTGGGGGCGCGCAATCGGGGGGCCGGCGGGGGCTGATTGCAGTCGAAGGGAACGCTATCTCTCTGCAGCCCCCTCCGCTTCGCTGCGCTCAGCACCTCCCCCTGAAGGGGGAGGAAAATGCTCATGCGACTCGCCCCGCCATGCGATTCGCGTTAACCGGTCTTCGTGCGTTTCGGCGAAGCCTTCCTCGAAGACCTGAAGTCCCGCATCCGGCCCTCGGATGTGATCGGCCGACACGTGAAGCTGCGCCGCCAGGGGCGGGAGTTCGCGGGCCTGTCGCCTTTCACCAACGAAAAGACGCCATCCTTCTTCGTCAACGACCAGAAGGGGTTCTACCATTGTTTCTCCTCCGGGAAACATGGCGATGCGATCAGCTTCCTCATGGAAGTGCAGGGGCTGAGCTTTCCAGAAGCGGTCGAGCAGCTGGCCGGCCTGGCCGGGATGGAGCTGCCGCGCTCCGACCCCAAGGCCGAGGAACGGGCGCGCGAACGCAAGGCCGCCATTAGCTGGATGGAGCGCGCGCAGGACCATTTCGAGAAAACGCTCTACCGCGCACCGGGTGAGGCGGCGCGCGAATATTTGAAGGGCCGCGGCCTCACCCAGACGGCCGCGAAGCATTTTGGCTTGGGCTTCGCAGAGGACAGCTTCTCCGCGCTGAAGGACAATCTGATCCGCGAGGGCGCGGAGGAACGGCAGCTGATCGAGGCCGGGCTGTTGATCGACCCGGAAGACAGCAACCCCAACCGCCAGAGAGCCAGCTGGGACAGGTTCCGCAACCGGATCATGTTCCCGATCCATGACACGCGCGGGCGGCTGGTTGCTTTCGGCGGGCGGGCGATGGATCCGGACGCAAAAGCCAAATATCTCAACTCGCCGGAGACACGGCTCTTTTCCAAGGGCCAGCTCCTCTACAACTACCACCGCGCCCGCAAGGCACTGGCCGATCCAAAGAATCCGGCGCGCGGGATGATCGTGGTCGAAGGCTATATGGACGTCATCGCGCTGTCCCGTGCCGGCTTCCCCCATGCGGTCGCCCCGATGGGCACGGCGCTGACGGAAGACCAGCTCGGCCTGTTGTGGCGCGCCGGGCCGGACGGCTATCTCTGCTTCGACGGCGATACGGCGGGGCTTCGCGCCGCCTATCGGTCCATCGAGCGCGCCTTGCCGCTGCTCCGGCCTGGGCAATCCTTGCGATTCGTGCTGATGCCCGAAGGCCAGGATCCGGACGACTTGATCCGTGCTCACGGCGCGCCCGCGTTCGGCGCTTTGCTGGAGCGCAGCGTTCCGCTGGTGGACATGCTGTGGCGGCGCGAGGTGGAGCGCGAGGCGCTGAACACGCCCGAGGCCAAAGCCGGGCTGAAGTCCCGCCTTTACGACGCGTTGGGCGAAATCGCGGACGGCACGGTGCGCGAGCAGTACAAGACCGCCCTGCTGGACCGTTTTGACAAGCGTTTCGGGCGCCAGTGGACGCCGAATCGCGCCAAGCCCCGCGAGAAGAAGGCCGACAAGGCGGTGATCGCGGCCGGCGCGGCGCGCCTGGCTCGTAACAGCCGTCAGGCGCAGACGCTGATCGGCGGCATCCTGCTCTTTCCGGAACTGTTGGGAGAGGTGGACGAGACGTTTTTCGGCCTTGAATTCGACGATCCCGGCCATGCCGCCTTGCAGCGCGCGACCCTGCGCCATTGGCGACAGTCGAAAGCTGTTGATATCGCGGGGCTTCATGCTCATATGTCCGAAGACGGACTGGAGGAGGAGCTTCGCACCATCCTGTCACGGCGGGCGCTGATCACGGCCGCTTTGGGGGGTGCGGAAGCGGAAACGGGCGATCGCGCGGCTATCTGGATGAGTGAAGCCGGCACCTTTTTGGACAATGCCCGTGACGACGCGACTTCTCCCGATGCCAGAGTGCGCATGGCCGAGGCCGTACGCAAGGACAATGCGGAGGCGATGCATCGCCTGATGCGGGCGCAGGCTCGCACCCGCGACTGAAATATTCCGGCCCACGTTTCGCGAATGCGAAGCGCGGGCTCTTTGACTTTGCGCGGAACGGGCGCGGCGTGAACGGCGCCGCCACCGGTCCGCCACCAGGAGCGACACGATGGCCCAGGCCGATCCCAAGACGGATGTGAAAGAAAAGCCCCAGAGCGAAATCCAGGCCGAGCCGAAGAGCCGGCTCGACTTCGACAATATCGAGGTCAAGCGCATGCTGGCCCGGGCCAAGAAGACGGGCCTCCTCACAACCGAGGAACTGAACCAGCATCTCGACATTAACGGCATCTCCGCCGAGGAGATCGAGGTTGTACTCGCCGCCCTTTCCGAAATGGGCATCTCCGTCCACGAGGAGAAGGAAGAGGAGACGCTCGGCCCCAAGACGCTGGCCCGGACGGAAACGACGGCCGTCAAGGGCGGCAACTCCAAGGAAGAGCTGGATCGCACGGACGATCCGGTCCGCATGTATCTGCGCGAAATGGGCGTGGTCGAGCTGCTGTCGCGCGAGGGCGAGATCGCCATCGCCAAGCGGATCGAGGCCGGTCGCAACACGATGATCAAGGGGCTGTGCGAGTCGGCCCTGACGTTCGAGGCGTTGATGATCTGGCGCGAGGAACTTGCCAACGGCGATATCCTCCTGCGCGACATTATCGACCTGGACGGCACCTACAATCGCTCCATCGGTAATGTGCAGGAAGACCGCTCCCATCTCGCCGTGCGCCGCGAGAAGATCGAGAAGGGCGAGTTGGAAGCCGAAGAAGGCGATCTGCCCAGCCTCGCCGAAGAGCGCAAACTCAAGCTGCCCGAGCGCAACTACAAGCCGGGCGAGAAGCCGATCGAGGACGATACGGACGACGAGGAGGACAAGACCAACCTCTCCATGGCCGGGATGGAAGCGGCTCTGCGCGAAGACATCATGGAGAAGCTGGACCGCATCTCCGAAGACTTCCAGCGTTTCCAGAAGCTGCAGCAGATGATCATCAGCGCCCGTCTCAAGGGCAAGAAGCTGCGCGCCCCGCAACGGGCCGAGTATGAGGAGATCCAGGACCGGATCGTCGAGGAGATCAAGGGCCTGCAGCTCAACAATGCCCGGATCGAGGCGCTGGTCGAACAGCTCTTCCATATCAACAAGCGTTTTATCAGCCTGGAAGGCAAGCTGATGCGGCTTGCGGACGGGAACGGCGTGCCGCGGCAGGAATTCCTGGCGGCCTATCTCGGCTCGGAATTGAACCCGGCCTGGCTGGACGACATGAAGGGTCAGTCGGACGCATGGGACCGTTTCATCGGCCGCGAAGCCATCACGATCGAGAAGATCCGGACCGAGATCGGCGAAATGGCGCAGGAGACCGGCGTGCCGGTCGACGAGTTCCGCCGCATCGTTCAGACCGTCCAGAAAGGCCAGCGCGAAGCCCGTCAGGCCAAGAAGGAAATGGTCGAAGCGAACCTTCGCCTCGTCATCTCCATCGCCAAGAAATACACGAACCGCGGCCTGCAGTTCCTCGACCTCATCCAGGAGGGCAATATTGGCCTGATGAAGGCGGTCGACAAGTTCGAGTACCGCCG
>JBCCCX010000311.1:0-3591 GCA_039033275.1 Pseudomonadota bacterium | reverse complement strand
CCGCGTCTTGTGAGCAAGCCCTCGACCAGACTCCGGCAATAAATGCCGGGGACGAAAGCATGAATATGACTATTCGATTTCCCCCCGATCCCGCCCCTCCAGGTTTTACCTGGCCCGGCGGCAAGACGCTCGCCTTCTCCCTCGTCGTCAATGTCGAGGAAGGCGCGGAGAGGTCGATCCTGAAAGGCGACAAGGCGCCGGAGCCAGTGGACGAGCTGATGCCGCCGCTGAAAGCCCCGATCCGGGTGCATGGCAACGAGTCGAGCTATCAATACGGCATCAACCGGGGCGCACCGCGCGTGCTGGAACGGCTGGAGCGGTTCGGCGTGCCGGCGACCTGGACCATTTGCGCGGAAGCGCTGGAAAAAGCGCCCTGGTTGGGCGAGGCCATCGCAACGCGCGGCGACGAACCCGCCAATCATGGCTATCGCTGGTTATTCACCTTCAACATGAGCGAAGCGGAAGAGCGCGATTTCGTTCAGCGCGGAACGGACAGCATTGCAGAGACCTGCGGACGCAAACCGGTCGGCTACCTGTCGCGCTATCTCCACCGTGACGAGCTGCGCGGCACGCTCGCCGATCTCGGCTATCTCTACCATATGGACGACTATTCGGACGATTTTCCTCGTTGGGAGCAGACGCCGCACGGACCCATCGTGGTGATGCCCTACGCCGTGGACAGCAATGACATGAAATTCTGGCTCTCGCCCGCCTTCACGGCCGCACAGTGGGTCGACTACGCCAAGGCGACATTCGACACGCTGCTGGCGGAGTCCCGCACCCAAGGCGCGCGCATGATGAGCCTCGGCCTGCATCTTCGCATCATCGGTCGGCCGGGCCGGATCGGGGCTTTGGATGAAGTGCTGGACTATGTGACCGGCCACGACGAGGTGTGGATCGCGACGCGGGAACAGATCGCGGAAGCGTTCAAGGGGGCAGTCGACCCCTAATCGAACACCACCGTGCGCTGGCCGTTCAAAAACACGCGGTCTTCGAGCAGCGCTTTGACCGCGCGGGACAGGACGCGCTGCTCGATGCTTCGGCCCTTTGCAACCAACCGCTCCGGCGTATCGGCATGGGTGATGGGTTCGACGCCCTGTTCGATGATCGGACCTTCGTCGAGGTCCGGCGTCACGAAATGGGCCGTCGCGCCGATCATCTTGACCCCGCGCCGATGCGCCTGGTGGTAGGGCCGCGCGCCTTTGAAACCTGGCAGGAAACTGTGGTGGATGTTGACGCAGCGCCCTGCCAGGTCGCGCGACAGCCCGTCCGACAGAATCTGCATATAGCGCGCGAGAACGACCAGTTCGGTGTCCGTCTCTTCGATCAGCGCACGCAACTTCGCCTCCTGTGCGCCCTTGGTGGCTTTCGTGATCGGCAGATGATGAAAGGGCGCGCCGTGCAGGTTGCTGACGCCGATGGCCTCGCGCGGATGGTTCGACACCACGCCAACGACGTCCATGTCCAGCTCGCCCAAGCGGGCGCGGTAAAGCAGATCGATCAGGCAATGATCGAATTTGGACACGAGAATCAGAACCCGTTTGGGCGCGGATCCATCGCGCAAGTGCCACGTCATTCCGTAGGAGTTGGCCAGGGTGTCGAACGCCTCAGAGAATGACGACCCATCCTCGCAGTCGAATGCCACCCGCATGAAGAACCGGCCGCTCTCAGGATCGTTATACTGCTGGGCTTCGGTGATATTGCCGCCTTCGCGTTGCAGCAGGCCGGTCACGGCCGCGACGATGCCGGGCCGGTCGTTGCAAGACAGGGTGAGAATGTAGGCGCTCATGAGGCCGTCGCGTTATCGGAGGCGCTTCATGTTTGCTAGAGAACAAACATCGCTTTAATCGACGCACTAAGGGGCGCCCCATGACCGAAATGCCAGACCACCGCTCCCTTCTCTTCGTGCCGGGAAACCGCCCGGAGCGTTTTGAAAAGGCCTGCGCCTCGGGCGCTGACCTGGTGTGCATCGATCTGGAAGACGCGGTCGCTCTATCGGATAAGGGCAGCGCACGCGACGCGGTCGTCACCTTCCTGCGTGAAACGGATCATCTGCATGTCGGTATTCGTATCAATGAGCCGGGATCCGATGCCTGCCTGGCCGATCAGGAAGCCATCGCCGATCTTGACCTGCCTTTCGTCATGGTGCCCAAGGCGGACACGGCCGAGGAGGTCGAAGGGCTGCTGATCCGGTCACCAGTCATGCCCGTGCTGGAGAGCGCGAAGGCCGTGCTGAACGCGGCCGGAATCATGGCGCTGGACAATGTGGAGACCGCGCTGTTCGGGGGTGGGGACTATTCGGCCGATATGGGCATACCCATGACGTTCGAAAGCTTTCTTTATGCGCGCAGCCATTTGGCGACCTGTGCCGTGGCACACGACGTGTTGCTGTTCGACGTGCCCTATCTCGATGTGAACGATGTCGAAGGTGGCCGGGCCGACACGGCGCGTGTCTCCGCACTGGGCATTCCGGCGCGCGCGGCCATCCATCCGAAGCAGATCGCGGCGATACATGACGCGCTCGACCCATCGTCAGAGGAAGTCGACCAGGCGAACCGCCTGCGCGCAGCCTACGAACAGAGCGAAGGCAATGCCGCGTTGCTCGACGGAAAACTCATCGAAGCGCCCATGCTCAAGGGCGCGGAACGCGTGCTGGCGCGCGCCAAACGCAAGGAGACATAGAGATGGTGGGCACAGTCAAGGAAGTCGGGCCGAACCGCTACCGCGAAACGTTCGGGCGCTATTACGAGGACTTCAAGGAAGGCGATATCTACGAACACCGTCCCGGCAAGACGGTGACGGAATATGACAACCACCTGTTCACGCTGATGACGATGAACACCCACCCGATGCATTTCGACGTGGAATTCGCGAAAGCCAGCGAGTTCAAGCGCAACCTCGTCGTGTCACCTTACACGTTGGCGCTGCTGATTGGGATGAGCGTAACGGACTGCTCCCAGAAGGCCATCGCCAACCTTGGCATGGACGAGGTGAAGTTCACCGCCCCCGTCTTTGCCGGCGATACGATCTACGGCGAGAGCGAAGTGCTCGGAAAGCGCGAAAGCAAAAGACGCCCGGGGCAAGGGATCGTGACGATCGTGACGCGTGGCTACAATCAGGATGGTGCGATGGTCTGCACCTTCAAGCGCAACATGCTGATCCCGTCCAAGGGGAACGCGGTCGAGGATAAGGTCGGGAACTACTGAGTTCGGAAGGCTGGCCTCAAATCCATCGGTCTGACTCAACACCGTCCCCGGCATTTATTGCCGGGGCCTGTCATCTCCCTTCTTCACAAGTAGCATCTCGTGAATAAGCCCTCGACAGACCACGGCAATAAATGCCGGGGACGGGTTTGGTATTGACGTTGATACGTTAGACGGCAGTCTGCTTCGCCAGCCTTACTTCTCCGGCGCCACCGCCTCCACCCGGTCCAGCAAAGCCGTATCGGCCCCGGCTGTGGCGGCATGATATGTCGCGAAATGGCTGCGTAGCGGGTACATCGGAACCCGCGACGGCGTCGCCCCGTCTACAATGTCGTTGAGATAGAGGTGCATGCCCATACGGAAGGCATTGCCATTAAAGCAAGTCCAT
>JBCCCX010000310.1:0-3621 GCA_039033275.1 Pseudomonadota bacterium | reverse complement strand
TTTTCAAACTAGAAGTCCCCGGTCCACCGGAGCGTCCATACGCGCCCGCGCCCGGCGTAGAAACGGTCATTCCGGTTCACCGCGCTGGGCACGGATTGGCTGAAATAGGTGGTGTAGCTCTTGTCGAGCGCGTTCTGCACGCCGGCCTCGAACCGGCCGGCCCGGTCCGTGCTGTAGCCTACGGCGAGGTCGACCAAGGTGAACCCGTCGAAGTCCGTGTTCGTGGCCGCGTCATTGAAGCTGCGGTCGAACAGGGTCTGCGTCTGGGCGCGCAACTGCCAGCGACCCGTCGGGGCAAAAGACGCCCACAGGTTCAATCGGTCCGGGCTGATATTCTCTGCCGTCAGGTCTTCGTCCACGACACCATCGCGGTCCTGGTCGGACTGTCCTTCCAGCGCGGCGAAAGCCGCGCCGAATTCCATGTCGCCGCGCGGGGCGAATGTGGCGGTCAATTCGAAACCGCTGATCTCGGTCGGTTCCCGCCGGACCTCGAAGATGCCGGCCGCGTTCGCCACCAGGCGCTGGCCGAAATCGCTGGTCGATTCGAAGTAGCTGCCCTCGAAGCGGAACGGCCCGCGTTCGAATTCGGCCCCGAACTCCAGATTATCCGCAACGATGGGTTCGACCGACAGAAGCGTGTCCACCGATTGGCCCGGCGTGCGGACCGCACGTAGCACACGGCCCACATCCGGCATGTTGAACCCTTCGGAATAGGCGCCAAACACGGTCAGGCCGTCCACCACTTCGACCGTGGCGCCGATGTTCGGAAGCGTTTCGGAAAAGTCCGGCGATCCGCCGCGCACGAAGGTCGAGCCCGACGAGAAGATGGTGGTGAAGTCACCCACATCCAGCGTGGCGTCCTCATGTCGGAGCCCGGCCGAGATGAGGATACGGTCGTCCCAGAATCGGTAGTCGGCCTGCACGAAGGGCGCGACCGACGTGAAATCGACCTCCGGCACCCAGAGACGGCCCGTCTGGACCAGGGCCTGGAAGGTTTGGTCCCGCAACAGGTCCAACCCGCCCGTCAGGGTCAGGCCCTCAATGGGCAGGTCGGAATTGGAGTAGGTCAGTTTCAGGCCGGTCTTGTCGGAATTGTTGGCCGACTGGTCGAAGGTCAGTTCGCCCGGTGCCTCGAAGCCCGTATTGAAGAAGCCGCCGAACGTACCGCCGCCGAACACCGCTTCGAATTCGCGGTAGAAAGCCTGCGCCTGAAAGTCGCCGCCCCACAAGTCCGCTTGCATAAAATCGAGGGACAGGGTCAGCACGTCATTGGTCGGCGCAATGCCTTGGATCGCGCCCTCTGCCGACGTGGTCGGCAACCCCAGCGCGCGGTCACCCGCGACCTGCACCAGGTCGCCATCGCCTTCCAGCTCGAACCAGTTGACGCTGGCCTGCAGCCGCGTGTCCGGTCCGAAATCGATACCCGACTTGAAGAACAGGTTGAGCGTGTCGGAATTCTGCACGTCGCCCTGCGCCACATCCACACCGACCGGGCGTCCGGAGCCGTCGAAGAAGCGGCCGCGGCTCTCCTGCGCCACGCTGAAGACGAAGTCGGCCTCCCCAATGTCGCGCAGAGCCGTCAGAGACGCACGCGTACCGATCCCGTCCTCCCCGAACCCATCGCCTGCGGAGGCCGCGAGTTCCGTGCGGTATTCCCACCCTTCCGCGCCGCGCGCATCCGTCGTGACGTAGTTGACGACACCGCCCGTCGCGCCGACGCCCTGGATCGCGTTTGCACCGTAAAGCACCTCGACCCGCTCCACCACGGCCGGATCGATGGTAAACCCGTCGCGCGATCCGTTGCGCAGCGGATTGCTCTGGGGCACGCCGTCGATCAGGAAGAGCGGGTCGCGCCCTCGGAAACTCTCGCCCGCGCCCGACAGTTTCTGCCGGGACGGCGAAAAGCTCGGCACGCGCTGGGATACGATATCGACCAGACTTGAGGAGAAAAGCTGCTGGTCGCGTATATCCTGCGTGTCGAAGACGGTTTCCAGTCCCGGCAGCGCCTCGGCCGGCACGTCGCGCCGGGTCGCGGTGATGACGATCTCGTCTTCCGCATCCATCATCGAGGGCGGAACAAGTTGGGCGTATGCGGGCAGCGGCGGTAGCAAGGCAACGCAGCAGACGGCGCAGAGGAACGAAGCGCGGATGGGAGCGATGGCAGATGACATGAAGGCGACTCTATTGAGAATGAATTTCAAGAGCGCATATGCATATTGCGAACGTGTTGCAATTCCAACTCGCGTGAAATTTTTGCATCGCTGGTCTGCATGATGTGCGTAACCAAGCCATGAGCCCCGAATTGGTGTTCCATCGATGGTTGAGCCTGCGCAGTTGGTTGCTGGGCACGGTCCTGCCATCGGCGCTCGCCTTGGTCGCCATGCTGGCCCTGTTGCGCGCCATCGGGCCAAGCCGAGACACGCTGGACCATACCTCCGTCATGGTCGGCTTCGCTGCGCTCTATTTCATGCTGTTCCGCGGCGGCCATATGCTGATGATCCGCAGCCTGCACGCGGAGATGATGCGCAAACATGAAGTCGCCTATCGCGACAGGCTGTCGATGATAGGCGAAGGCGAGTTGAAGCGGCGCAATCTCGGCTTCACCCTGGCGCGTCTCAAACGCGACATACTGATCGACGCCCATGAAGAAAAGCGACGGGCGCGGGACCGGCTGACCGGCCGTGATTAGAGCTGGTGCAGACCGCGGCGTGCAAACAGCCGCGCGGCACGCTATATGGGCGGCATGGAGAAGTCCCTCCGATCCCTGCTCGACTGGTATGAGCGCGCCGGCGTGGAGGTCCCGGACCTGCCTTTGGAGCGGTCCGTGCGCCGCGTCCGCCCTAAGCCAAAGGTAGACGCACCGCCTCCCGCGCCGAAACCGGCTGCCTTCCAGGTCGCCGACCCGGCCCCCATCGCCGCGGCGTGCAAGACGATCGCGGAGCTGAAAGACGCGCTGGACGCCTTCGATGCGGGCGCTCTGTCGGACGGGGCGCGCCAGGCCGTGCTCGCGCGGGGCAAGCCGGAGGCCGACCTGATGGTGATTGGCGAAGCACCGGGCCGTGACGAGGATCGCGAGGGCTTGCCCTTCGTCGGCCGGTCGGGGCAGTTGCTCGACAAGATGCTCGGCGCGATCGGGTTGAAATCCGGCTTCGGGGAAGAGGACGACGTCTATGTCGGCAATGTCTGTTTTTGGAGGCCGCCCAACAACCGCAAACCCGACCCGGCGGAGCTGGAACTCTGCCGCCCCTTCGTCAACCGCCACATCGAACTCGCCAAACCCAAAGTCATACTCCTGGCGGGCGGCACGGCGATGCAGGTGATGACGGGCGTGACGGGCATCATGAAGAATCGCGGGCAGTGGCAGTCGGTCAATGTCGGCACGGGCGAGATCCCGACCCTGCCCATCTACCATCCCGCTTTCCTGCTGCGCCAACCCGCTCTGAAAGCCGAAGCCTGGCAGGATCTACTGACGCTGAGGAAAAAGCTGGCAGGTCTTTAAGTCATCGATCGTCCCCGGCATTTATTGCCGAGGTCTGGGCTAGGGCTTGTCCACAAGACGAGGCTCGTGATGACAGAGGCGGACAGGCCCTGGCAATAAATGCCGGGGACGGCTGAGGAGTA
>JBCCCX010000309.1:0-3672 GCA_039033275.1 Pseudomonadota bacterium | reverse complement strand
GATTGGCAGGGGCGGCGCATGACAAACCCTCTCTTTTCCCCTTTCAAGCTAAAATCTCTGGAACTCCCGAACCGCATCGTCATGGCACCCATGACGCGGAGTTTCTCACCCGATGGTATGCCAGGGCGGAATGTCGCGGACTATTATGCGCGCCGCGCCGCCAATCATGTCGGCCTGATCGTTACCGAAGGCACTGTGACGGACCGCGCCGGAGCCGGCAACGATGCCAATGTGCCCAAATTCTATGGCGAGTCGCTCGACGGGTGGAAAAACGTCGTCGCAGCCGTGAAAGCCGAAGGCGGCTTGATCGCGCCGCAGCTCTGGCATGTTGGTATGATGCGTAAGCCGGGAACAGGCCACAATCCCGAGGCTCTATCAGACAGCCCGTCTGGCCGCACCCATACGGGCAAGGATGTCATGCCGCCGCCAAGCGATAAAGACATAGCCGACATGGTGAATAGCTACGCGCGCTCTGCTGCACACGCCAAGGACCTTGGCTTCGACGCGATTGAAATCCACGGTGCGCACGGCTACTTGATCGACCAATTCTTCTGGGACGTGATGAATGTCCGCGAAGACCGCTTTGGCGGGGATCTGTCCCAACGCTCCACTTTCGCCGCAGACATTATCCGCGAATGCCGCAAGGCGGTAGGAGCCGACATGCCGATTATCATTCGGATCTCGCAGTGGAAACAGCAGGATTTCAGTGCGCGGCTCGCCGAAACGCCGGAGGAGATGGAACGCTGGCTGAGCGTCTTCGTGGATGCAGGTGTGGACTGCCTGCATTGCTCGCAACGCCGATTCTGGGAGCCGGAGTTCGGAGGGTCCGATCTGAACTTCGCGGGCTGGGCCAAGAAGCTTACAGGCCTGCCCACTATCACGGTCGGCAGCGTCGGCCTGTCCTCCGACTTTATCGGTGCATTCCAGGGCGAAGGCTCCGAAGCGCGCTCACTCGACGATCTGATGGTCCGGTTGGCGAGAGACGAATTCGATCTCGTCGCCGTTGGTCGCGCGCTCTTGCAAGACCCGGAATGGGTCACGAAGGTCAAGGAAGGCCGGAACGACGAATTGTCCGACTTCACAAAGGACGCGCTAGCGACTCTATACTGACGCCCGCCTCTATCTGTTGCGCATGACCAACCGGATGAAGTTCGTCAGAAACGGCCGCGTTTCGCGCGGGTCTATAATGTCTTCGATCTCGTAACGCTCCGCTGTCCGGAAAGGCGATGTAACCTCCGCAAGTCTTGCCTTGATCGCTGACAATTCCGCCTCCGGGTCGTCGCTCGCTGCCAGTTCCGACTGGTAGGCCACTTCAACACCTCCTTCGATTGGTAGGCTGCCCCAGTCCCCGCTCGGCCACGCGGCGCGGTACTGAAAGCGTGTGTGATTGCTCATGGCGGCACCCGCAACACCATAGGCTTTGCGCACGATCACACTCGCCCACGGCACGGTGGCGCCGTAGATCGTGCTCATCGCCTCCACCCCGCGACGGATGGTTGCGGCCTTCTCGGCATCCAGTCCGATCATGAAGCCGGGATTATCGACCAGATGGACGACAGGCAGATTGAACCGTTCCGCAAGTCCGACATGACGTTTGACCTTCTCGGCCGTATCGGCCGTCCACGATCCGCCCAGGTAGCTGGGATCGGACGCAATGACGGCCACCGGCCAGCCATCCAAGCGTGCGAAGGCAGTGATGGCCGCACGGCCCCAACGCCGACCGATTTCGAACAGGCTTCCCTGGTCCATGACGGACGCCAGGATCGTCCGCATGGAATAGGCTTGGGACCGGTCCCTTGGAATAATGGACAGAAGCGAGTCGTCCGTGCGGTCGGCCAGATCATCCGTCGCCACGAATGGGAGGCGCTCCCCGACCGCATCCGGCAAGAACGACAGGAAAGCTCGGGCTCTTGCAAAGGCCTCCGCTTCACTGGCCACTTCGTCGTCGACGACGCCATTGCGTGTATGGATGTCCGAACCGCCAAGCCCTTCCTTGTCCAACGCTTCGCCAAGTGGCGCGACGATGGCCGGTCCGGCGGTAAAGACCTGAGACAGGCCCCGCACCATAACCGAGTAATGGGACGCGACGACGCGCGCGGCGCCAAGGCCCGCGCAAGGCCCCAGGGCAAGCGCGACAACCGGAACCCTGTCCAGATTGCCGAGGATCGAGTCAAAACCGGGCACTTCGGGAACGTAGGTGTAGCCCATGGCTTCGAGCGATTTGACTGATCCTCCTCCTCCCGTTCCGTCGATCATCCGCACCAATGGCAGGCCGTATTCGCCCGCCATTTTCTCGGCGTGGATGAACTTGCGGTAGATAGCGGCATCCGATGCGCCGCCCCTGACGGTGAAATCGTCAGCAGATGCGACAACAGGTCGGCCCGCGACCTCTCCTTGACCGAAAATGAAGTTTGACGCGTGCGAGCGGATAAGCTTTCCGTTGGAGTCGTAATTCCCCACGCCTGCGAGCTTGCCGATCTCCCGAAAGCTTCCCGGATCGAGGAGTCCGTCGATGCGTTCGCGGGCAGTCAGCTTGCCTCGCCCCTTCTGCCGCTCGACCTTGTCGGTCCCGCCCATTTCGTCGGCATAGGCTTCGCGGCGCGCTTTCTGGGTCAGCTCCGGCGACCAGTCTTTCGGAGAGTCATTCATGATGCGAATTTTGCACCGCGATTGCTCTCAGTACAGGCAGACAGGCCGAGGATTTCAGGTTGAAGCAAGTTCACGGGCTATTCATTGGCAGGCTGCGAAGCGCATGCCAAGACAGCCCATATCGAAAGGTTCATCCATGCCCAACCGTTTGACTGCCCTCATCGCGACCTCCGCTATCGCATTGCCCGTCCTTGCACTGCCCTCTATTGCCAGCAGCCACGACCAGCTCAGCGACATGCCGGGTGTGATCCACGCTACGGCGACCGCCACGGCGGACGCCATTCCGGACCGCGTTTCCGTTTCCGCCGGTGTCCAGAGCAACGCGCCGACCGCCCGCGAAGCCATGCAGCTGAACGCCGAAGTCATGCGCGGCGTCTTCGCGGCACTGGCCGAGAACGGGATCGAGCAACGCGACATTTCGACAAGCTATCTGAACCTCAACCCGCGTTACGACTATGAGCAGCGCAGCAACGGACAACCGCGGCTGGTCGGCTATCAAGCCAGCAACCAGGTCACGGTGACGACCCGCGATCTGGACGGCTCAGGACAGCTGATCGACGCCATGATTAACGCAGGCGTCAACACGATCAACGGCGTGAACTTCCAGGTCAGCGAGCCTGACGCGGCGCAAGCCAGCGCGAGAACCGCCGCCATCGAAAAGGCTAAGATCAAGGCCCGCATGATGGCCCAAGCCGCGGGCGTGAAACTCGGCCGCCTTTTGTCCATGCGCGAGGGCAGCTCGCCCGGACCCATCGCCTATGACGAGATCGTCGTGACAGGTGCCCGCAACATGAGCGCAGCGCCGCCTCTCGCACCGGGACAACGCGAGATCGGCAGCACAGTAACGCTCAGCTACGCCATTGCGGACTAGAGCGCCGCACCGACTTCGATGATCAAGTCCGCCAGCTCGGTGGGCTTGTCCTCCTGCAGGAAGTGCCCGCCCCTTGGATCATGCGGTGCGGCTGGCCCTTCGCGCCCGGCACTTTTTTCTGGAAGACCTGCTCACCACCTTTGGTGACGGGG
>JBCCCX010000308.1:0-3702 GCA_039033275.1 Pseudomonadota bacterium | reverse complement strand
CCCAGTCTTCCCATCAACAGCGATATCGGCGCGGCGGCAACCAAACCCGCCAAGGTTTGGACCGAAGATGGCAGTGTTGCCAGCGATGGACTTGGTGCCAACATCAACCCAGCCAAGCTGGCAGAACAGGATGACACCATTTAAATCCAGTTCATCAAACCATTCCATCATCCAGTCGACATGGCGGGAGTAGGTATAATCGCTCGTCTCCGTCGGCTTATCGGATTTGCCGAAACCGATCAGGTCGGGGGCGATGACACGGTGGCCTGCCTTGGCGACTAGTGGGATCATGTGACGGTAGAGGTAGGACCAGCTCGGCTCGCCGTGCATCATCAGCACGGGACGGCCGTTACAAGGACCTTCATTTACATAGTGCAGACGCAAGCCGTCTTCGACCTCGGCATAGTTTGGGGCGAAGTCATAATCCGGCAACCCGGCGAAGCGGCTTTCATCCGTTCTCAATTTTTCCATGACCGGTCCCTCTCGTTTCGCTACGGTTAGGCTTCCGCTCGGAGCCCGACAATGCACGACTTCGTTTTTCAGCCCGCCGATCCCGTCTCGCTTCCCGTGATCGGAACCGATGCGAGGTTTCCCGTGCGACGCATCTATTGCGTCGGCCGAAACTATGCAGAGCACATCAAGGAGATGGGCGGCGACCCGAAACGGTCCGAACCCATCATCTTCACCAAGGCACCCGAAGCGCTGGTCCAGAGCGGCGAGTCCCTCGCCTATCCGCCGAACACGACCAACATGCATTACGAAGTCGAACTGGTCGCGGCCATGGGGCCTGACGGCGTCTATGGCTATGCCGTCGGGATCGACCTGACGCGGCGCGACCTGCAGGCCACCGCCAAGTCCAAGGGCGCGCCCTGGTCGCGGGCCAAGGACTTCTCCGGCGCCGCCCCCTGTTCCGCCATCACGCCCGTAGCGGATGACGATCTGTCGACCCGCCGCATCGTCCTGCGCAAGAATGGCGATATCGTGCAGTCGGGCTGCCTGTCGGACATGATCTGGTCCGTGGACGAGATCGTCGGCCAGATCGCGGACGACATGGATCTCGGACCCGGAGACCTCATCTTCACTGGCACGCCGGACGGCGTCGGCCCGTGCGGCCCGGGCGACGAACTGGAGGGCGGCATCGAAGGACTCGCTCCGATCCGGGTGAGGATCGTTTGATGAGCGCGCCTTCACATACTGTCGACGAGATCCTGACACCTCTCGCCATCGCTGTGGTCATCGACCACAAGATTCGGTCCGTCGAGCAGACGGCCTTCACAGAGCTGGCCAACGGGCTGCTGGAATTCTTCGGCCATCCGACGCAGTCGCCCGGCGAAATACTGGCCTGGTTTGATGACCGCAAGGACGCGCTCGAGGACCAGCTCTGGGACCGCGGCGGCAATACGCTTGTCCTCAAGGCGATCACGCGTTTCGCCGAGCCGGCGCACCGCGAAGCCATTTACGACGCGCTCGTCACCATTGCAGTGGCAGATGGCGAGTACGTTCCGGAAGAGTCCCGCCTCATCAAATCGGCCGCCGCGATCTATGGCTTCGAACGCCCGCCTATCAAAGTCACGCGGAGCTGACCCAGACTTTCCTCCCCCGGGCAGGGGGAGGTGGGCCGCCGCGCGGTAGCGCGCGGGTCGGAGGGGGCCGAACGTATCGATTTCGGACAATCGTTAACGTCGTCTTTGACCGATAAACTCGGCCCCTTCCGCCTCACTTTCGTTCGGCACCTCCCCCTGCCCGGGGGAGGAAAACCTATCCGGCACCAGCGATGAATGCCGACGACGTCGTCTTGTCTCGTTGCTCCGGCTCCTACCCTTCCGCCTCCATCGCTTCGCGCGCGCGCATGTCTTTCTTGCGCTCATGCTCCAGCAGGTAGCGCTTGCGGATGCGGATGGACTCGGGGGTGACCTCGACCAGCTCGTCATCGTTGATGAACTCCAGCGCATATTCGAGCGTCGTGTCGATCGGGGTCGTCAGCACGACGGCCTCGTCCGACCCGGCGGCGCGGACATTGGTCAGCTTCTTGCCCTTGAGCGGGTTCACCGTCAGGTCGTTGTCGCGCGAGTTGATGCCGATCAGCATGCCTTCATAGACCTCGGTTGCGTGGCCGATGAACAGTTTCCCGCGCTCCTGCAGGTTCCACAGCGCGAAGGCGAGCGCCTTGCCGGTCGAGTTGGAGATCAACGCGCCCTTCTGGCGCCGCCCGATCCCGGCCGCCGCGCGCGGGGCGTAGCGGTCGAAATTGTGGTACATCAGACCGTTACCGCTGGTCAGCGTCATGAACTCGCCCCGGAAGCCGATCAGACCACGCGTCGGGATGTCGTAGTCCAGCCGCACGCGCCCCTGCCCATCCGGCTGCATGTTCTTCATGTCGCCCTTGCGTTCGTTCAAGCGCTGGATGACCGCGCCTTCCGTGCCCTCTTCCAGATCGACGGTCAGCGTTTCCCATGGCTCGCACAGCACGCCGTCGATTTCCTTGTTGATGACCTGCGGGCGGGAGATGGCGACCTCGTAGCCCTCGCGGCGCATATTCTCGATCAGGATGGACAAGTGCAGCTCGCCCCGGCCGGACACGCGGAACTTGTCGGCTTCCGCCAGCTGTTCGACCTGGAGCGCCACATTGTGGATCAGCTCCCGGTCGAGCCGATCCTTGATGTTGCGGGACGTGACATATTTGCCTTCGCGTCCCGCGAAGGGCGAGTCGTTGACCTGGAAGGTCATGGACAGGGTTGGCTCGTCCACGCTCAGCGCCGGAAGGCGCTCCACCGCCTCCGGGTCGCAGATCGTGTCGCTTATGCTCAGATTCTCGATGCCGGTGAAGGTGACGATGTCGCCCGCGCTCGCTTCGTCCGTCTCGACGCGTTCCAGCCCCAGGAAGCCGAAGATCTGTCCGATCTTGGCCTTGCGCTCCGTCCCGTCGGCGGCCGCATTGACGACGGCCTGCCCCTTGCGGACCGTGCCGCGCTGGATCCGTCCGATGCCGATCACGCCTTTATAGCTATCATAGTCGAGGGCGCTGACCTGCAACTGAAGCGGGCCGTCCGGATCGACGTCCGGAACCGGCGCGTGCTGGACGATGGTCTCGAAGAGCGGCGTCATGTCGGTGCCCTCCTCCCCGGCTTCCATCGCCGCCCAGCCATTGATGGCCGACGCGAAGACGGTCGGGAAATCCATCTGCTCGTCCGTCGCGCCCAGCCGGTCGAACAGGTCGAAGGTCTGGTCTACGACCCAGTCGGGGCGCGCGCCCTGCCGGTCCACTTTGTTGACCACGACGATAGGCTTCAGGCCGCGCTCCAACGCCTTGCGCGTGACGAAGGTCGTCTGCGGCATCGGGCCTTCCACGGCATCGACCAGCAGCACGACGGAATCGACCATGCTCAGCACGCGCTCCACCTCGCCGCCGAAATCGGCGTGACCGGGCGTATCGACGATATTGATGCGCCATTCTTGCTCATCAGGTGCCGTCCATCGGATTGCCGTGTTCTTGGCCAGGATGGTGATGCCGCGCTCGCGTTCGATATCGCCGGAGTCCATGACCCGCTCGGCCTGCTCGCCGCGCTCGTCCAGCGTGCCGGACTGCCGCAGCAGCTTGTCGACCAGAGTCGTCTTGCCGTGATCGACGTGCGCGACGATGGCGACGTTGCGAAGATGTTGGATATCGTCTGACATGGCGCGGCCCTTAGCGGGAAGCGGGTG
>JBCCCX010000307.1:0-3710 GCA_039033275.1 Pseudomonadota bacterium | reverse complement strand
CGCTTCCTTTGGTGGGTGTCCGCCATAACGTCCGACCGCGTGCTTGGTCATCATACCGCCATTGGCATAGACCGCGCCGACCTTTTCCGTCCCGCGCAGGCGCTGGTGCATCTCCGCGATGGCGTGCAGGGAGTAATTGTTGCCCGGCCCGCCGAAGAAAGGCAGCCCGCCCGTCACGGTCAGGGGTTGGTCGCCCACCTGCAAGCCCAGCACCCGCATCGCTTCCAGCGGGGCGATGGGAAAACAGCTGTAGAGATCATACAGATCCGCATCGCGGCCCGTGCTTTCCAGCACGCGCTGCTGCGCCGCGGAGCGGTCGAGGCGGGCGCGCGTGATCAGGCGCGGTTCCTTCGCGTCGTGATGGCCGTGCAGGAAGGTCATGCGGTCCGCCGCAACGCCCATGGCGCGTGCCTCGCCATATGTGGTCAGGATGACGGCGGCGCCCAAGTTCACCCCGTCGCGCGCGATCATCGCCTTCGTGTAAGGGCTGTTGATGAACGGGTTTCGGGGTCCCGGCCGCACGATGTCGTCGCCGGACACGTCCTGCCGCACGAAGCTGAGGGGATTGTTACGAGCCACGGCGGCGAGGTGCTGCAGCAAGGGCGACATGCGGGTTTGCACATAGGTCTCTCGGCTTTCGCCCATTGCGCCGCGCCGCGCCGTTTCCATCAGCGCATAATAGTAGACGGGCGCGTTGATGCGGTGGGCGATGGCCTGCTGGTGAATCATGAACCCGCCCCAGCCCGGCGTGATCTCGGGATAGGGTCCCGCATCTTCGAGCGGTTCGTTCATCACCTCGACCCAGTTCGGCTGCGCGCCGGACCGTGTTGCCGCACGGATATTGGCGGCCGCTTCGCCGCCCACGATGGCGACGGTCCGCGCTTCGCCGGACATCAGCATCCGGGCGGCGTCCGCGACATGGGTCTGCGGCCGTTCGCCACCGACTGGACCGTAAATGTAACGCTGCGCGCTGGAGCCGGCGCGGCGGCATACGCTGGCGGGAAAGTTGTTCGACCCGCCGAACGGATTGGGAAAGACGGGGCCGCTATCGCTGAACAGGCGCACCCCGAAGCAGACATCCAGGCCACGCGGGGCGATACCCGCATCCTCGAAGGCGCGCGACAGGGCACGACCCGCTATGTCGGCGGGGCTTGGCGCGTCGTCGAGCGTTTCCCCGCCCTGATCCCAGCCCATTGTGGTGCGCTTGCCCGTATCGGCCCCGTCCGTATCTCTGAGGATGGTGTCGGGTACAGGACGCATGTCCTGCCCTGCGCCGATGATGACGGGAAGTCGGTCGAGTTCGCTCATGGCGGCGGGCTAACCGCACCCATGCGAGCGGTAAAGCGCGCGGCCCTATTCAGCAGGAACGGGATATTTGCCGTCCTTCGCATCCTTCTCCGCTTCGCACGTATCCGCATCGCCGTCGCGCGCCTGCTTGCACGCGCTGTTCAGCCAGCGCACGGCGTACCATCCGATTACCAGGCCCGACACCACGTTCGCCGCCGCGATACCGCCGTAGACGCCCGGCACGTCCGCTAGCCGCGCACCGATCCAGGCCAGCGGCAGGAACAGGACGAGCGAGCGCACGATGTTATAGCCCAAGGCGCGCCGCGCTTCGTCGATGCCGTTGAAGGCGGCGGCCGCGCAGATCACCATGCCGTAACCGAACAGGGAAAACGGCACGATGCGGAGATAAGCCTGCGCTTCCTCCGGGATGCCGCCGTCGGAATTGAACAGCGTCGCGATGTCGCTGCCGAAGAACCAGAGCGGTAGGGCGATCAGGGCAGCCCATCCCACGCACATCCAGTAGGACAGTTTGAGCGAACGCACGATCCGGTCCGGCTTGCCCGCGCCCCAATTCTGCCCGGCGATGGGCGACAGGGCGGAAGACAGGGCCAGCAAGGGGATGGTGGCGATCAGTTCGACCTGCGTCGCCACGCCGAAGGCGGCCACCACGTCCTGGCTGAAGGTGGCGAGAATGGCCGTGATGACCGTCAGGGTGAACGGATGGACCATATTGCCGAGGCTGGCCGGCAGGGCGACTTTGGCCGTGGCCCACCAGGACGGGATCATCTTGCGCAGATCAGGCAGTGTCCAATCGACCAGCCCCGCCTTCCACGTCACCATCCAGATCCCGGCGACGACCGTCAGCACCTGCGCGATCAGCGTGCCGGCAGCCGCGCCCTCGATTCCCAATTCCGGAAACGGGCCGACCCCGAAGACGAGGAGCCCGGTGATGCCGATGTTGAACAGCGACCCGCCCGTCATGACGATGGACGGCCAGACGGAATTGCCCGTCGCGCGCACGATGAAATCGCACATCATGGCGACCGAGAGAAACGGCACGGCAATGAACCAGATGCGCATATAGGTCAGAATGTAGTCGAGCGTGGTCTCGTCTGCGCCGATCAACTTGAACAGCGGCTCGGCGATCAGGAAGCCCAGCAGCGCAACAAGGCCCGTCACCAGAATGCCCAGCAGCAACGTATGGAGCGACAGGGTGCGCGCGCCGTCGCGGTCGTCCTCCCCGATGGCGCGGGATACGACCGAAGCCGCGCCCGCCGACAGGCCGAGCGACAGGCCCGACACGACAGTGGTCACGGGAAAGGCGAAGGACAGCGCGGCCAGCTGCGCCTTGCCGAGTTGCCCGACATAAAGCGTGTCGATCATGGTCACGCTCATCACGGCGGCCACGCCGAAGAGCATCGGCCCGGCCATGACGAGGATCGCCTTCAGGACAGAGCCTTCGTCCAGTTCGGTTTCGGCCAGCTCTGCGGATGGATCGTCGGACATGAAGGTCCCTTGCGGTTGATCCAAGCCTACGCTTGCCGTCCATACCTGTTCCGTCTGCGCTACTCCGCCGCGCGGCTCCCTTGCTCGCCGTCATCGAAGATCGCCTCGATCGGCTGCCCAAATAGGCGCGCGATGCGGAAGGCCAGCGGCAGGGACGGGTCGTAGCGTCCCGTCTCTATGGCGTTGACGCTCTGGCGGGATATGTTCAACCGCTCGCCCAGCACGGCCTGGCTCCAGCCGCGCTCGGCGCGCAAGGCGCGCAAACGGTTATGCATCGCGGCGGTCCCGGATCATCGCCTTCCACCCGAAACCGCATCCGCTGAAGATGCCGAACAGCGCCATGCCCATCGGAAAGACGTAGAAGACCGGCAAGCGCGGCAGCGCGTCCAGGAACAATTCCGCCAGCCCCCACACGCCGCAGACCGCCAGCGTGCCGAACAGGGCCGCCGTCAGCGACTGCATCATGAAGAAACGCCCGACTTCGTCTATTTCCGTGAAGAATCGCCACATGAAGAACAGCATGAGCAGCAGCGCCGCGCCGGGCGCGAACGCCGCGACAAGCGCCAGGGGCGTGAGCGGGTCTCCATCGTCGATCAGCACGGCGGCACCGACCACGGCGCCTGCATAGGCGAACCCGCTGCCGATCATGCGGTTGCGGTATTTCGAGCTTATTTGTTTCGGGGTCATTTCCATCTCATTTGCTGGGAGCGGTCCGAACGCCAGTCCGTCAAGTGAGCTTTACATAGACAAGCACACTTGACATGTCAAGTGTGCTTTCCAACTTGCACGCCGGACCGCCCCGCGCCACACATCGGGCATGACACAGATGACGCGCGAGCAGATCGACGCCGCGGAAGCCGCCGGGATCGTCCCACCTCGGCAAGCCCGCGCCATGCG
Source organism: Pseudomonadota bacterium (assembly GCA_039033275.1). Classification (GTDB taxonomy): domain Bacteria; phylum Pseudomonadota; class Alphaproteobacteria; order Caulobacterales; family Maricaulaceae; genus Litorimonas. Next base: position 20 of record JBCCCX010000307.1, on the reverse strand, counting down.
AGCGGCACTGGCGGCCAAGT
>JBCCCX010000306.1:0-3722 GCA_039033275.1 Pseudomonadota bacterium | reverse complement strand
TGTCCGACCAGTTCATTTCGACGATCTTCGCGCCCTCTGGCGGGCTGACGCGGAACCGCTTGTTCGTGGCGCTCGTCTTGCGCTCCGGGTTCCAAGTCACCCAGATTTCGGACCCTTCCTCGCGGACGGTCGGGATGAGCTTTGCCCATGCCTGATCGGAAACGGGCTCGGCCTCGTCGATCCAGCAGATCAGGATGTTCGCCTTGGACTTGATGCTGTCGAGGTTGTGCCGCAGCCCCGCGAACTTGTAGTCGACACGGCCAGGCAACCCGACCGTGCGGATGTACTTCTCACCGATCTCGAAAAACCGCGACAGCCACGGCTCACTTTGGATCGCCGCCTTGACCTCCGACAGCGACGACTCGTCCAGACTGTTCATGAACTCGCGAGCGCAGAGGACGATGCCGCTCAGTCCCGACGCGGCGGCGGCGTAGGCCCGAACCGCCGTCATCTTGGCGAAGGTTCTGGTCTTGCCCGAGCCGCGCCCGCCGTAGGCGCCTCGATACCGGGCCTCGCCTTCGAAGACCGGGATGAGCTTTGGAGGTAGCTCGACGCGGGCTGTCGTCATGCTTTGTCGGGAGCGACCAGTTCGACGCGGGTGATCGTCTCTAGCGGCCCGCCGTCCTTGCCGGTGTGCTCCAGCGCCTGCGGAGGCTTGCCGTATCCGCGATCGAGAATGGCGTTCGCGGCCGACACTCGTGCGGCGGCAGGCTCGTGATTGCTCTGGGCTATCGAGACGAGCGTTTGCAGCGCGCTTTGGGCGTGCTCCTTCGCCATATCCCGAAGCTCTCGCTTGGCGGCGGTGACATGCCCTTTCCTGCGGCCGGCGCCGGGGCGGGCGCCGCCGTGCTTACCGGCCATCTTGAATTCCTTGAATGTTGTTCAAGTCGCGTTGAGGCGTCGCCCACCTCTAAACCTCACCGCCTGCCCCTTGCCCCGCGATACCGCAATCGGCTGGGTGGTCGGCTTCGTCGCGATCCTCTTGGCATCCGCGATCATGCGACGCTTGAGGTCTGCGGTGGCGTCGAGATGGGCGTCGGTATCCCAGGCGGAGAGACGACCAACCTCAAAGGCGTAGGAGCGGAGTAGTTCGGCGGGGTCGGCGTCGGGCAAGACGGACCTCCGGGGCGAAAATGCAAAACGCCGCGCAGGTCTCCCCGGCGGCGCATCTGTGGGTGGTCCCACAATACCGATCTGCCATGTTCGGGGCCGATGGTCAACCCCATCACTAGTCCTCACCAGCAAGCTTGGACAAGCCGCTCCGCAGCGCGTCGATCTCCGCCGTCGCCTGGCGCTCCACGCACACGGATTGGACGACGCTCGCTTCGTGCCGTCCGGCCTGAAGAGCGAGACCATGGGCAGCCATCCATGCGCTGGTCCGCGCCCGCACCGTATCGGCGTCGAGAGGCTGACGTTCGCCCTTTACGGTTCCCATGGCGGCGGATTGGGCGTGCGGGGACTGCCCTCCGATCGCAACGAGATAGCGCTCATAGATGTCGGCGTAGATCGCGCCGGCGACATACTCGCGTTCGGTGATTGCGCCCTTGAGGCGAAGCACGCCGAGCGGGGTTTCGGCACGGGCCGAGCGCGCGTCCTTCTCACCGACGAGCTTGATCCTCTGCGCCATGGCAACGGACATGATGGCCTCTTTGGTGTCGTCTCGCTCGGCGTAGGTCTTGCGGCCCGACTTGGTGCGACCCTTGCCGGCGCGAACGTCCATCAGCTCGCGCAGTCTCTCGCGTTCCCCCTTCGGCCTCGCTTGGTCCTGCTTCCTGCGCAGCTTTGAGGAGGCTTTCGCCATCAGCGCTTCTCCTCTGCTTTGAGGGCGGCGCGGCCGGCGTCCGTGATACGCCAGCCGACGTAATTCCACCCCCCGACCGACCTTTCCAGCGACTTGCTGGCAAGACCTCGGACGGCGAGCCCGAGCAGAGACCCGTTCAGTCGGTGTGCAGACAAAAATCCATGGCCATCTGGATCATGAACGCTGAAGTCGTCGGCCATCAAAGGCGACGAGCATTCATTCATTTCTTCTAACGCCTCACGCTGCGGCGCCGTCAGCTTCACCTCACCCATTGCGCTTCTCCTTCTGTGTCGGCGCCGGGCCGTGACCGAAGACACATCCGGTCCCGGCCAGGTTTCATGCGGTGACGTGCTTGACGGCCCACATGACCGCCTCTTCGGTCTTCGTTCTTGCGATGCTTAGCTCGCGGCTCTGCCCGCAGCTCTCGACGAGCGAAAGAAGCTCAGCGCCTTTGTCCTTGATCGCCGCCATCTTAGCCTTCTCGTCATCGCTAAGAACGCGATACTGATGGCGCATCGTATTGTCGGCGGTCCGCTGATCGCTGGTGCTTTCAACCATCTTCATCATCACTTTTCTCCTGCTGCTGCCGGTTTCCGCCGCCCCGGCTCCACCCACCCCACGGGCGGGAGGATCTGACGTTTGGCTACGAGCTCGGTGATGAGCTTGTCGTGGTCGATGGGGGTGGATGTGGTGGGGGTCATGCGGCGCGCGCCTTTTCGTTGAGTTCGTCGTTCCAATCGACGCCTTTACCGGGCGGGATATGGACGGTGACGGCGAGCTTCTTGATCGAGAGACGGTGCGCCAGCGCGTAGGCCGCCTTGTGCCCCTGGTAGTTCGCGTCGCTGTCGCCGAAGACATGCACGTCGGTCACGCCATCAGGCGGTCGCCAGGCTTCCATGTGCCCGGCGGTGAGAGAAGCCCACACAGGCACCTTGAATAGCATCCAAGCGGCCAGCGCGGTCTCGATACCCTCGGCTATCCCCAGCGTTGTTGTGTGCCGCATGAGGCGCACGGCCGAGCCGATCGGCGTCTCGCCCTTCATTAGGAAGCGGGTCTTCTCGAAGGCCTTGCTGCCGTCGTCGCGCAGGTATGTGCGGTGGACGTTTACCGGCTTGCCATCGGGGCCGAGGACGCGCGCCAGCATGACGGCACATCCATTGTGCGAGCCCGTCCGCAGCTGATCGGGGTAGCGGGACAGGATGATGCCGCGCCCCTTCATCCACAGATCCACGGCATCACCGACTTCTATCGCGTGCCCAGCCTTCCACAGCTTTGCCATCTCACGGCGGTCGGCAGCGGGATTGCGCTTGGCCGCCGGGCCGGGCTCGACCTCGCCGATGACGCCCTCGATCAACCGTGCCGCCTCTTTGAAGTCGACAGCCTTCCACTTCATGACGAGATCGGCACCGTCGCCGCCGCCACACTGATTGCAGACCCAAAGGCCGGCCTGGTCGTGGTCGGTAAAGCGGAAGCGATCCTTGCCGGCCTGGCAAATAGGGCACGGGACATTGCGCCCAGAGAGCGTCTTGGCATCGACGCCAAGGGCGGAGAGGATGCCGGGCCAGCGGCCCTTTGCACGATCACGGAGGGGGGTGCGCTCAAGCATTGGCTGCCTCCAATGTCTGGGCGACATGAGCAGCGTTCGTCTTGGCGATCTTCTCTTTCTCGCGGCGCTTCGCAAAGGCGATGAGACGCGACTTCATGTAGCGAGCCACTTCCGCGTCGGGCTCCGCATGGCGCTTTGGATACCCCTGAGGGTGGTGGCCGAACTTTTCCTTGAATGCGTGATACGCCGCGTTCGGATTCTTGCCCCGGTTCACGTACCAGCCAATCATCATGCAGTACCAACGGCGCTTGTCGGCAATGGCGAAGCGATCGAACGCCTTGCTGCTTAGCGTTGTGGAGCCACCGATCTCGGCCA
>JBCCCX010000305.1:0-3732 GCA_039033275.1 Pseudomonadota bacterium | reverse complement strand
TGGACGACTTTCTTCATCGTGCTGCCGACGGCGATCGGGTCGTTGCAAGATGCATGGGGTATCGGTTACCCTGCATCTGCTCACGGCCGCGCTCTGGGTCGGCGCGCTGATGCCGCTGAGGCGGGCCGCCTGCACGCCAGAAGGCGCAGATCTGCTGCATCATTTTAGCGTCATCGCGGCATACGCTGTCGGTCTGCTTGTTGCTGCAGGAGTAGCGCTGTCATGGCTCCTGTCCGGATCACTCTCCGCGCTCTTCGGCACGGCCTATGGATGGGTGTTGTTGACTAAGGTGGCTCTGGTGACCGGCCTTCTCGCCCTTGCCGCACTGAACAAATGGCGGTTCGTGCCCGCCCTGCGGTCCGGCGATGCCAACGCCGCTGAAAAGCTTCGTCACTCCATCTCTGTCGAGATGGCTGCCGTTGTCCTGATCCTTCTGGTAACCGCCACTATCACGAGCGTCACGACGCCGCCCGTGAACCTTTGAGGTCTAGCCGCGGGCCTTGTCGAGCAGGTCGAGAAGCTCGGTGAACTTGGCCCGCTGGTCCTCGCGATCACCCGAAGCCAGCGCATCTTCGATGCAATGCGCCGCGTGGTCGTCGATCACCAGTTTCTCGACACCCTTCAATGCTGCGCGCACCGCAGCGATCTGGGTCAGAACATCGACGCAGTAGCGATCCTCTTCGACCATCCGCGCAATGCCGCGTACCTGGCCCTCAAGGCGCTTGAGACGTTTCAGCGTGGCGTCGCGGTTTTGGTGCATGGGTGTCCTTTAGCATAAGCGCACAGCAAAATTCGAGCGTGATGGGAACCAATCGCCCATCTCTTGATTATATACCCTAGGGGGGTATATGGAAGTGTAAAGGGTCCTGTGCATTGGGTTTCCCCTGGTGACATGACCCAAGAAAGACGGAGACAGATATGCCGAAAGACACGCGCGACGTCGCTGACGTGAACTCCGATCCCGTGGAGGCCGCGACCGGAAAGACCGCCGTGCTTTACCGGATGGCGCTGCCTGACCACCTCTGCCCGTCCGGCCAGAAAGCGCGCTGGCTGCTCGACCGGTGGGGATACGACGTCGACGACCGACTGTTCCGCACCCGGGCCGAAGTCGATGCCTTCAAGGCCGAACACGGTGTGCAAACCACCCCGCAAGCCTGGATCGAAGGCAAGCGCGTCGGGGGGTATACCGATCTGCGCGAGAAGCTCACGGGATGGGACCCGAAGGCGACAACCTATCGACCCGTCCTCTATCTCTTCGCCGTCGCCGCCCTCACGGCGGTGGCGCTCTCCATCGGCTTCCTTGGCGCCATCACCTGGCAGACGCTCGGTTGGTTCATCTCCGTCTCCATGATCCTGCTGGGTATGCAGAAGCTGCGCGACGTTGAGGGCTTCACTACGATGTTCCTCAACTACGACCTCCTGGCGAGGCGATGGGTGCCGTATGCCTATGTCTATCCCTTCGTCGAAACCGCCGCCGGCATCCTGATGACCGGAATGATCCTCACCTGGCTATCTGCGCCCGCGGCGCTCTTCATTGCGACCATCGGGGCCGCCAGCGTCTTCAAGGCCGTCTACATCGACAAACGCGAGCTCAAATGTGCCTGCGTCGGCGGCAACTCGAACGTGCCGCTCGGATTCGTGAGCCTGACAGAGAACCTGATGATGATGGGCATGGCGATCGTCATGCTGTTGTTGGCGGTCTGAAGCCGCCAGTTGTGATCAGCGGTGGAAGCTCCGGTCACCACCGCGCATAAATTCCGCAGCAAGCGTGCGGCCGATGTGCCCGAGCGATACGCCCGGCCGGAGAACACCCCGGCAAGAAATGCCCGTGCTACCCTATGTCAGGGAGCCGCACCCAGACCGCTATACACACCATATGCAAAGACCGGCGCCGCGGCGAAGAACAAGCCCCATGACAGGCTACGAAACGGGACCGCGCCGATGGCATAAAGCGGAAAATACAATAGGCGCGAGACGATAACCGCGACGGCCGGCCAGTACGTCAAGGCGCTACTGACATCGAGAAACTGTTGGACCACGACCAACGGGATCCACACGGCGGCGACGTCAGCTTGATTGCGCACGGCGCGCATCATCCGGTCTTGCACCGCACTGTCGGGCGCTGCCGTGTCGCGATTTGACAGCGCGTAGCCAATCCCGGCCTTGATATCGAGCTGGAACTGCTGAACCGCAATAGACACCCACATCATTATGCCCGTGACGAAGACGGACCATAGTTCGATACTCATGTGATTTTCTTTCCTTGGTTTGGACTGGTTGGGGATAAAGTGCTTTCCGCCGCTTGACGCGTTGCGCCGCCAGGCAGCGGAAGCTGAATTTCGATGAAGTCGCGGAGGACCGCCTCGGTCTCGCCGTAGTTTTCCTCGATCAGCCAATGGCCGGCGCCGCCGATCACAACCGCCCGGACGTCACGCGCCACCTGCGCCATCTGCTCGCCGATGATCGGCCCGAAACTCAACGCGCCACCGACCGCCAACACCGGAACATCGAGTGGCTCGTCGGCCGATTTCAGGTTGTCTTCGCAGTCTTGCCGGAAGGCGCGGAACTGATCGAACGCCCGTCCCAGTGCGCCGTCCTCGCGCAATGCGCTGATGTAGTCGGCGCGAAACGGCTCTTTGACCACATCGGCTTGCGCGCCGGAAAACTCCGTCCAGAACCGGGCGAGGTAGATCTCTTCGCGGCCGCGCACCAACCGCTCTGCAAAAGGTCCGTGAAAGTGGAAGTGCCAGACGCGGGGATCGGTCAGCAACTGCGGCCAAAACCCGATGCCGGGTGGGGTCGCCTCGAGCATGGCAAGGGCCCTCAGCCGGTCGCGATGGGCGGCGGCGTAGGCATAGGCGATCATGGCCCCAAGATCGTGACCAACCACGACACCCGTTGCGCTGCCACAGCCGCGCGCCTCGAGAAGTTCGTCAAAACGGCCAGCGATCTCTTTCTTGCTCAACGGCGCGGCGTCTTCTTCGCGGCGCTGAACGGCAATATTCGGGGCGATCACATGATATCCGTCACGCGCCAGACGATGCGCCAAAGGCTCCCAAAGCAAGCTGGTCTGGGTGTGCCCATGGATCAGAAGGACCCATGGGCCGTCCTTTGGGCCAACCTCGCGGAACCGGACCCTGTCTCCATTGGCCGCCTCAAACGCGTGCAGCGTCGCGAATGGGTTTGGATCCGTCTCGCGGGATGTCGCAGGCTCCGTCACGCCGGCTGCGCCTGTGACATGGCTGCAAGCGCCCTGGCCTTGTCAGGATGGACCTCCCCGGTCTCCGCGTAGAGTTTGAGGTCTTCCAGCGTGTCGTCGATGGCCGTCCTGAACTGACGCTTCATCACCCAGCCCATGAGCGCACTGAAGGGCGCCATGAGGTCCGCCTCGAACTGGAGGCCAACCTTGGAGACCCCGCCACTCGGCACGATCGTCCAGTTGCCAGATAGATTGCGGACAAAGAACGGCATCGCCTTGGACTGCGCGTCATAGGCGAGCACCTTCTGTTCTGCGTCGAAAACACGGATCGTCTCCGTCACCTCCCCGATGGAGGCCGAGCAGACGCGTCCGCCGACCGTCGCCCCGGGAAGCGGGGCCGCGTCCGCGTTCGGGGCGGACGACGTGACGGCCCGCGCCCATTCCCCGACTTTTTCATAATCGTCCGCCAGGATGCGCCAGACCTCTTCCGGCGCGGCCTCGATGGTCAGTTCGCGCTCGATGCGCATTATTCG
>JBCCCX010000304.1:0-3758 GCA_039033275.1 Pseudomonadota bacterium | reverse complement strand
TTTCCGGCACCCGGCCCATGTCCGTTCAAGTCCTGTCCCCACAACAGGAACTCGATGGCGTGATAACCCGTGGCAACGTTGGCCTCGATGCCATCAGCCTCGTGCAGCGTCCGGGCTGGGAACGTACCCTCTACGATTTTCCTGTAGATGGTGGACCGGGACAGACCAGTCCGGGAAAGGACGGTCTTTAAACGGACGATACGATCTGGTTGATGCATGGCTGCGCTGCCTCCTACTGGTCGTTGCTGACGATTGCAGAGACCAATCAGAGAAGAGATTTGTCGTTCTGCAAGAGATGTTCAGCCGACGTAGGGCTGTGGCGTACAAGCGGCCGTAAATAGGATGGGTCTCAAAGATCGATCCCTCGCCCTCTTTCCAGGTCAAGGCCGTGAGAGAAGGCGAGGGCCGCGCCGAGTCGGCGGCTTGTCTCCATATTGATGCCGAGCGCGGTTTTGCGATTGGCTAAAAGTGATTCAAGCTGCGGATCGCGTTGGAGGCTCTTGGCCATGTCACCCATCGCCGACCGCGTGGCCTTGTAACCGGACATGTCGCCAGCCTGGTATTGGCGATGGCTGGTGCGGTCGAGCTTCTGCCAACGCTCTACGAAGCGGTCGGCGCGGCTGCCCGGATCGGCCCCGCGTCCGGTACGGATTTCGGTTTCTAACTGGAGCGCTTGAATGGTGCGGTTCACGCGCCCCGATCCGGCTTCACGGGCGAGGCTGTTGTCCTTGCCGTAGGCCGATTCCGCATCCTGCCAGCCATGGGGTCGAACCTCATCGAACGCACGCCGTGCCGCGCCAAGCTCCTGCCGCTGCTCGGCAGATGATGAAAGGCCACGATGTTTGATCTCAAGTATTGCTTCGCATGCGCGGGCATGGCGGATTAGCGCATCGGTGCGGGCTTTGCGCAGCGCTGCGTCTGCCTGCCGAACATCGCCGACGCCCGACCCTAGCCTGTCAACGGGCGTCGGAGGAAGCCGCACTTCTTTGAACAAGCGGCGCACCTTCTCAGGAACCTGGCGCACGATTTCGACTGCTCGGGCGCGGAAGGTGATGCCGCGCCGCGCGGCATAGTTTTGCTCCGGGTCGGTCTGTTCGTAGTCCGACGCCATGTCCTTGGCGCGGTCGCGCGACAGGGTTTTGGTAAGCCGGTCTCGATTGGCGAAGTCGTCGCGACCATAATGCAGGTCCATGCTATCGCGATGCCGTGACAAGGCGACATAGCTGCCATGGATGTCTATGCCCGGCGTTGCCAGGACATGCGTACGGTCCACCGTCATGCCCTGCGCCTTGTGGATCGTCGCGGCATATCCGTGGTCGATGCGGTTGTAGTCCTTGAGGTCGAGGGCAATGGACCGGCCATCATCGGCCTGCACCGTTATGCTCTGTGCGCTGACCTGCTCGATGGTGCCGAGTGTGCCGTTCTTCACGCCAAGCCCGCGTTCGTTCTGCAGGAACATGACGCGGTCCCCGGAGGCAAAGCTGCGAGCGCCGCGTTCGACTGTGATGCGCACGTCCTCGCCCAGATCGCCAGCCTCCCGCATTCGGTCGCGGGCGGCCTTATTGAGTTCCCGCACCTCCGCATTGGTATGGGTAAGGATGATTCTGCTGCTGTCTGGTGACGCCTGCCGCTGGCGTTCCCATCTGTCAATCAGATCGCTGCGCGCCTGCTCGCGGGTGTCGGCGGCATGGACCATGCCATGACTGTCATATGCCTGGATCGCATGAACGGTTCTGCCGGTGGCTAGATCGCGGGTGGCCGCGCGCTGCCATTCCTCGCGCTGGCGGCGGACAGTGCCGATCTCCGCGCCGCCATGACGCTCGTGGATCGATCGGAAGGCCGCGCCCGCCTCGATCGATTGCAATTGCTGCGGATCACCGATCAACACCACCTTCGCGCCCGCTTCCGCCGCGTGGGACAGTACGCGCTCCAGCTGCCGCGTGCCGACCATGCCAGCCTCGTCAATCACCAGAACATCGCGCGCGGTGAGCATGTCACGGCCATTCTTCCAGCCATATTCCATGCTAGCGATGGTGCGGGACGCGATGCCCGATCCGCCTTCCAAATTGTCGGCCGCGATGCCAGACAGGGCAACACCGCGAACCTCAAAACCTGCCGCTTCCCAAGCCTCGCGCGCAACGCCAAGCATCGCGCTCTTTCCCGTCCCGGCGTAACCGACGACAACGCCAAAATCGCGCCCGTCCGTCACATGCGCCAGGGCATCGGCCTGCTCGCCGGACAGGATAAGGCCGCGCTGTTCCGCTCTTGCAATAGCATCAACCCTGTTTCTGTCATTGACCTCATGGCGTTCCCGTTCCGCCATCACTTCAGCGGCGCGGTGCAGGCGCTGTTCGGCCTGGATCATGTCGCGGGTCGTGAACCGATCGTCGCCCCGTCTATCCAGTCCAAGGTCGATCAGTTCGGGCGAGCGGTGCATCGCGCCAGTCACCGCGTTGAACTGATCGATGCCATCGCTGTGCCGGTGCGCGAACTTCGCCATGTCGCGCCGCGTGAAGGTCGATTGCTGCTGGGTGATTGCGTCCAGTGCGACGGAAGGATCGGCGATGATCCGTTCCCCGTTTTTGCGGGCGATCTTGCGGTGCATGTCTGCACGGTCTGCGGCTTCGATCCCTTCACCCTCGATCCGTTGAGCGGGTGCGCCGATCTGGCTTTGCGGCTCAAGCCCGATCCCTTGCGCCTCAAGGCTGCGATGGTCGATCCGCGCGTCTATGTCGAGTTCGGCCAGCCGCTTGTTGGCAAGCTCGGCCCAGCGTTCACGCCAGCGCTCCACCATTTCTGTGCGGTTCCACTCCCGCACCTTCGGGCCGAAACCATCCTCGTCCACGGACCGCATCGTCAGCATGACATGCGCGTGGGGTTTGGACATGCCGTCCTCACCGATGTCCCAATGCACGTTCATGTCCGCGATCATGCCTTGATCGACAAATTCCGACTGTGCGAAGTCGCGAGCAAGTTCGATGCCCTGTGCACGCGTCATCTCGCGCGGAATGGCGAACTCGACCTCGCGGGCAAGCTGGGCGTCCTTGCGGACCTCGAACGCCTCTACATCGTTCCAGAGCCGTTCGCGGTCGGACAAATGCTCCGGCGCACTGTCAGGCAAAAGCACCTCTGAATGGACGACGCCGCACTTGCCCGAAAAATCCTGCACACGGTCGATGCGCTCGTCGCGCATCCGCGACGCTGAGCGGTAGGCTGCGGAGGCCACCGCACTGCTCCCGGCCTTGCGGCCAATGACTTTGACGTGAAGATGATAGATCGCCATCGCGGTCGAGAATTGGCACGAAGAAGCGTCCGTCGGAACGACGTATAAGCGCGCCCTCCCTCGAAAAAATCTCGGGATGGACCGGGCCGTGCCAGAGCGTCCCGGCAACCTAGGAGCAATCGGCGACGTGCTCAACTATCATCGTTCCATCAACAGCTTATGGAGATGATGATGCGCAAACCACGGGACTATGACGCGGAACTGAAGGCGCTGGAGGAAAAGACCAGGGAACTGAAAACCCGCAAAGTGCAGCAGCTCGGCGAACTGATCATTGCCACCGGGGCCGATGCGCTCACTGCCGAAGAACTGGCGGGCGCGCTGGTCTCGCTGACGGAAAACACCGACGCCGGAAAGAAGGAGGCATGGGCCAAGCGCGGCGCGGCGTTCTTTCGTAGCAAGACACGGCGATCTGCGAAAGCGGCTGGCCGCGACACTGGCAGCGCTCAAACGCAACCGGGCGGCGCGCAATCGGCAT
>JBCCCX010000303.1:0-3766 GCA_039033275.1 Pseudomonadota bacterium | reverse complement strand
GGTGAAGGCTTCCAGTTCCAGCCCGTCGATGAAGACCTTTTCGCGCCACTCCATGGCGGACACCATCTTGCGCTCGCCTTCCTCGATCACTTCGCAGTCGTTCAGATATTCGTTCACCACACCCTCCGGCGACCAGTTGAAGGCATAACCCATCAGGCCTGTCGGGTTCTGCGGCAGGGCACCGACCCGCATCCGGCAGGATCGGGTCTCGTCAAACTTCGCAATCAGATCCGCGCCCACGATCCCGACGAAGCCGGGCGCCAAACCGCATTGCGGCGCCATCAGGCCCTTGGAGGTTTCTGCCAACTTGCGGACATGGTTGGTGGTCGGCACGTCCTCGGTCAGGTCGAAATAGTGAATGCCCGCCGCATGGGCGACATCCGACACGCCGATGTTCAGGTGGTAGGGAAGGCAGGACAGGACCGCGTCCACGTCCGCGAACAATGCACCGAGCGAGGCTGCATCCATCACGTCGATGCGGCGAACCTCGTGTAAATGCGCGGCCGGGTCGGCGGCCATGTCCACGCCCACGACCGTGAACCCACTATCGACCAAGAGCTGCGCGGCCAACGCACCGACTTTTCCAAGACCGAGAACGGCGATGCTTTTCATGGGACTCTCCGATTGAAAGCGGGCGCTATGGCAGGCAGGCACGCAATTGTCAGCCTCCATGTGTCAAGTTCAAGGGTATGCATTTGTTGTACGGAAGGCGTTCGCGAAAAGTATAAGCCGCCGTCCCCGGCATTTATTGCCGGGGCCTGTCATCCTCAGTCGCCACAAGACGCGTCTTGTGAAGAAGCCTTCCACCAGCCCCCGGCAATAGATGCCGGGGACGATCATACTCTCTCACCTCTAAACGACGAGCGGTCTCTGCGCAGCGTGACCCATGGCCAGCATAATCGGGCCGTTCTTTTGACGTGTCGTGAAGTCTTCTTTGGTGCGCAGCCCGTCCCAGTTGCAATGCAACATCGCCTGTGCCGTCGCCCCGCCCAGCGTATTGCCGGGCCCCAGCACGATGATCACGTCCGGCGCGAACTCCTTGAGCCCCGTCTGAATAGCAGTGGTAAAATCGTAGGGCGCGACAACCTGTTCGCCCAAAGTGTAGTCCCACAGCGCTTGGACGTTCGTTGCGCCGGGCATCCAGAGACCGCCACGACCGTCTATCAGCGGCAGGTCCGGTTGCCCGAACAGCGTCTCCGCCAAGGCCGCCCGGCCCCGTTCCGAATTGTCCTGCATCAGCGGCGTGTGAAACGCGCCGTGGTTGGGCAACCGCATCGGGAAGCGGCCGTCCACCTTGTCGAGGCGGCCTTCCGCTTCGGCCAACGCCTCCTCCGTCCCGGCCAGTACAATCATGCCCCCGAACGGGATGGACAGGTAAAGCCCGTCAATCTCTTCGATCAGACCATGGAGCCTGTCGCGCATCGCCGGATCGGGCCGCCAGTCCGCACCCATGGCCGGATGGACGAACTGTCCGCCCACGCCATGCTCGTGCATGATCGTGCCCATCGTGTTGACGATGCGGAAGCCGGTCTCGCCTGTCACGGCTCCGGCGCAAGCCAACGCCGTGTACCAGCCCATGGAGTTGCCCGTAACGGCCACAATTTCGAATGCATCCCGATTGATGGACAGGAAATCGGCGTAGGATGCAGCATAGATCAGCCCCGACGCATTGTCGCCGCGCGTGAAGCGCGCGCGGGAGAATGTCTCGCTCCCGTCCAGCTCCATGATAGAGGTCTGCCCGGCCTTTTTGCGTTGCTGATCGAAGGCGGCGATCAACTGGTCCTTGTCAGCATGATGGGTGCGCAGATATCCAAGCTCCGGGGCATTGTAGACGCCCCGACCCGGACAAACGACAAGGGCGGTCCGCCGCGTGTCGGGAACGCTCATCGTACCATCTCCACCGCCTTGGCAACGATCCCGTCCCGGTCCGGCATGGTCGCGCCGAAGGCGGGACCCGTCGCGATGAAACAGTCCGTCGCGACGAGACGGGATGCGGAACGATTGCTTTCCGCGAAAAGCGTCATCAGTGCTTCGCTGTGCGACCCCTGCTCCCGGCATTCGTCTACGATCAGGACGCGCTTGCAGCCGTCGGCGGCGTCGATGATGGCTTGCTTCGGCATGGGCGAGAGCCAACGCATATCGATCACGCGCGCGTCGATGCCGTGCGCGTCCGCCAGGACTTTTTGCGCTTGCCGCGACAGATAGGTGCCGTTTCCATAGGTGACGATAGCAATGTCCGTGCCATCGCCGTGCACACCGACTTCGCCGAAGCCGATGCACATATCGTCGTTTGGATAGTGGGACGTGTAACCACCATCGCCATCCGCATGCAGGTCCCGCGTCATGTAGAGCGCGATGGGTTCGAGGAAGACGCAAAGCCTCTGTTCCTCACGCGCCAGGCGCACGCATTCGCGCAGCGCCAGCACCGCGTCGCGTCCGTTGCTGGGGCAGGCCAAAACGAGGCCGGGAATGTCGCGCAGAGCGACGAGGCTATTCTCATTGTGAAAATGCCCGCCAAAGCCGCGCTGGTAGCCAAGTCCCGCGATGCGCACGACCATCGGATTTGTGAACTGTCCCTTTGAGAAGAAGGGCAATGTTGCCGCCTCCCCGCGCAATTGGTCGATGGCGTTGTGCAGGTAAGCTAGAAACTGGATTTCCGGAATCGGCAGGAAGCCATTCTGCGCCATTCCGATGCCGAGCCCGAGGATCGCCTGTTCGTCCAGCAGGCTGTCGATGACGCGGTGCGGGCCGAAACGCTGTTGCAGCCGCTGCGTCACGCCGTAGACGCCGCCTTTGCGCCCGACATCCTCACCCGCCAAAACAACCTCCTCATGGGCCAGCATCAGGTCGGTCAGAGCGAAATTGATCAGCTTGGCCATGTGCTGCGGCTGGCTGAGTGCGCGTATGTCGCTTTCGCCGAAAACCACCGCGCGGTTCTCCGGCGGTGTCGCGGGTTTGCAGGGGCGAGCGGGCGGAATCAGGCTCGCGGCCACCTGCTCCGCCGTTTCGAGGCGAGGCCGGCGGATCGCTTTTTCGGCCACGCGCCGCACGCGACGGTCCTCGGCGTCGTAGCGCGCCAGAACGGCATCTGGCTCCATCACGCCTTCGCGCACGAGATGGGCCGCAGTGACCAGCAACGGGTCGCGCGCCTCCGTCGCCGCGATTTCCTGTCGGGAGAGATAGGTGCTCGGGCTGTCCGGTCCCGCATGGCCGTAGAGGCGCACGCATTTGGCATGAAGGAAGGCCGGGCGACCGCGCCGAGCCAAATCCGCCGCGCGCCGCGTCGTGGCGTAGGCATCCAACAGGTCGGTCGAGTCGCACTGGAAGTAGCGCAAGCCGGGTCGGCTCGCGACCGATTGCTCCACCCACCCTGTCGGCGTCTTGGTCGAGATGCCGATGCCATTGTCCTCGCACACGAAGAGCAGCGGCAAGGGCGAACCCTGGAAGGCGGTCCAGCCCGCCGTGTTCAGCGCGCCTTGAGCGGTCGAATGGTTGAGCGAGGCGTCGCCGAACGTGCACACGACCAATCCGTCGCGCGCCAACTGGCGATGTCCCGGATCGACGCGGCGGGATAGCGGGATGGAATAGGCCGCGCCCAGCGCCTTGGGCAGGTGCGATGCGATGGTGGAGGTTTGCGGCGGAATGGCCAGAGCCTTGGACCCCAACACCTTGTGCCGCCCGCCGCTGATCGGGTCTTCCGACGAGGTGGAGAAGCTGAGCAGCATGTCCCACAGCACGGGCACGCCCGGCACTTGCTGCGCGCGGG
>JBCCCX010000302.1:0-3778 GCA_039033275.1 Pseudomonadota bacterium | reverse complement strand
GCCCATGCAGTTCTACGACGAGGATATCGTCACGTTGATGCGGAAACTCGTGCGGACGGCAGGCTCCTCTTATCTAGAGGAAACCAAGTTGGCAGCATCTGCCTGGGAAGAAATTGGCAAGCGTGAGTTTCGTCGCCTGTGGGACGGTGAAGCCGACAGCCTGCCGAAAATGACCACCACGCGACTGTACCTCGTCACGGGTCTTCTTCTGCCGATCTGGAAGGAAATTCTGTCGGGCAATGAGCGCATCTATCGGGTCACGCCGGAAGGCTATCCGAGCATGATCGGGCGCACAGTCAGCGAAGACGGCGCGGCGGCCCTCAGAGCGCGCTTCATGGTCGGGTCCCCGAAATCGGTCGAGGACATGCTGATCGCGGTGCGGGGGTCGACGAAGCCTGTCGATCTCGGTCGCGGTTTATCCCTGGTCCGGCGCCGGGTTGCCGGCGATGTGCGCTTCGAGATCGAAGGGGCGGATCGAGGCACGATCGATAGTCTGAAAGCCGCGGGGTGTTTCACCGAGATCATTGCCTTCCAGCTGCGGGTGTTTCTGCCCCATGGGGACGGTGTCGACAGCGCCGGGATCCTCAGACGGATCACTGGCGCGTCTTGCGCACAGGCGGATCGCGCCGCCTGAAAGGGAAAGTGGGCTTCGGTTCAGAATGCATGGGAGAGCGGTTTGCTGTCCCGTGTATCAAACCCTCTTGAGAAGGACCTGACAGATGACAAATCCCCAGATTGACTATGCGGAGATGATGGAGAAATGGCGCGTGGAGCGCGAGGCGGCTCTCAAAGCCGCGCGCGCCGAACTCATCGTTGCACTGCGCGTTCTTGGTGTCGCGCAAGTGATCGCAGAATATGAAGGCTACGGCGATTCCGGCAATGTCGAAGACATCACTCTGCAGCCAAGCGAAGTGACACTGAACGATGACCTCACGCGAAAACTCGAGGACTTCGCCTGGTCCGTCGCCTACAACCAGCATCCCGGTTTCGAGAATAACGAAGGGGGCTACGGGACCCTGACCTGGGACATCTCCGTCGACAGTATCACGCTCGATCATGCGGATCGATACGTCGAGTGCTCGCACAGCTATGACGAAGGGCTCTGACATGGCCCATCCCCTCCATCACGCCGAAAGCTCCGCCCGTAAGTTCGGGGGCACACCGTCTGACTATCAAGGCATTCACAATTGGATGGACGCCTCCAAAGAGCATCTCGCCCTCTTCACGCACCGCGCCCTGCGGCATCACACCCAAGGCATTTTCGAAGCCGAACGGGTCTTCGGTCTGACGCTCACGAACTCCGTGGGTCGGGTGATCCCGGTCCGTTGGGTTGGCGAACAACATGTGAAGGAAGACTGCCAGGGCCGCATCCCAAGCCTGGCCGATTGGTTCACGCGCATCGCGCCTGCACCGTGGATGGCCAATGGGCATATCGAACAGGGATCAGATGAACCTTGCGGCGATCCACGGGTGGCGTGGATCGCTGCCGTGTCCTCCGGACGTACCATTCTGGGATTGCGGGATTGGATGGCGTCACGTGGGCAGAAGGAAGAGAACCGTGCGCGGGAGCCAGCGTTGCGCATCTCCCACCAACGCCTGCGCAAGCGGCGATAGCAGAGCGGAAAGGAAAGAGGGCTTTGGGAAGGTGTGATCCCACGAGGGGTCGAAAAGCAAACCACCGGGCGCTGATCGGAAGACAGGGCCCGGGCAATCCAGAGAAGGAACATCCCATGTTCGCAGGAACGCTCACCAAAACCACAGACACCGCAAAGGCCGTTTACACCGGCATGATCCACTCCAGCCGCTTCGACATCGCGATCCAGTTGGAGACCCGCCCGAAGATGTCTGAGCGCAGCCCGGACTTCGACGTGACCGCCGTCAACAAGTCGGGCCGCAAGGTGCGTATCGGCACCGCATGGAACGAGACTGGCAATACCACGGGCAACCCCTACATCTCCATGCAGCTCGACGTTGGCCTCGGACCATTCCGCGTCAATGCGGTGCAGTCGAAAGAAGCCCGCGAGGCGCAGAGCGGGCAGTTCGAGATCATCCCGCTCGTCTCCACCGGCACCATGAAGTCCGGGTCGATCTCCGGCGAGTTGACGGCCATGGACGCCGACAACGCCTTTGCCGGCTACATCGCCAACATGATGTTCGATCTCGAGTTCATGCTGATCGAGAACGACTACAAGTCGGAGCAGACTCATCCCGACTACCGCATCGAGGTCAGCTCGCCCAAGGGCACGCCCATCCGCGTCGGCTCGGCCTGGATGGCCAAGAGCGTGCGGACCGGGAACGAGTATGTCTCGCTCCTGATCAACACGCCCGATGGCGATCTGCGGGTAAATGCCGTGCAGAACGAAGAACAGCGCGGCGGTCAGACCTTCTCGATCATCCCGTTTGTGGACAATGGCGAGAGGGAACTGGGCGAAGGCGCAGGGCTGTCGCTGGTCGCCTGATCACCGACCGAAGGTCACGACATATCGAGCAGGACGGTTGGATCTCAGACCAACCGAGCAGGGAGCCGCGGAAACGTGGCTCCCTTTTGCTGTTTCGGCAGGACTGACGGGTAATGTCGCGAACGGCGACCATCAATGCTTTGATGAGTAGGGCGCGACCAGCGTTACCTGCGGCTGTCGCCCTGACTGGCCGACCCGTCGCTATTCCTGAAACTGTTTTCGCGCCGATGCCAGCTTTACCCAGTCACGGCCACCAAAAGCGACGAGCGCGAGGTAGATGACGCCGCCTGCTATATCCGGTTTGAACACGATGGTCAGTCGTTGGCCGGACCCACCGTGGCGCACGAGCCAACCTTTGAGCTTTCCTGAAAGTCGCACACCAGAGGTTGGATTGGACGCGATCGAGGCCAACAATGCATCCACTTCATCGAGGCGACGCTCTGCTGCCGCAACATCCCCATCTGTCACGTGGACAATGTGATCCACCATGCCGATGAGATCCCGCTCGAAGAACGGGTGCCGGACGAAGTGCATCAGTTTCTTTGCGTCAAAGCGGCCAGATGTTCTCGGGCACTTTCAGTCACCCTCGTGGCTTCGCCAACAGGTTCCCACTGGTCGAGTGGCAGTGACAGACGCCGTTCCAGTTCTGCCTCGAGAACGGACCTTTCCCGCTCACGCTCTGCTTTGGCCTTCGCCAACTCTCCGGAAACCGCCGCGCTCATGTTTGGGTACTCCCCGGCCTCGACCAGTTCTTTTGCGAAGGCGTAGGCGGTATCCGTAAAGCTGACGGTCTGTTTCTGAACGCTCATGTCGGCTCCTTTGGTGTTCCAACAGACTACCGCGACGAAAGTCCGTTGGCAATGGCGTTCAGGTTCAGGCCAGCGCAGGGACAGATAGGCTGACAGCTTCACCCGCTCGTTCGCCAAGTCGCAGGGGAGAACAGGCCGTTGGCCTGTCGCGCATTCGGCCATGCGGCCTCACCGCGGCGCCGCACCTGGCATCCCGGTTTGCCCGTCTCGCGAGCACGTCCCTTCCCGGCCGCTCCGCCGGATTGCGCTCTGGTCTGTTTTGGCCGAGGCCAAAACGATCCGGCCGCTCCATCCGTCTCCCGCGTCCGGTCGGTCCGTTTGCCTGCTCGGGGCGGGCAAACCTACCGACACACCACACACACATGAGCGTGGAAGCATATCCTCCGGATGGCCCCAAAATCAGCCCGCCTCAAGGATCGCAAAACTTTTCGGTGAGGGCAGCGCGAGCGGCGAAGGTACGTCAGTAAGCGAGGTCGCGCTTGTTGCTACCGCCGCACTTTGAAAACTTTT
>JBCCCX010000301.1:0-3782 GCA_039033275.1 Pseudomonadota bacterium | reverse complement strand
GATGAGCGGAGGGGATTAAACAGAAGCCCGTCCCCGGCATTGATTGCCGGGGTCTGGTCGAAGGCATGCTCACAAGATGCGGCTTGTGATGACGGAGGCGGACAGACCCCGGCAATCAATGCCGGGGACAGCGTCTCGTCTGCACTCCCCCTCACCCCGGTCACCCCTCATCCTCCAGCGCGGGCGCTTTCCAGCGGCCCAGGCGCGGCTTTTCGCCGGCCTTCCACGCGGCGTGGGCGACGGCGTGGGTGGCTGTGGGGGTGGAGATGAACAGGAAGAAAGCGACCATCAGCAGCTTGGCGATCACCTGCCAGCTATCGGATTGGAGGATCAGCGCGAACAGGATCAATTCCGCGCCCAACGTGTCCGTCACGCCCGCCGCATGAAGGCGCGTGTAGAAGTCCGGCAAGCGGATGACGCCGATCGACCCGGCCAGCACGAAGAACAGACCGCCCAGCAGGCCCGCCACGGTGAAGACGTCCAGAACGTTTTCCAGCACGACGACCCAGTCAAGTCCGGCGCGCGCCGTCTCCACGGCCGCGGTTTCCGCCGCCATCAGCACCGCGCCGATCACGTCTCATCCTCCGCCGCCTCGGACGCGTTTTCGAGCCCCAGGCTGAGCGTGCCGTAATTGAAGAATTTCAGGACCGCGATGGTCGCGATGAAGTTCATCAACGCGTAAAGCAGCGCGATGTCGATCCCGTCCGGCCGGTCGATGATGAAGCAGAAGACGCAGAGAAACAGGACCGTCTTGGTCCCGAAACTATTGAGCGCCAGCAACCGGTCGTAGAGGGACGGCCCGCCGATCAACCGGGTCAGCATCAGCACCATCGCGATGATCAGGAACAGCGTGGCGCCGAGCATGATGTAGGGCATGGGATCGCGCATGGGGTTACGCGTCTCCCGTGTTTCGCGGCGCTTGCGGCGGCTCGCCCACTGCCCAGGCTGATCGGTCGCCCATCTCGGCGAAATCGTCCGCGTCGCTCATCTCCGACAGCAGCGCGTGGACGAGGATGTGATCGTCTTCCAGCGCAACCGACACCGTGCCGGGCGTCAGGGTGATGGAATTGGCGAACATGGTGCGCGCGAGATCGGATTTGGTGCCCGTGGGGATCTTGGTCAGGGTCGGCGAGACTTCCATGTCAGGCGACAGGATCTGGCGTACCACGGCGATGTTGGCCTTGATGATCTCCACGAACAGCCAGCCGAAATAGGCCAGCGTCTGCGGCACGGTCATGTAGGGCGCGGTTTCGCGGTCCAGGATCTTCATGCGCCAGCAGATCAGCAGGACCAGGCCCAGAGAGATCGCGCCCAGCGTCAGCAGGAGCGGCTTGGTGTAGCCCGACAGGACCCACCAGGTGGCGGCCAGCGCAAACAGCAAGATGGTGGCGAAACGCAGCATCGCCACCGGCTTAACGAAACGTTTCCTGCGGTTAAAGACCTAAAAGATGGCTTGTCCCCAACCGGGTGGCCGCGGGAAGCGCCGCAGTTAACAGAAGTTATCCGCCGCTACCCCATGGCCTCGTAAAGCACGATCATGTGCCCGTCCGGGTCGATGAAGGAGACTTCGGTGAAGGTGAATTCCGTCCCGCCGGACACGCGCGGCTCCGTCATTTCCAGGCCCAGCGCGTCCAGCCGTTCGATGATCGTGTCGATGTCGTTCACACCGATCACGACCGTACTCATATAGGGCGCGCGGTCGGCGGGACGCGGCAGGTCGACGTTACTAACTTCCGTCAGGCCGAGCACCCGGTCCTCCATCGCTTCACCCAGATAGGTATAACGCATTCGTCCTTCCGGAGGGATCGCGAAGACCGGATAGGAATAGCTGTCCAGCGCGCTGGTTCCGATCGGCGCGGCTTCGAATCCGAGAATGTCCCGGTAGATGGCGAGCGAACGATCCAGATCGGCCACAAGCAAATTGGGCCGCTTGACGTGTGGGTAGGCGAACTCGGTCAGCTTTTGGGTGATGGGTTGCTGCAGGTCGGGAGATGGCGCGGTGGCGCAGGCAGACAAGAGTACGGCAGATAGCAGGGCGAGTCGTTTCATACCGCATGTCTAGCAAGCGCGAAGCTGCGCGCTTTGACATGCATCGCCCCCTTATGGCAGCGGCGCAAGGATGACCGTGCCCGTTTCCGACAAGGCTCCGTCCGAGAACGGAAGTCCCGCGCCCACAACCCTGGAAGACTGGACCGCCCTGCTCGCCCTGCCGTGCGACGGAATGTGGCGACGCATCCGGGCCTGGACCTACTCCGCCTCCAGCCCGCGCATGCGAACGGCGCGCGTGCCGGACCTGATGACCGGCAAGGGTGCGGTCGCGCTCGACGCCTTCCTCGCCGCGCGGTCCCGCGCCCGGGTCAAGGCCCTGCGCACCTATGCCATCGTCAACCAGGAACAGGCGGCGGCGGCGCTGCGCATGACGACCATTGCCAACGTGTCCGTCCCGGCCGTCTTCATCACGGCGGCGTCGCAGATCTCGTCCGGGTCGATCTGGAACGATCTCTGGCGGTTCTACACGCGCGATCCCGACGCTGCGGTCGCGCTCGCCATCCTCTCCGGCGTCAGCCTGCTCGTCCTGGCGTGGCTCCTGGCCTACAGCGCGACCCGCATGGGCCAGGCGCGGGATCTGCGACACCGCATCGACCTGCACGCCGCCGGACGTGGCATCTATTTCGGACTAGAGGATGAGGGCGGGACGGCGTGGTAGGAAGTAGGGCGATACAAAATGCGTTCCCGGCATTGAAATCTTATCCGCCCGTCCCCGGCATTTATTGAGCCTGCACCCGGCTTGATCGGGTGGGGTCTGGTCTCGTGAACAATCACAAGACGAGGGCGGTTGGGTCCTCTCCTCTTGTGGACCTAGTCGACAGCAGACCCCGGCAATAAATGCCGGGGACTGAGAAATTTACGCATTCGCTAGACACGCGAAACGCGCCCCTGCCACTGCCGCCTTGAAACGAGGCCCCGGCCCCGCTAACCCGCCCCCATGTCGAGAATTCGAATTATCACGCCGATACGCGCCCGCTAAAGCCAGCGGCGACCCGTATCGGCTGTCCCGATTCCCTTTTCCGACCCTTTTCAAAGACCTTTGAACAATGACCCAGCCCACCCCCGCTTCCTCCGGGCGCGACTATCGCGACACGCTCTTCCTGCCGAAGACGGACTTCCCCATGCGCGCCGGTCTTCCCAAGGCCGAGCCGAAATGGCTGGAACAGTGGAACGACGCCAAGCTCTACGAGACCCTGCGCGAGCGCTCCAAGGGCCGCCCGCAATACTGCCTCCATGACGGCCCGCCCTACGCAAACGGCCACATCCACATGGGCACGGCGCTGAACAAGATCCACAAGGACATCGTCAACCGGTCCCACCAGATGGCCGGGTTCGACGCCAACTACGTTCCCGGCTGGGACTGCCACGGCCTGCCGATCGAGTGGAAAGTCGAAGAAGAGTTCCGCGCCAATGGCAAGAGCAAGGAAGACGTTCCCGCGTCGGAGTTTCGCGCCCGCTGCCGCGAATACGCGCAGCACTGGCTCGACGTGCAGAGGGAAGAGTTCAAGCGCCTCGGCGGCATCGGCGACTGGGACAATCCCTACGTCACCATGCGCCCCGAGAGCGAGGCGGACATTTGCGAGGAATTGCTGAAGATCGCGGTCAGCGGCCAGCTTTATCGCGGCAGCAAACCGATCATGTGGAGCCCGGTCGAGCAGACCGCGCTGGCGGAAGCCGAGGTGGAGTATCACGACAAGAAGGGAACGCAGATTTACGTGCGGTTTCCGGTTCGG
>JBCCCX010000300.1:0-3823 GCA_039033275.1 Pseudomonadota bacterium | reverse complement strand
TCCGGCGCCTTCGCCGCCAGCGGCGAAAAACCGGTGGAGCGGGACTATGTCACCGCCCCACCCGCCCCGGCGGGCCAGTCGCCGGAGGATGTCGCGGTCAAGTCCGCCGGCTGCATATCCTGCCACGAAAAGACCGACACGCCGACGATGCACATCTCGGGCGCCATCGCGCTCGGCTGCACCGACTGCCATGGCGGCGACGCTGGCGTCTTCCGCGAACTGACGGACGCGCCGGGCTCCAAGGCTTACATCAAGGCGCTCGAAGCCTCCCATGTCCTGCCGCGGTTCCCGGAGACCTGGCACTGGCCGAACTCGTCCAACCCCAAGCGCAGCTATACGCTCCTGAACGAAGAGAGCCCGGAATACACGCGCTTCGTGAACCCGTCCGACTACCGCATCGTGCGCGAGGCGTGCGGCGCCTGCCATATCAAGCAGATCCAGGCCGCCGAACGCTCACTGATGGCGACCTCGGCGATGCTCTGGGGTGGCGCGTCCTACAATAATGGCATCCTGCCCTTCAAACGTTACGTGCTCGGCGCCGCGTACACCCGCGAAGGCGAGCCCGCCGTACTCGACAGCCCGGTGAAGCTGAACCAGAACGCGATCGATCGCGGCGCTCTGCCCAAGCTCTATCCCCTGCCCGCGTGGGAGGTGCTCCCCGCCGCCGACGTCGTCCGCGTCTTTGAGCGCGGCGGACGCAACATCATCACGCAGTTCCCCGAGATCGGCCTGCCGAACGCGCTCGGACAGCTGCAGCGGCTGGAGGAACCGGGCCGCCCCGACATCCGCCAGTCGAACCGCGGCAACGCGACCGGCATCCGCGTCGCGATCCCGGTGCTCAACATCCACAAGACCCGCCTGAACGATCCCCATACGTGGTTCATGGGCACCAACGACCAGCCGGGCGACTACCGCACCTCAGGCTGCGGCGCCTGCCATGTCGTCTACGCCAATGATCGGGAGTGGGAGAGCTCGGGCCAATACGCCAAGTTCGGCAACAAGGGCCAGACCCAGACCATCGACCCCACCATCAACGGCGAGCACTTCCCCGAGATGAAGGGCGAAAAGGGCCACCCGCTGAAACACGCCTTCAGCTCGGCGATCCCCACCTCGATGTGCATGTCCTGCCACATGCACCAGCCGAACATGTTCGTGAACACCTATCTCGGCTACACGATGTGGGACTATGAGAGCGACGCGCCTCATATGTGGCCTGAGAAACAGGTCGTCCGGCGCGACCGCGACAAGGGCGAGAAGCACCGCAAGGAAGAGAAGACCGCGTCGCGCGCTTACATGAAGGGCGACAAGGCGAAGAAGAAGAAATCCGAGCCCTACGGGCCGTGGGAGCGGATGCGCGAAATCCTCGATCGCAACCCAGAGGCCGCCGCCGCCGGCGGCAAATGGGGCGACCTCGAATTTCTGGAGAATGTCTGGACCGACGTGAACCCGAAGGCGAAGGACACGCAGTTCGCCGACTATCACGGCCATGGCTGGAACTTCCGCGCAATCTTCAAGCGCGACCGCGAAGGCAACCTTCTCGACAAGGCCGGCGACATTGTTTCGAACACCGACCCGGACAAGTTCGACAAAGCCGTCCACATGAACTCGATCCATGCTGAAAAGGGCATGCATTGCGTGGACTGCCACTTCCAGCAGGACGGGCACGGCACCGGCTACATCCACGGCGAGGTCGCACAGGCGGTCCAGATTCGCTGCAAGGATTGCCACGGCACGGCGCAGGCCTATCCGACGCTCCGCACGTCCGGTCCCGCGGCCCAGCCGGGCGGCGAAGACCTGACGCTGCTCCGCAACCCCGATGGTCAGCGTCGGTTCGAATGGATCGGCGGCAAGCTGATACAGCGCTCCATCGTCAATCCGGGGCTGGAGTGGGAGATGTCGCTGGTCAAGAACACCGTGACCCCCGGCGAGCGGGCCTATAATCCGAAAGCGGCGCGCGCCAAACTGGTCGCCAAGCTTTCCGGCCCGACGGACACGAAAATGGAATGGGGCCCGGGCGTCCGGGAAAGCGATCTCGCCCATGACGACGACGAGATGGCCTGTTTCGCCTGTCACACGTCATGGACGACGTCCTGCGGCGGGTGCCATCTGCCGATCGAGGCGAATTGGAAAACCAAGCACCACCAGTATGACGGCGGGCGGGAGACGCGGAACTGGGCGTCCTACAACCCGCAGGTCGCGCGCGATCAGATCTATCAGCTCGGCAAGCACGGGCCGGTGAAAGGCGGGATCATCGCGCCGATCCGGTCCTCATCCGCGCTGGTCCTCTCCTCGACCAACATCAACCGCGAGCGGATTTATATTCAGCAGCCGCCGGTTTCGGCCGCGGGCTACTCCTCCCAGGCGTTCGCGCCCCACTTCCCGCACACCGCGCGGAAGGAAGAGACGAAGACATGCACCGATTGTCATCTGTCGGAGGAGAACGACAATAACGCCATCATGGCGCAGCTCCTGATCCAGGGGACGAACTATATCGACTTCGTCGGCCACCACGCCTTCATCGGTCAGGAAGGCGGGATCGAAGCTGTTCGCATCACCGAGTGGGAGGAGCCGCAGGCGGTCTATGGCTCATATCTCCACAAATACGCCTACCCGGCGGACTGGAAGATGATGCAGGGCCGGAACAGGGAGCTCGCCTGGGACAAGCGCAACATGGTCTCATCGCAGGGCGCGCCGGGGACTGTGGGCTGCATCCAGCTCCGGGGCGAGTATCTCTACGCCTCGCAGGGCGACGGGGTGCAAGTCTATGACGTGGCTTCGATCGCGAACAAGGGCATCTCCGACCGGATCCTGTCCGCGCCCTTCGGCCCGCTCGGCCATGACGCGCATCTGGAGACCGAGGCGGCGACCTGCGTCGCGCTGCCGACCGAACAGCCGATCCTGCCGAAGCGACAGGCGGAGTACGGGGCCGAGCTGATGTTCGAGACCAATCTCGAACAGCCGTTCCACCCACTCTACAGCTACGCCTATGTCAGCGACGCGGTCGAAGGTCTGGTCGTGTTCGACAACGAGACGTTCCAGGACGGCGATCCGCGCAACAACTACGTTGAGCGCGCGGCGACGTGGAACCCGGATGGCGTGCTGACCGGCGCGTCCTATCTGCGGGTGCGCGGCGAATACGTCTATGTCACCACGCCGAGCGCCATCGTCGTCGTGAACATCGACAAGCCGACCCAACCAAGGCTCGTGGCGCAGATCCCGATGCAGGGCGCGCGCTATGTCGACCATCAGTTCCGCTATCTCTTCGTCACCGACAGTCGCGGCATGCACGTGGTCGACGTGACGAACCAGGAAACGCCGTTCCTCGTCTCCGGAGCCTTCGTGCCGATGGCGGATGCGCAGAACCTTCATGTGGCGCGCACCTGGGCCTATGTCGCCGGTGGGTCCGAAGGGCTTTACATCATCGATGTGAAGAACCCGGAGCGG
This sequence comes from Pseudomonadota bacterium, assembly GCA_039033275.1. Classification (GTDB taxonomy): domain Bacteria; phylum Pseudomonadota; class Alphaproteobacteria; order Caulobacterales; family Maricaulaceae; genus Litorimonas. The sequence continues at coordinate 379 of JBCCCX010000300.1, read as the reverse complement.
CCGAGCGTCTACAAGCGGGAGACCCTAGGCGGCCAGTTGAACGACGCGCGGGATATCGTCGTCGGCACGACCAACGCCTCGCTGATCGGCTATGTGGCGGACGGCGAGAACGGCTTGAAAGTGCTTCAGCTCACCTCGCCCGACAGCCAGCCGAACTTCTACGGCTTCTCGCCGGAGCCGAAGCCGGAGCTCATAGCGTGGTACAAGACCGACCGGCCTGCGATTTCGCTCTCCGGCGGCCTGAAGCGCGACCGCGCGGTCGACGAAAACGGCAACCAGATCGCCGTTTTCGGCCGCATCGGATCGCGGCCCTTCAACGAGCCGGAGCAGCGGGCCTTCTATCAGAAGGACGGCGCGCTCTATCGCGTCACCGACGAAG
>JBCCCX010000299.1:0-3835 GCA_039033275.1 Pseudomonadota bacterium | reverse complement strand
CGTGGATCGGCGCAAGCTCTCGCAGCTTGGCCGACCCGAATTCCGCAGGCGCCAGATATGGGCCCGCCCCCGTCAGCAAAACCAGGTCCGCCGACGCAAAGCGTTGCGCCGCCGCACGGGCCGGGTCGAAAAAGGCCCGAGCGACCGCATCGACCTGGTCCGGCAGCGCGTCGAGCGCGGCGTTAAGCGCCGAAACATCCCGACCTTTGGCCCCGGCGACGGAGCCCGTGAACGCAAGCTTCAGCGCCATGGCCGCGGTCGAAGATTGCGTCGGCCAGCCGCCGCGGGTTGCACGAATGTGAAGCGCGCCGGGAAACTCTTCCATCAGCGGAGAGCCCAGCGTGTTGGACAGACCGATGGTGTAGGCACCCCGTTCCGCAGAGCCTTTCATCCCGTCGATGACGGGCTCGGTCGTGCCGGATGAGCTGAGCCCGATCACAACCGTTTCGTCATCCACGACATCAAGACCATAATGTGCAAAATCGAAAGCCTCCGCAGGCTCTGCAACGGCGCCAAGATAGCGCTCCATCGTGTGGCGAACGCCAACCCCGGACACCCAACTGTCGCCGCACCCCACCATGACGACGCGCCGAATGCGGCGTCCGGCAAGGTCCGCGGCAATCGCGGCAAGCGGTTCGGCGTTGGCCTCCAGCGTCTCTCGGATCGCAGTGCCCTGCGACATCATCTCTGTCTTGGTCAGCGCCACGCGGCGGAAGCGCTCCGGGTCACCCGGCGCATCGGAAGACGACTCACGCCGGATCTCCTTGATTTTCTGCTCGATGCTCACCCGGCGAACCTCCCCTTGCAGTCTGCGCGCTCTATCTGTCGGCAAAGCCGACGCATTGGGCGCGTGTGACTATCGCTAACCACAGCTTTCGATATCTGATACTCTGTATGTAAATGCAAGTCGAAGAAAAGGGCTGTCTGTGAACGATATCTCAATCGCACACTCTGTGAACCCGCGCCAGGAACGCATACTCGACATCCTCGCGCGGCAGAAAGTCGTGGAAGTCGCCCAGCTTTCCGAGCAGCTCGGCGTCTCTGCCGTGACGATACGTTCGGACCTCGATGCGCTGGACCGTCGCATGTTGCTGCGGCGGATCCGCGGCGGCGCCACCTCCGTTCAACCGGCACGCTTCGTGCGCCCTCTCGATCTGCCAAGCCAGAACTTCGGCGCCGAAAAAGAGCGGATCGGCGCTTTGGCGGCCAGAATGGTGCGCGACGGCGAGACCATTATTCTCGACGCGGGCACAACCGCACAGGCAATGGCCATGGCTCTGTCAAAGGACTTGCGGGATGTTGTTGTGATTACCAGCAGTCTAGGGATCGCGATTTCCCTTGAAGATCATCACGGTATTACTGTCATGGTCACCGGCGGAACGATCAAGCGAACCGGCAGAAACCCACGATCACGCTCGTTGATTTCCCCCTTCGCGGGGCTTCTTCTTAAACAGGTGAATGCCGACTGCGCGTATCTTTGCTGCGCGGGGATCGACGCAGAGCGCGGTTTTACAAACGCCCATTTCGAAGAGGTCGAGGTAAAGCGGGAAATGCTCGCGGCTTCGCGCCGCGCTGTCATGCTGGGGGATCACGGCAAGATCGGCCATGTCGGCGGCGCGCGCATCGCCACACTCCACGAAGTGTCCGTCTTGGTCACCGATAGCGGAGCGCCGCCGGCCGATGTGCACGCACTGGAGAACGCGGGCGTCAGCGTCATCCTCGCCTGATAGAATGACTGCTGAAAAATTCAGCGTTGCGGACGGTCCACCACCAAAGAAAGCGCCCACTAATGGCTTTCGGAAATTTTTTTTAGGATAGGTTTCGTAAAATTACAGTATTCACGTATGGGGAGATGAGTCGCGGACGGCGAGGCTCGATGACCTTCTGACGGGGAGAATAAAATGAATCTGAAACGACGTACGGTTCTGGGCGGCATCGTCGCGACGACGACGCTCCATACACCGACAGTCCTTCGCGCGCAGACGCGCGAGCTAGTCATGGTCGGCTACGGCAATGCCTCCGACGCACCCCTTATCGCGGCGGGGGAAGAGCTGGGCCGCCGCAATCCCGGCGTGTCCTTGCGGGTCATCGGCGGGCTATCGGCCGAAGCCTTGGCCCAAATCAAGGCCGCGCGCGGAAACTCGCCTTACGATCTGGCGGTGATGGGATCACCGGCCATCGTCAACGCGCTTGCGGAAGACGTGATCGTACCGCTCGATTTCTCCAAGATCCCGAACTCGGCCAACGTCGATCCGCGGTTCATGCCCTACGGGTACGACGTGGGCCAACCGATCTGGTTCGAGGGCATCGGGATCGCTTACGACAAATCGAAAATCTCGGCGCCGCCAACAACGTGGGAAGCGCTTTGGTCCGGGGAATACAACGGCCGGATCGGCATGTGCCGCCCGCAGTCCAACCTTGGGCTTGGCGTGCTCGCCGCGACCTGCGAAGCGTTCGGCGAGCCGCAGGACAACATGCAGTTCGCGCTGGAAAAATGGGCGGAACTCGATCCGCTGGTGGGCCGCAGCCCGCCCCTGCTCCAACAGATGATCGAACGCGGTGAGGTCGATCTTGCACCGCTTTGGCACGTCAACTCGGCGCTTGCTGCAAACTCTGGCCTGCCCATCGGCTATGCAAAGATCGCAGGGCCGGGCCCGCTGATGCTGCCCACCAACATCGTGCAGTTCGTCAACACCGGGGAAGGCACGGCGGACCTTGTGACCGAGTTTGCCGACATTCTTCTGACAGAGAGCATCCAGAAAATGGCGGGCAGCGCGCCGATCTATTTCGGCACCGTCGTCGAAGGTATCCCCGTTGCGCAAGAGGCCGCACCTTACGTGCCCTCCACCCCCGCAGAACTTGACAGCACCACGTCGCTGGAATGGAAATCCTTCGCGCCGCTTCGGGGCGAGACCGTCGAGACGTTCGACCGCATGTTCGCAACATGATGCAGGGGCCTGCGGGTCCCTTGCGCGACGCGATTGCCACGGCCCCGGTGCTCAACATCGGGGGCGTGAGCAAACGTTTCGGCACGACGACAGTGTTGCAGGACTGTTCGCTCGACATCGCCGAGGGCGAGGTCGTTACGCTGTTGGGGCCGTCGGGCTGTGGCAAGACAACCTTGCTGCGCTGTATCGCCGGGTTCTGGGATGCGGACGACGGGACCATCGCGATTGACGGGCGCGACATGGCACCTGTCCCGGTCAACCGCCGGCCGGTCGGCGTCGTTTTTCAAAGTTACGCGCTTTTCCCGCATATGACGGTTGCGCAGAATGTGGGCTATGCCCTCCGTATGGGCGGTGTCGCCCGGCAGAAGGCCCGCGAAAAGGTAAACGCCGCGCTGGAAACCGTGTCGCTCACGGGCTTCGAAGGACGGTATCCCGCGCAGCTTTCCGGGGGCCAGCAGCAGCGGGTCGCCATTGCGCGCGTGCTGGTCATGGAACCGCGCGTGCTTTTGCTGGATGAGCCGTTCAATGCGCTCGACGCGAAACTGCGCGGCACCATGCAGGTGGAGCTGCGGCAGCTGATCAAGACGCTCGGGCTCACGTCCATTTTCGTCACGCACGACCAGGAAGAGGCGCTGACGATGAGCGACCGGATAGCCGTCATGCGCGCCGGTCGCATCGAACAGGTGGCCAGCCCCGATGAAATCTTCGACCGTCCGGCCACCGCGTATGTCGCCGATTTCATTGGCACGTCGAATTTTTGGGACGCAAAGGCCCGTGACGGCCAGGTTGCTCTGCCGGACGGCCAATCTGTTGCCACACACCTGGACGGGGCCGTCAGGGTCATGGCGCGCCCGCACAACCTGCGCCTTATGCCGCCCGAGATCTTG
>JBCCCX010000298.1:0-3838 GCA_039033275.1 Pseudomonadota bacterium | reverse complement strand
GCGGCGGGCCGCGCGCCGGCGGAGGTCGCCGACCTTGCCTGGCTCAATGCCGTCGCCATGGCCTTCGCGCCGTCAGCGGTCCAGCTCGAGACGTTTGCCGACTTCGTTACGTGGAGCGGTGGCGATCTCTCAGGCGAGACATGGCTCGCGCATGTGACGGGCGCGGGCGCGCTCTGCGATGCGGACGGCGTCTTTCTGAGCAGTGTGACGCGCGAGGGTATCCATGCCGCGTGCGCCGATTTGCCCACGGGTGCTGCGATTGACCCGGCTGCGGGGGAGAACGCCGACCTGTTGGCCGACCTCGTCGCGCGCCTCGACGAGCTCCGGGTGCAACAGATCGGCGTGGCCGAAGCGCAGGTCGCTTCACTGGATGCGGCGATCAGGAAGGCCGACGTCACCGCGTTCCTGCGTTGGGCCCAGGCGGAGGCGCTCGACGTGCTTCGGGCGGCTCTGAAGGGGCCGGAGAACAGCGGCGCGGTCGACCAGCTTGCGGACCTGCGCCGGCACGTCGCGGTCATGTCAACGCTTGGCCTCGGCGAGGTCGATCTTGCGATGCTGGGTCAAACCCCGCATTGGATCGCGCCCGGGTTGGCGCAGGCGGGCGGAGCGCCGACGCCGCTGGACCTCGCGCAGCTTGTCTGGCTCCACCGGTTCGCAGCACTCCAAGTCGCGCCGGCGACCGACGCCGGACTGCGCGGGTATCTCGTGCTGGCAAACGCCGATGATGCCGGGCGTGACTTGCCCGCCGAGGCGCGCGCGCCCTTGGTCAAGGGCAGTCAAGAGACGCTGGCGCTCTTGCTGGGCTGTCCCGCGGCGGACATGAGCGCCTATGCCGACGCGCTTCTCGGGGCCGGGCAGGTGGCACGCACCGTGGCCGACATCGATCTCATCGCACAGCATGTGCGCGTTGCCAGCGACCTTGGCCTGAGCGCGACCGACCTTCTGGCGCTGAAACGCGTCAACGCACCGGCGTCGTCGGAGGCGTGGCGCGACGCGGCTGCGGCCGCGCAGGCGGGCCTTTCGCGGTTTGACAACGGCAACCAGGTTCCGGCTTTCCGGCACCGCCTTGCCGAGCGCGAGCGTGACGCGCTGGTGCCGGCCTTCATGCAGACGCGCATCGCGGGGCATCCCGAACTGGAGCGCAGGGTGACGAACTCTGAGCAACTCTACGGCTATCTGCTCCTTGACGTGAACGTCACGAGCGCTGTCCCGACGAGCCGCATGGTCGAAGCGATCAGCTCGCTGCAACTCTTCATCTCACGCGCCCTCGCCGATCCCGAACCCGGCCTGAGCTTCGTGGACGCCGACGGCGTCGACCACCGCGAGCGGCTGGCCACGCAGTGGGAACTCGACAAGGAATACCGTCAGTGGGAAGCCAACCAGAAGCTGATGCTCTATCCGCAGAACTACATCGAACCCGAGCTTCGGCAGATCACCTCGCCCGAATTCGACGCCCTGCAACAGTCGGTCTCCGCGGCGGACTCAACGCCCGATGCCGTCGAGGCGGCGGTCAACGCCTACATGAAAGACCTCGCGGGCCTTTGCGACCTGAGCCTTTGCAGCTTCCACTTCGAGCGCAAACTCGATGAGGACGGGACCGAGCGCACGCTCTACCACATCCTCGCCAAGGCAAAGTGGGAGCCGGGGCGCTTCTTCTACCGCAAACTAGAGGCCGACTACGAGACCATCGCGGGCCTCGCTGACAAAAGCCAGTACCTGAAGGCGATGGATTGGACCTACTGGCAGGAAGTCACGATCCCGAAGACGTTCGACCTCTTCTCGGACGTGACGATCTGCGTGTTCAAGAACCGGTTCTATTTCTTCTGGCTGGAGCTTGAGGAACGGCGGGTCCAGGCCGCCGACAGCGAGACGCTTGGCGAGCAGAAGTCGCTCTGGCGGCTGCATCCGCGCTATATGCGGTGCGATCAGAATGCGCTGGCCGGGCCGATGCTGACACCGGGCTTGTTCCTGAGCCGTTCGCAGGAGGGCTTGACGGTGGACGGCGCGTTCGAGTGGACGGGCGCGAAGCCGTGGCTCTACGCCACCTATCAGGCCAAGGAATCGCTCGGGGGGCTCGAATACGGCACGCTCGGCGTCGTGCCGGGTGCCGAAGGGTCTGGGAACGACACCCTGACCGTCGTCTTCGGTGTTGACCTCAACGGACAACCCGAAGCATCCGACCGGGCGGAGGCGGCGTCTGGTCCGTCGCTTCTGAGTGCACTGCACCTTCGATTGTCCGAAGAATGGGCGGACGCGATATTCAACTTGAACGAGACTTTGCTGACGGATGTCAACGAGAGCCCGCCGACAGGATTTGAGGGCATCTCCGTGCGGCCGTTGACGATGACCAAAACGGTCGCGGAACCCTACATCATCACCGCATCGCCAACACCTGACGGCTCTGAGACCGTCACAACGCACCTGAAGAATTCTCGCATCAATATGACCGACACGTTCGAGCAGGGGTCTCCAAGCATTGAGCTGCTATTCGAAGCGCAGCCCCTTGAAGCCGATTTTCTTGGACGGGTGTATCAGGAAACGACACTGGGCAATCGCCGTTTCACGTTCGAGGCGACCCAAAACATCGAGATTAAATCGATCACCGAGACCGAAGCGCCCCAGTTTTCGTTTACCTATCGGCGGGAGTTCATATCGGAGAAACATTTTGCGAGCCAGACCGGAGGGCATGCGGCGAAGGGACAGCCTGTGTCGCGGTCGAACATCTTGGTCCACGACAACGGAGATCAGGAGGCGAAGGCCACGGCGACGCTGACGCATCCTCTGGCGGGCGAGGTGCGCTCTTCCTACCCGCTGCCCGCGAACTGGTCCATTGCTGACGGGAAGCCTGCCGAGCACCGCATATACGTCGAGATAATGGCGACACTGCCCCCGCTTAAGGTTGTGACCAGCCAGGGTACGGACACGGTGCCCAGACGGACGATCACTTATAAAAGACAGCTGCTGGGATCCTTCTCGCTCAACCCGCCGCTCGGTAAGATCAACATCGGCTGGGCGCAAAAAGGCGAGCACGGCAGCCGCAACTTCCTGCACCTGACCGAAACGGCGAACCGGAGCGTTGACGAGACATTCGTCCTCGCGAACTCCTCCACCGTCCTGTCGCGGTTGGCCAAGACGATGCCGCGGCCGGGGGGATGCGAGACTCTGTTCCAGCCGAAGAACCAGACCGGACGGGAAGACTTCGGGACGTTCTTCGACGAGTACGGCCGCACACTACGCGACATCTATCCCGCCGACACGACGTCTTTGTCGCCGGATCGCGTCCCCGTCGCGGATTTCGACTTCAACAGCGCCTACGGTGCCTACGGTTGGGAGGTGTTTTACCATATCCCGGCGGCGATTGCGGCGGGCTATGCCTCGAGCGGTCAGTTCGATCTCGCGATGCAGTGGCTGCGCCGGATATTCGACCCGCAGCTTGAGATCCCGTGGCGTGTGAAGCCGTTGGTGGAGGCCGCCGAGCCGACCGATGGGCTCCTCTTCGACACCGGCGATGTGATCACGGACCCCGACCGGATCGCGCGGGACTATCCGGTGTTCTACCAGCAGGCCACCATCCGCAACATGCTCGAGGTCTTGCTGGACGCTGGTGATGCGGCCTACGCGCTCCAGACGCAGGAAAGCCTGCAACGCGCGAAGGCGCTCTATGTCACCGCGAAACAGCTTTTCTCGGACAACCTCTCGGAGACGCTCGACAGTCTGACGAGCACGCCATGGTGCGACCCCACCCTAGGCGATGCTGCTGACGACGACGTGTTTCTGCCGCCCTATAACGGGGAATTGCGGCTAGATAGACCTGCTTAGCTGACCACTTATCGGGCTC
>JBCCCX010000297.1:0-3902 GCA_039033275.1 Pseudomonadota bacterium | reverse complement strand
TGCCGGTCTGGCTGGATACGCGCCTCCCCGCGACAGCTGGGGACCACCGGGGCCGCAAGGCCGGGCTACTGGTCGTGACGCAGGATACGGGCAATGCCATTCGCGGCGCGCAGCGCGGGGACCTGTTCTTCGGCTCCGGCCCGGCCGCCGGTGCCAAGGCGGGCATGATGAAGCATCCGGTGCGCTGGACCGACCTGATCCCGCGCGCGCTGGCCGAACGGCTCTATGCGGGTCCGGACGGCCCGCAGACATGAGGCGCGACCCGTGAGGTCTGCGCGCGCGTGAGCCGTCCGCTGGAGCCTTCCGAGCGTCTCGTCTGGAACCGGGTCGCCCGCACGGTACGCCCGCGTCGCCGACCCCACGGCAAGGGCGCGGCCAAGCCCGTCCCGTCGCCCACGCGCGACGAATTCGCCGCCATGATGCGCTTGCCGCCACTGACGCCCGCTGCGCCGGCCCCCGCAACAGGTCACGTGCCGCGCGCCACGGACCGGATCACGCGGCGCGGCCGGGTGGAGATCGACGCAAAGCTCGACCTGCACGGCCTGACGCAGGACCAAGCGCGCGGCGCGCTGTCGACGCAGCTGCTGCGCAGCGCCAAACGCGGCCATCGCTGCGTGCTGGTCATCACGGGCAAGGGCTTCCAGGGCGAAGGCGTGCTGCGCACGCAGCTGCCCGGATGGCTGTCCGCGCCGGAGCTGCGCCCGCTGGTCGCGCGCTACGCCCAGGCGCATGCCCGCCACGGCGGCGGTGGGGCTTGGTACGTGTTCCTGAAAAGTTGAGCCCTTGCCCCCGACGGCCGCTTGCGGTGAAAGGGCAGCCATGAGCACGCGTCCTCTCGTCGAACCCGCCCTTCTGCCTCTGATCGAGGCCTTTCCGACGCTGGAGCTTTCGGACGCGAGCTTGCCTGCGGTCCGAGACGCGTTCCTCGCTCTGGAACCCGCGCCGGAACCGTTGCCTGCGGGGGTCGAGGTGAAGGAGATCGCCATTCCCGGACTGGACGGGCAGCCGGAGGGGCGTGCACTGCACTACGCACCACCCGGCCCGCCGCGCGGCACGATCGTCCATTTCCACGGTGGCGGGCTGGTGCTGGGGCGGCCGGAGCAGATGCGCGCCACCCATGCACGGATCGCCGCAGAAATGGGCCTGGACGTGATCGCGCCCGCCTACCGGCTCGCCCCGGAACACCCCGCGCCCGCTGCCGTCCGGGACGGGCTGGCGGCGGTGCTGTGGGCGCAGCGGCTGAACCCGAAACTGATCATCGGCGGGGACAGTGCGGGCGGCGGGTTGGCTGCCTCGGTCGCGGCGGCGGCACGCGGCAGACTCGCAAGGACGCCCGCCCTTCTCGCGCTGCTCTATCCGATGCTGGATCCGCGCACGGGTGGCGAAGACGACCGGTCCGGCGCGCTGACGGGCGAATTCGTCTGGACGCGCCAGGCCAACCAGTATGGTTGGCGGTCCTATCTGGCGGGGACGGAGCTGGCGGACGCGCATGTCGTGCCGTTCCTCGACACGCTGGACGGCCTGCCGCCGACCTTTATCGCGACCGGCACGCTGGATTTGTTCTATGCGGAGAATCTGCGCTTCGCCGCGCATCTGACGGAAAGCGGCGTTTACGCCGAACTGGTGGCCTATCCCGGCGCGGTGCACGGCTTTCCGGCCGTTGCCGACGCCTGCGCCGCCCAACGCTACGCGCAGGATTACACTGCGGCGATCGACCGCGCGCTGCGTTAGAAAAGCCCCTGCGGCCAGACACGTGCTGGTCTAGGGCGGCTTGCCATATTCCGTAAACTCTCGCCGCAGCATCGCCAGCTTCGGGTCGATATAGGTGAGGCAGAAGGGGCGCTCCGGATCAGTGGCGTAGTAATTCCGGAAGCGTTCGTCCGACGGTTTGAAGTCTCTTAGCGGCAGCACCCGCGTCACCAGCGTCGCGCCGAACCCGCCCTGCAACTCGTCCAGCACGGCGCGCGCCTCCGCCCCGTCATCCGTGACGTAGACCGCGCTCCGGTATTTTCCCCGCATGGAATGTTCGCTCGTGCTGGCGTGTGTGCGAAGGTGGATGTCGGTCAGTACGAACAGGGGAATGACGCCCGGGTCGAAGGTCACGCGCGCGGCCTCGCTCCACATGTCATGCGGCGGATCGCTCCGGGCGAAACCCTGCTCCACGCAGCTCACGCCGCGCAAGGCCTGGAACACAGCCTCCGTGCACCAGTGGCAGCCGCCGCCGAAGGCGATCACGTCCAATAGAGAATGCTCCCTTTCGGTAGCTCGCGCGCGACCGTGTCCTCGAACCACGCCTTCATCTCGCGCATCATCTCTTTGCGGTAGACGAACTTCCGCCCGCCGAACTTGTTGCGCTTCTCGCTGCGCACGGCCGGGTCCATCTCCAGATCCGTGCCGGGATACCAGGAGAGCAGCACATCGCGCGATCCCGGCGTGAATCGGTGGGTGATCAGCTCGACCGTCAGGTCGGCCGTCTCCGGCAGGGCCGCGCCCGCGTCCCGGATCAGCGCGCCGTAACCCGCCTGCCATCCCTCGATGGGCATGATCGGCGCGATCGTCAGCCCGACCGGATAACCTGCCCGTGCCATGCGCCCCATGGCGTGCAGCCGGTCGGCCAGCTTCGCCGTGCCGCCTTCGAACCGGCGGGTGATGTCCTCGGCGTTGACGCTAAAGCGCACCCGCGTTCGGCCATTGTGCGGCAGGTCCAACAAGTCATCGACGCGCGCATATTTAGTGGTGAAGCGCAGCCCCGCCTCCGACTGCTGGCCGAAATAGGTGATCGCCCGTTCCAGCCCGCCCGTCAGATGCTCGATGCCCAGCGGATCGGTGTAGCAACTCGCCTCGAACGTCGTGCCCTCATGCGCGCGCATCTCGGATTGGGACGTGATCTTGCCCTGTCCGATGAAGGTGGGCACGGCCGCGAAGATTTCGTCCAAATTGGCGTAGGCCCGCGTGATCGGCGGCCCGGACAGCGATCCGGCCAGATAGCAATATTGGCAATGCGCCGGGCAGCCCCGCGCGAGGTCCAGCCGGAAATCCGCGCTCGGTGGAATGGGCTGGAAACGCAGCGCGCTCGGCGGCGCGTTGACGATGGCAATGGACGATTTGGCGTTGCGGTACGTCTCCCGCTCGCTCTCGCCCTTCAGGCCGCGCACAGCATTGCTGGGCAGCTCCACGATCTCCGCGCCGAGGTCGGCGCCAACGTGCCGGGCGCGTTCGGCGACGGCGGATTCCCGCGCGGCCTTGGTGATGAAGACGCGGCGCGGACGCCAGAGCTTAAGGTGGGCGGACGGACGCGGTTCGGGCAGCGCGGGCTCTTCGGCGTGCGTGGGCGCGATATGCGGGGCGGCGGTGGGAGCGGAGAAGTCGAGCGCGTCGGTCATAGGGGGAGAACGCGCGAAAACAATGTTTAGTTCGGTGCTTCAACAAAGTTGTGAGTATGCCCGTAAGGTATTGATTAGAAATATCCGACTCTTAGACGGGTGCGGCCGTTTCGGCGGGTTTCCCAAGTCCGTGTATAGAAGCTTGGAAGTTACGTTGTTCTTTTTTACCCGGACCGGGTCCGGGTGTCAGCGCTCGAAATTAGGTGCGAGTGTCATAGCATGATGACCCTACACGTATTCGAGCTGAGCGAATTTACAGTCATTCTATTGGTCTTAATTATATCTGCTGTACCTGCCCTATGTTGTTATCTGAAATGCAGACGAGATATTCTGGTCGCTAAAACTTTCGCGCACCGCCTATCCATAGAACAAGCAAAAACCATTAAGCCACAACTGTCAGCTTCACCCCCAAAGCCTCGATCACCTTGAACAGGCTGTCGCTCCGCGGTGTGGGACTGGGCCTGTCGATTTCAAGCAACATTATCGCGGACTTTGGCGGGTCGCTGTCGGGCGAGAACC
>JBCCCX010000296.1:0-3918 GCA_039033275.1 Pseudomonadota bacterium | reverse complement strand
GCCATGACCTCGATGGGCAGACAGCCGTCGAAATAGCCTGCTGTTTCACCCGGTTTGAACTCGGTTTTCTCGGCGGCGAGCAGCGCGTCGATGAAGGCCTCGTACTGGTCGCGGTCCATCGGGCAGTTGAGATAGGCGGTGCGCTCCTCCTCAGTCTCGCCCTTGTCGTAGCGCGACTGCATCCAGGCTTTCGACATGTCGATCGAGTCGAAATAGACGATGGGCGCGATGGCGTCGAAGAAGGCGAGGCTGTCCTGGCCGGTCTCCCGCGCGATGGCCTCGGCCAAGGCGCCGGACGTCAGGGGGCCGGTTGCGATGATGGTGCGGCTTGTCTCCGGAAGGGCGGTGATTTCTTCATAAGACACAGTGACAAGCGGGTGGGACTTCAAGCGCGTGGTCACGGCCTCTGCGAAGGGCTCCCGGTCGACGGCCAGCGCCCCCCCGGCGGGAAGTTTATGGGCATCGGCCATTTCCATGATCAACCCACCCGCCGCGCGCATTTCCCAGTGCAGGAGACCCACGGCGTTTTGCTCGTCATCGTCGGAGCGGAAGGAGTTGGAACACACCATTTCGGCCAGATTGCCGGTCTGATGGGCGAAGGTGCCGGTCTTGGGGCGCATTTCATGGATCACGACGGGCACGCCCATTTGGGCGGCCTGCCATGCGGCCTCGGACCCGGCCATGCCGCCGCCGATGATATGGATGGGATCAGTCATGAGCGGGATGTAGCGATCCTTGGTGAAAAGGGAAAGCCGTTCCGGCTTTGCGGCTATTGTGGTGCGTGCGTGGCTGTGAGCCCGTTTTGACCAAGGTCGGTCGGGCTTTGAGGGAAGTGAGATCTGCTTGGGAGGCCGTTTGCTGGCAAGTTTGCCACAAACAGGCCAGTGCGAGGGTAGGGGGCGAGTCGCCTGCCGCGTCAAGGACACGCGGCCTTCGGCCGTCGGCTACGCCGATCCTTGACCCGTCAGTCGACTCACAGCGAGTTTAGCGGTCCGGGCGGTCCTGAAGGGCTTTTGCGATACGTTTCAGGACCAGCGTTTGGCGGTCGATTGCGGCGACTTGCGCGTCGATCATCTCACGCTGGTTGGCCGTTTGATGCGCGGTTTCCTCGGTATGACTGGCGAGATAGCCTTTGTAATCATTCATCTGCTTGCGCGAGATCAGCCAAAGGCCGATGAAGAAGAGGCCAAGCACCGCTATGATTGGCAGGATTTCAAGCATCATCGGGCGCTTCGTCTTCGTCATCCCCTTGATCCGCGATCCGGGCGACGGAGACGACTTCTTCGTCCTTCGCGGCGTTCAGAACCCTTACGCCGCCCGCGCTGCGCGACCGGAACGAGATGCCGTCGACGGGCACGCGGATCGACTGGCCGGTGGAAGTGGCGAGCATGATCTGGTCGTCCAGGTCCACCGGGAAACAGGCCACGACCGGGCCGCCGCGCATGGCCTTGTCCATCGCGGTGACTCCCTGGCCGCCGCGTCCGCGCACAGGGTAGTCGTGACTGGAGGAAAGCTTGCCGGAGCCCTGGGCGGTGATCGTCAGGATCAGGTCCTCGGAAGCGGACATTTCGGCGTAACGGTCGGGGCTGAGCTGCCCGGCGGCGACGGCCTCCTCATCATCGGCCTCCGCCTCATCTTCCGTCGCACCGGCCATCAGGCGGCGTTGCTTGAGATAGGCGGCGCGTTCCTCGGCCTCCGCCTTGAAATGGCGGATGATGGACATCGACACGACCTCATCGCCACTCGCCAGCTTGATGCCGCGTACGCCGGTCGAGGCGCGCGAGTTGAAGACGCGGACATCGGTGGCGGGGAAGCGGATGGCGCGGCCGAGTTTGGTGACCAGCATGACGTCATCATCGTTCGACGCGATACGGGCGTTGATCATCCGCCAGCCGTCGCTTTCGCCCTCGAACTTCATCGCGATCTTGCCGTTGCGCATGACATTCGCGAAATCGCTGAGCGCGTTGCGCCGGACCGTGCCACGGTCGGTCGCGAAGACGATCTGCAGCTCGTCCCAATGGTCTTCATCCCGGTCGACGGGCATGACGGCGGCGATGCCGGGGCCCGGTTCAATCGGCAGAATGTTGACGATGGCCTTGCCGCGCGACGCGCGGGACCCGAGGGGGAGCCGCCAGGTTTTTAGCTTGTAGACCATGCCGCCCGTGGTGAAGACCAGAAGCGGCGTGTGGGTGTTGGCGACGAAAAGCGAGGTGACGACGTCGTCGTCTTTCAAGGCGCCACCGCTGAGGCCCTTGCCACCCCGTTTTTGGGCGCGGAAATCGACCAGCGGGGTGCGCTTGATATAGCCGCCTTGGGTGATCGTCACGACCATGTCTTCGCGTTCGATCAGGTCTTCATCGTCCATATCGCCGGACCATTCGCTGATCTCGGTGCGACGGGGGACGGCGAACAGCTCGCGCACTTCGGCGAGCTCCTCGGAGATGATCGCGAGGATGCGTTCGCGGCTGGCAAGGATCGCGAGGTAGTCCTTGATCTTGCCCGACAGCTCCTGCAGTTCGTCCGTGACTTCCTTGACGCCGATCTGGGTCAGGCGTTGGAGGCGCAGGTCGAGGATGGCGCGGGCTTGGGTCTCGGAAAGGTTATAAGTGCCGTCCTCGTTGATCGTGTGGGTCGGGTCATCCACCAGCTTGATGTAATCGGCGATCTCGGCGGCGGGCCAGCGGCGGGTCATCAACGCATCGCGGGCGGCGGCGGCATCGGCGGATTGGCGGATGGTCGCGACGACTTCATCGACATTCGACACGGCGACCGCGAGGCCGCAGAGGACATGGGCCCTGTCGCGGGCTTTCCGCAGCTCGAACGCGGTTCGGCGGGCGACGACTTCTTCGCGGAAATCGAGGAAAGCGGTCAGGAAACCGCGCAGGGTCAGTTGCTCGGGCCGTCCGCCGTTGAGGGCTAGCATGTTGCAGCCGAAGCTTGTCTGCATCTGGGTGAAGCGGAAGAGCTGGTTCAACACGACCTCGGGCGTGGCATCGCGCTTCAATTCGATCACGACGCGCACGCCGATCCGGTCGGATTCGTCGGCCACGCCTGAGATGCCTTCGAGCTTCTTTTCGCGCACCAGATCGGCGATGCGTTCGATCATCGACGCCTTGTTCACCTGATACGGGATCTCGTCGATGACGATGGCGTAGCGGTCCTTGCGGATTTCTTCGACGCGTGTTTTGGCCCGGATGATGACGCTGCCACGACCCTCCAGATAGGCTTTGCGCGCGCCGGAGCGGCCGAGGATGATGCCGCCGGTCGGGAAATCCGGGGCGGGGATATACTCGATCAACTGCTCGGAGCTGAGATCGGGGTCTTCGATGAGCGCCTGACAGGCGTCGATGACCTCGCCCAGATTGTGGGGCGGGATGTTGGTGGCCATGCCGACGGCGATACCGCCCGCACCATTGACCAGCATGTTGGGAAAACGCGCAGGGAGGACTGTGGGCTCGCGGTCCTTGCCGTCGTAATTGTCCTGAAAGTCGACCGTGTCCTTGTCGATATCGGCGAGGATGTAGGCGGCGGGCTTGTCCATCCGCACTTCGGTATAGCGCATGGCGGCGGGGTTATCACCGTCCATGGAGCCGAAATTGCCCTGACCGTCGAGCAGCGGCAGCGACATGGAGAAATCCTGTGCCATGCGCACGAGCGCGTCGTAAATGGCCGAGTCGCCGTGGGGGTGGTATTTGCCCATCACGTCGCCAACGGGGCGGGCGGACTTGCGGTAGGACTTGTCGTGCGTGTTGCCGGTTTCGTGCATCGCATAAAGAATGCGCCGGTGCACAGGTTTCAGGCCATCGCGCAAGTCAGGAATGGCGCGCGAGACGATGACGGACATGGCGTACACGATGTATTGTGTCAAACCCTTAAGCGTCTCATAGCACTGTGAGCCGCTTGTCACGATTTGTGCCT
>JBCCCX010000295.1:0-3920 GCA_039033275.1 Pseudomonadota bacterium | reverse complement strand
GGCCCGAAAACAGCTTCCGCAGCAGCGCCCAGTCCGTCCCGCTCGACACGCAGGAGGATCGTGACAATTACGCCGACGCCTTGCGGCGTTACGCTGTCTATCTTGGCGGCCAGACAGACAAACTGCGCGAACAGGCGGATCGCGGCATCCGCGTTCCCAAACCGGCCCTGCCGTCGGCGCGTGCGGTGGTGCGCAATCTGACCGACGCATCGGTCGCCTTCGTTCCGAACCGTGCGCGCATGCCGGCGCTGGACGATGTCCAGGCCGAAGACTTCCGGCGGACCGTATCGGCCCTCGTGGAATCGGACATCAAGCCGGCGTTCCAACATATGGGGTCTGTCCTGGATGCCGATTACGAGGCCCTTGCCCCGATGCGTGTCGGCCTCATGCACCAGCCGGGCGGTCTGGACATCTATCGGGAATTGGTCGCCCTCTATACCGGCACCGATCTTTCGCCCGAACAGATTCACGAGACGGGTCAATCCATCCTGCGCGACGCAAGAGCCGAATTGGAGGGCATATGGACCGAATTGGGGTTCGAGGGCACCAAGGAGGAGTTCGCGCAAAAGGTCGACGCGGACCCGCGCTTCCGCGCCGAGACGTCGGAGGACATAGAGCGTTTCTTCCTCGACGCGATGGAACGGATCGAGCCGAGCTTGGCGGACTATTTCGATCTCCTGCCCGAAGCGCCCTATACGGTGGAACGCGCGCCCCGGGCCGTTGAGGAGGGCATGACGTTCGGTTACTACCGCCCGCCATCCGAGCGGAACCCCGTCGGGGCCTATGTCTATAACGGATCGGACCCCAGCGACCGGTCCTACGCGAACGCCGCTGCGCTGATCTACCACGAACTTCTGCCAGGGCACCATTTCCAGATCGCCCTTGCCTTGGAGGACGAGACGCTTCCCCTCCTGCAGAGAGGCAACGCTTTCGTACCGACGACCGCCTATGTCGAAGGGTGGGCAGAATATGCGGCGGATCTCGCAGGCGAAATGGGACTCTACCAGACACCCTATGAACGCTATGGACGACTATACTCGAAGATGTTCCTCGCGAACCGGCTCATGACCGATACGGGGCTGAACGCGCTGGGCTGGACTCTCGACGAGGCCCGTACCTTCATGCGCGAGAACACGTTCGCGTCGGACGCCGAAATCGAAAGCGAGTTGCTACGCTATTCCACGGACATTCCAGGCCAAGCGCTGGCCTATGCGATGGGTCAGCGCGAACTGCTGCGAATGCGTTCCAAGGCCCGATCCGCCCTCGGAGAGGATTTCAACTTCCCCGATTTCCACCGCGAAGTGCTGCGGCATGGCGCGCTTCCAATCGGTCTATTGGAAGATCAGCTCGATCTGTGGATCGAAACCACCCGGTAAGCGTCACCGGGCGGCGTGACGCGCCTCGATGTCGGCCTTGGTTCCGGCCATGATGGCGGCGACTTCCTCTTTGTGGGACTCTACGGCGCGGGTCATGGTCTCGCGAATGTAGTCGGCCGTATAACTGCCTGTGTCCGGCGCCGCCACGGGCCACTGCGTCATGATGATGGTCTGATAGGATGAGCGATCCTGGTCCAGAGGACGGACCTGATGGATCGCATAAACGGGAACCGGGTTTTCCAACTCGATCTGCAAGGTCATAAGCCGGGCGCTTTCATCAAGCGCCGACACTTTCGTCGTGACCGTGGGACGGTCCGCATTGTCCGGATTGCTCGCGATAATCCCGCCCAGATAGGCTGTCATGTCATCCAGGGGGCGCACATCGAATCCGTATTCCACGGAGCGGTCTCCGCGCACATAGAGTTCCTTGAGCCGTGTCCAGGTCACATCGGCGGGAGCGTCGATCTCGATTTCGTAAAAATCCGTAAAGGGCGCGAGAAGGGGAGTCGGCGCTTCGGCTACGACCGGCATGTCGGCTTCCGCTCCGGCGGGCGTATCAGTCGGAACCTGCGACCCGCAAGCCGACAGGAAAGCCGCCGCACTTGCGCAAAGGAAAAGTCGGGTGGGCATTCTGGAAGGGATCATGACGCAGCCTGGGGCGAAATCGCAAAGAGCATTCCGGCTTTACATACACGGCTGTATCGTGCCTGTATAGCGGCGGGGGCCGGACGCGGCACAGCCGACGAGAACGCGACATGTTGCCAAAAGAAGTGCCGGCGAAGAAACGCGTATGGTCCTCACGGCTGACCTTTCTCTTCGCGACGATCGGGTTTGCCGTCGGGCTAGGCAACATCTGGCGGCTGCCTTACACGGCGGGGGAGAATGGCGGTGGCGCCTTTCTCGTCGTCTATGTGATCTGGGTTGCGATCATCGGCGTCCCGCTGATCATGGCGGAGCTTTCGCTCGGCCGGAGTGGCGGCGGCGACCCGCCTCTGGCATGGCGCGCGCTCGCCGCAAAGAGCGGGATGGAGGGTCGATGGAGTTGGGCGGGATGGCTCGCCATCCTCACCAACCTTGCGATCATGACGTTCTACTGCGTGATCGGAGGTTGGACGTTCGCCTACTTCTGGATGGCGCTGCAGGACTTCGCCGGGCTCGGCGGCTCTGGAGACAATGCCTTGGCGTTTTCGGAACTGCTGAACCGGCCGCTCTCCCTTATCGGGTGGCAGGGCCTGTTCATCGCCGCCAACGTATTCATTCTCATCCGAGGATTCCGCGGGGGAATCGAGCGCATGGCGGCTGTGGCCATGCCGGTTCTTTTCGTGCTGCTCGTCGTGATGCTCGTACTCGCCTGGGTCTATGGCGACAGCGCGTCGGCTGCGGCCTTTCTCTTCGACTGGAAACTTGCCGACGTCACGACTCAAACGGTCACGGCGGCGCTCGGCCAGGCCTTCTTCTCCGTCGGGGTAGGTCTGGCGGTGCTGACGACGTTCGGCGCCTATCTCCGAAAGGATGAGCCCATCGGGCGGCTTTCCGCGGCCATTGCCGGAGGAGACACGCTTGTGGCTCTTGTTGCGGGAATGGCCGTCTTCCCCTTCGTCTTCATGATCGGTGTGGCGCCTTCCGCCGGTCCCGAACTCATATTCGTGACGATGCAGGAAGCCCTGTCGCGGGTCGGTGTGCCGGCCTGGGCCGCCGTCATGTTCTTCGGGTTGATCGCGCTGGCGGCGCTGACGTCATCCGTCGCGACCTTCGAGATAATGGCGGGGTTCGGCGAACGGCGCGGACTGGGCCGACGTACAAGTCTCGTTCTCTTCGCGCTGGCCGTCTTCGCCCTGGGATGGCTCACCGTCTTTTCGTTCAATATCGCATCCGAGTTCCATCCGATGCGGCTCGTCTCGCCGGACTCCGACGCGACGATGTTCGATCTCATCGATGCCGTGACCGCCGGCTTTCTCCTCCCCCTATGTGGCTGGCTGATCGCCGTGTTCTTCGGATGGCGGCTTCGGGCGGATGTGTTGGCGGACGCCGTGGGATGGTCCGTGAAATCACGCTCATTCTTCATTTGGCGGGCCACGCTCCGCTATCTCGTGACGCCCGTTCTCACATTCGTGTTGATACAGGCCATCATCTGAGCTGCCGTTTTGTTGTGGAAGCCGGGTTAGGGAGCGTTGTTGGCCGGCCTGACCGACCCTAGAGATTGCCCCACAGTCCCGAGGGCACGCGCAGCCAGCCATCTTCGATCACGACCGAAGGCGACAGGTCGCGCTCGATGAACGTCGTGGAGTCCAGATCCGCGAAGTCGCAGACTTGGGCGAGAAGAAAAGCGGGTGCGACGGACAGGCTCGTTCCCACCATGTTGCCGACCATCGTCATCAGGCCGTCGCGTCGCGCCTGCCGCGCCATGAGCAGCCCTTCCGTAACGCCGCCACACTTATCGAGTTTGATATTGACGCCGTCATAGATGGAAACGAGGCCGGGCAAGCTGTCCAGGCCCTGGCAGCTCTCGTCCGCCACCAGAGGGCAGGGCCAGTCGAGACCTCT
>JBCCCX010000294.1:0-3949 GCA_039033275.1 Pseudomonadota bacterium | reverse complement strand
GTGAACAGAGCTGGCTTTGGAGCCTTCAATGGTGCCGGTGGACAGCAGATACCAAGACAGCAGCCGCCGAGACAACAGCAACCGTCGTTGATCCAGAGGGGCCGCAAGACCAACGGTCCATCCTGTGAAAATTTGACGCTTCGGCCTCATATCCGATGCTCCCCATTTTGGCCTTAATCGTCGCACATGTGACAGGCCTGCCACTGCAAGCTTTCGGTCTGCAAGCAACGAGCCATGGTCAGGATACGTTGCGGTGCGTTTCGATGTAAGGTTAAAGCTAAGTTATTCCACCATAAAGGCGGACGCCGTTATTTCTCGTTAACGGCTGTGAACTGTTTCATGCTCTGGATATAGGGATTTCTGATGGAACCGCAAGCGGCGGTCCAATGAATTAGAAGCTCATGACAAATTTCTAATGGAACGCTTATAAGGCGCGTTTACCTTTGATCGCGGCCTGAGCGGCAGCCAACCTGGCAATCGGCACCCGATAGGGTGAACAGGACACGTAATCGAGGCCGATTCGTTGACAGAACTCGATCGAGGCCGGGTCGCCACCATGCTCGCCGCAAATGCCGAGCTTGAGGCTCGCATCGGTTCTGCGCCCCCTTTCCGTCGCAATCTGGATCAGGTCGCCCACACCGTCCTGGTCCAGTGTCACGAACGGGTCCTTGTCCATGATTCCGGCCCGGACATAGTCGGGAAGGAATTTGCCCGCATCGTCGCGGGACAGGCCGAATGTGGTCTGCGTCAGATCGTTCGTGCCGAAGCTGAAGAAATCCGCGAACTCCGCGATGCGGTCGGCGCGCAGCGCGGCGCGTGGAAGCTCGATCATCGTCCCGACCGTATAGTCCGTCGCGCCGATATCCGCAGCAACGGCGTCGATCCGGCCGCGCAGGATTTCGAGTTCCTTTTCGCTGCTGACGAGCGGAATCATGATCTCCGCAATGGGCGTGACGCCTGTTTCCTCGGCGACGAGCGCTTGCGCCTCCAAGATGGCGCGTGCCTGCATCTCGTAGATTTCAGGGTAGGATATGCCAAGGCGGCACCCGCGATGGCCCAGCATCGGATTGCTTTCCTCGAGCTCCCGCGCGCGGGCCATGAGCTCGCTGGCCGGAACGCCGATACTATCCGCGACCGTCTCGATATCGGCTTCGGCGTGCGGCAGGAATTCGTGCAGAGGCGGATCCAGCAGGCGGATCGTGGAGGGACGGTCCTCCATGATGCGGAAGATGGCGGCGAAATCTTCGCGCTGGACGGGCAATATCTTGTCCAGAGCCGCCCTGCGCGCTTCCTCGCTATCGGCCAGGATCATCTCCCGGAAATGCGCCAGCCGGTCGGCTTCGAAGAACATGTGCTCCGTGCGGCAGAGCCCGATCCCTTCGGCACCGAACTCGACCGCTGTCTTGACGTCGAGCGGCGTTTCCGCGTTGGTACGAACACGCAGGCTGCGGGCCGCGTCGGCCCAGCCCATGACCTTGGCGAAGTCGCCGGACAGCTCAGGCTGTATCATCGCCACTTCGCCGGCGAAGACCTGTCCGGTCGCCCCGTCGACGGTCACGATATCGCCGGCCTTCACAATGCGCCCGGCACAGTTGAACTCCCCCGCCGCATAATCGATTCGGATGTCGCCGGCGCCGGATACGCAGGGCGTGCCCATGCCGCGTGCGACGACGGCGGCGTGAGATGTCATTCCGCCGCGTGCCGTGACGATGGCTTCGGCCGCGTGCATGCCGTGAATGTCTTCGGGACTCGTCTCGACGCGCACCAGAATGACCTTGTGTCCGGCTTTGGCGCGCGCTTCGGCGTCGTCGGACGAAAACACGACTTCGCCAATGGCTGCGCCGGGCGAGGCCGGCAGGCCGGATGCGATGAGATCGCGTTGGCCTTCGGGGTCGAGGGTTGGGTGGAGAAGTTGATCGAGTGCGAGTGGTTCGATGCGCAATAGCGCCTCGTCCGTGCTGATGGAGCCGTCTTCAGCCATGTCCACGGCGATCTTCAGCGCGGCGCGCGCCGTGCGCTTGCCGGTGCGCGTCTGGAGCATCCAGAGCTTGCCGCGCTCCACGGTGAATTCGATGTCCTGCATGTCGCGATAGTGCGACTCCAGCGTCTTGAAGGTCGCGGCTAGCTGGGCGTACACATCCGGCAGCGCCTCTTCCATGGACAGCGCCTCTTCGCCCATATTTTCGCGCGCGACCTTGGTCAGGGTCTGCGGCGTGCGGATGCCCGCTACCACGTCCTCGCCCTGCGCATTGATCAGGAACTCGCCGTAATATTCGTTCGCGCCCGTGCTGGGATCGCGCGTGAAGGCCACGCCCGTCGCGGACGTTTCGCCCATATTGCCGAACACCATCGCCTGGACGTTGACGGCCGTGCCCCATTCGGCCGGAATGTCGTTGAGGTTGCGGTAGATGACCGCGCGGTCGTTCATCCAGCTGCCGAATACGGCGTCGATGGCGCCTTTCAGCTGTTCGCGCGCATCCTGCGGGAAGTCCCGCTCCAGCGCGTCCCGCACCGCCGACTTGTAGCGGCCGATGACGGCTTCCCAATCGGCGGCCGTCATCTCCGTGTCCTGGGCGTATCCGGCGTTCAGCTTCGCGTCTTCGAGAATATCCTCGAACGTGTGGTGATGCACGCCCATCACCACGTCGGCATACATGGTGATGAAGCGGCGGTAGCTATCGAGCGCGAAGCGGCGGTCGCCGGACAGCTTCGCCAATCCTTCGACCGTTTCGTCGTTCAGGCCGAGGTTCAGCACCGTGTCCATCATGCCCGGCATGGAGGCGCG
This sequence comes from Pseudomonadota bacterium, assembly GCA_039033275.1. Lineage (GTDB taxonomy): Bacteria > Pseudomonadota > Alphaproteobacteria > Caulobacterales > Maricaulaceae > Litorimonas. Next base: position 1,164 of record JBCCCX010000294.1, on the reverse strand, counting down.
CGCGCCGGACCGCACGGACACCAGCAACGGGTTGGCCGGATCGCCGAACAGTTTGCCCGTCAGCGCTTCGATATGCTCCAAGCCCGCTTCGACCTGCGCATCCATGTCGGACGGGTAGGTTTCATCATGGTCGTAATACCAGGTGCATACTTCGGTCGTCAGGGTGAAGCCCGGCGGGACCGGCAGGCCCAGGCTCGCCATCTCGGCGAGGTTGGCGCCCTTGCCGCCCAGCAGGTTCTTCATGGAGGTGTCGCCTTCCGACGACCCGCCGCCGAATTTGTAGACCCACTGGCTCATAGGAAAATGTCCCTCTACGCTCCGCGACTGGTGCGAAAAGCGCCTGCGACTGCCCAATAGGGGATGCAGCCCCGACTGCAAGCCCCGCACGTCCGGCAAACGCTCACGTCGCGTTACGCCCTACCCGTCCAGCCGGGAGAAATCGGCGATGCGGTGGAAGGTATCGACGACGGCCGATAGCAGCGCGAGACGACGAGCGCGTTCTTCCGGGTTGTCGGAGTTGACGACGACCGCTTCGAAGAAGGCGTCGATGGGATCGCGTAGGTCCGCGAGTGCGGACAAGGCGGCCGGGTAGTCGGTTGAGGACAGGGCCGCGTCGATGGCGGGGCGGGTTTTCGTCAGAGCTTCTGCGAGCGAGCGAGCCTCATCAGCGCTATACTCCACTCCGCTCATCCCAAACTTGATTTGGGATCCAGTCCCGCTCTCGGCGGAGCCGTAAGCTGGATCCCGGCTTTCGCCGGGATGAGCGGAAGGTTTGGAGGTTTTCTTCTCCTCCGCCCGCAAAATGTTCGCCGCGCGCTTGTAACCCTGCACGAGGTCTTCCCCGTCACTCTCGGACAGGAACGTCCCGAGAGCCTCCACGCGCCGGGAGATGGCCAGCAAGTCGTCCCCACCCTGCGCAATGACGGCGTCGATCACATCGTGTCGGTGGCCTTGGTCGCGGAGGTAGACGCGGAGGCGGTCGAGGAGGAAATGTAAAAGATTCTCCCCGCGCCTTTCAAAATCAGAAACAGCCTCTGCAGAGATTAAACCTGCAAGCTGAGCCTTTTCATGCTCCTCGATTCGCTTTTCCGCGTAATCTTGATCTACAAACTCTGTTTCTCTCGCCTTCGTAATCACGTCAGCTAAATGGTCATTATATAAAGC
>JBCCCX010000293.1:0-3951 GCA_039033275.1 Pseudomonadota bacterium | reverse complement strand
CGGCATTTATTGCCGGGGTCTGGTCGAAGGACCGCTCACAAGATGATGGCGCGTTGGCGATCTCTGCATGTGAACTCAGACGACAGCAGACCCCGGCAATAAATGCCGGGGACGGGGTGAAGAAGGGCGATATTTCCAACGAAAAAGGCCGCCCCATCACGGAGCGGCCTTTTCTCGAATATGACCTGCGCTATTCTTCCTCTTCGCCCGCGTGCGCGGCCTCTTCGTTGATCCGGTTCACGGCCATGTCCGTGAAGGCGCGGTCGCCCTCATAGCCGTCGTCCAGCAGTGCCTGGAAGCGTTCCGAGCCGGACTGGTCGCCGAGCTGCTTGGCGTAGGCGTTGGCCGTGCCGTAGCCGGCGAGCGCATAGTGCGTCATGCGCTGGAACTGGGCAATGGCGGTGGCTTCGCGCAGGGCTTCGTCCGTATAGTCGGAATGCAGCACGTGCTTCTTGGCCTCGGTCACGAGGCCCTCCATGCCTTTGCAGTGCATGCCGGATGCTTTCTCGCCATGGGCCTCGGCTAGCTTTTCCAGCTCGGCATTATTGTCCTTGATCATCTGCTCGGACTGCTCGAACTTTGCGACCAGCGGGCTGCCTTCGGGCAGTTTGCGAGCGAACATGCCGCACGTCTCCGCCGCCTGCTTATTTGCGGAATGGATGTCCTTGATTTCGTGGATGTAGAGGTCCTTGAGCGATTTGGTCGTGCCGGACATGGCGTGTCTCCTTTGAAGCGGTGGTCCAGGCACAGCGACTCAGGCCGGGAGTCCGTTCCAGCGCGTCGTCAGAGTCGGAAAAAAGGAGTCTGGGGTTAAGATTCTGCGGCGATGCTTTGCAGGCTCTCCACATCGTAACCCCCCGCCTTCAGCGCCTTGATCGACTCCACGGTCGCACGGCTGGCCGCGGCCGTGGTGAAATAGGGAATCTTCTGATCGAGCGCGGTGCGGCGCAGGGACAGGCTGTCCTTCAGCGCCTGTTTGCCACCGGTCGTGTTGAAGACGAGCTGCACATCACCATTCTTCATTTCGTCCACGATGTTCGGACGGCCTTCATGGGCCTTCTTGACATAGTCGACCTCCAGCCCCTGCTCGCGGAGGTATTTGGTCGTTCCGCCGGTCGCGACGATGCCGAAACCCATCTCGATGAGGTCGCGCGCCAGCTCCGCCATGAGCGGCTTGTGCTCGTCCTTGACCGAGATGAAGACGCGGCCCTGCTCCGGCAAGGTCACACCGCCGCCGAGCTGGCTCTTGGCGAAGGCCACGCCGAAATTGTCGGCCAGGCCCATGACCTCTCCGGTCGAACGCATTTCCGGGCCCAGCACCGTGTCCACGCCGGGGAAACGGGCGAAGGGAAAGACGGCTTCTTTGACGGCGATGTATTTCTGCGGGCGCGTCGTTAGATCGAAGCTGGAGAGCTTCTCGCCCGCCATCACCTTCGCCGCGATGTTGGCGACCGGCAGGCCGATGGCCTTGGCCACGAACGGCACGGTGCGGGACGCGCGCGGGTTCACCTCGATCAGATAGACGAGATCATCTTTGACGGCGAACTGGAGGGTCATCAGCCCGACCACGCCGAGCTCCAGCGCGAGAGCCCGCGCCTGCCGGCGCATTTCGTCCTGGATGGAATCAGACAGCGTGTAGGGCGGGAGCGAGCAAGCGCTGTCGCCACTATGCACGCCAGCCTCCTCGATATGCTCCATGATGCCTGCGACGAACACGTCCTCGCCGTCGCAGATCGCGTCCACGTCGACTTCCACGGCGTCGCGTAGGTACTGGTCGATCAGCAGCGGGGACTTGCCGGACACTTTCACCGCTTCGGTGATGTAGCGTTCCATTTCCGCATCCGAGTCCACGATCTCCATGCCGCGCCCGCCCAGCACGTTGGAGGGCCGCAGCACGAGCGGGTAGCCGACCGTCTTGGCAGCCTCTTTTGCTTCTTTCGCCGTCTTGGCGATGGCGTTGTTGGGCTGGCGCAGTCCGAGTTTCTCCACCAGCGCCTTGAAGCGCTCGCGGTCCTCGGCCCGGTCGAGCGCGTCCGACTTGGTGCCCAGCAGAGGAATCCCGTTCGCTTCCAGCGCGCCCGCCAGCTTGAGCGGCGTCTGCCCGCCGAACTGCACGACCACGCCGAGCAGCTCGCCGGATTGCATTTCGCCCTGGATCAGCTCCAGCACGTCTTCCTCGGTCAGCGGCTCGAAATAGAGGCGGTCGGACGTGTCGTAGTCGGTCGAGACCGTTTCCGGGTTGCAATTGACCATGATGGATTCGATGCCGAGATCCGCCATGGCGTAGGCGGCGTGGACGCAGCAATAGTCGAACTCGATCCCCTGCCCGATCCGGTTGGGCCCGCCGCCCAGGATGACGACCTTGCGGCGGTCGGACACGCGGGCTTCGTTCTCCACCACGCCCCCGAAGCTCGGCGCCTCGTAGGTCGAATACATGTAGGGCGTCTTGGCCTGGAATTCGGCCGCGCACGTATCGACGCGCTTGTAGACGGGACGGACCTTGGCCTTGTGCCGCGCCTTGCGGACGGCCGCTTCGGACTTGCCCGTCAGCTCGCCGATGCGCGCATCGGAAAAGCCTTCGGACTTGATGGCGCGCCATTGCTCCGGCGAACCCGGCAGGCCGTTATCGCGCAGCCAGCTTTCCGCGCGCACCAGCGTCTCGATCTGGCGCAGGAACCACTTGTCGATCTTGGTGTACTGGTAGATCTTGTCCACGCTCATGCCGTGGCGGAAGGCCTGTGCGACGACGAGCAACCGGTCGGGTGCCAGGATGGAAAGCCGCGCCTTGATCGCTCCGTCCAGCAGGTCGGGGTCCGTTTCCTCAAAGTGGATTTCGTTGAGGCCCGTCAGTCCCGTTTCCAGCGAGCGCAGCGCTTTCTGGAAGCTCTCCGCGAATGTCCGGCCGATGGACATGGCTTCGCCCACGGACTTCATCGCCGTGGTCAGGACCGACTCCGCGCCGGGGAACTTCTCGAAGGCGAAGCGCGGGCATTTGGTGACGACATAGTCGATCGTCGGCTCGAACGCGGCCGGGGTCGCGCCGGTGATGTCATTGTCCAGCTCGTCCAGCGTGTAGCCGACGGCGAGCTTGGCCGCGATCCGCGCGATGGGGAAGCCCGTCGCCTTGGAGGCCAGGGCGGAGGAGCGCGACACGCGCGGGTTCATCTCGATCACCACCATGCGGCCGTCTTCGGGGTTCATGCCGAACTGCACGTTGGACCCGCCCGTTTCCACGCCGATTTCGCGCAAGACCGCGATCGAGGCGTCGCGCATGCGCTGATATTCCTTGTCGGTCAGGGTCAGGGCGGGAGCGACGGTGATGCTGTCGCCCGTATGGACGCCCATCGGGTCGATGTTCTCGATGGCGCAGACGATGATGCAATTGTCCGCCCTGTCGCGGACCACCTCCATCTCATATTCCTTCCAGCCCAGCAGGCTCTCGTCCACCAACACCTGGTTGGTGGGAGAGGCGGACAGGCCCGAGCGGATGATCTCCCGGTATTCGTCCTTATTGTAGGCGACCCCGCCGCCCGTTCCGCCCATGGTGAAGGCGGGCCGGATGATGGCGGGCAAGCCCGTATAGTCGAGCGCATTCATGGCCTCGGCGACGCCGGCGGCGTAGTCCACATCGCCGTCATCGCGCACCGGCGCGGTGACGATGGTCGCGCGGGGGTTCTCCAGCCCGATCTTGGTCATGGCTTCGGCGAAACGCTCGCGGTTTTCCGCCTTGTCGATCACGTCGGCCTTGGCGCCGATCATCTCCACGCCGTAGCGTTCCAGCACGCCCATCTGCTCCAGCGCCAGCGCGCAGTTCAGCGCCGTCTGCCCGCCCATGGTCGGCAGCAGCGCGTCGGGGCGCTCGACGGCGATGATCTTCTCCACTATCTCCGGCGTGATCGGCTCCACATAGGTCGCATCTGCGAGCCCCGGATCCGTCATGATGGTGGCCGG
>JBCCCX010000292.1:0-3996 GCA_039033275.1 Pseudomonadota bacterium | reverse complement strand
TCGGTGACATAGATGTCGTCACCCCTTTGGGCGATGGGCTGTTAACGGCTGAGGATTATGGTTCAGAGGATGCAGAGGACCCGTTCGAGTTCCTGAAATTATATGGGTTCGACCAAGGTGACCAGAACCCAGACAAGGTAAGTATGCCGTTTTGTGATGAGGTTGAACCTGATCATGGAACCGTCGAACTCGATGACGACGTCCGCCCTGTGACGGTGGATGCGCTGTGGTGTCTGTTCACAGCGGACCAAGTAACGAATGGAAGTTGGTCGGAGGACAACGCTCGGCAATCCAAATCGACTGCATCGATTTGGTCAGCATTGTTTCCTGATCTCGATATTGGGCTTATCGGTACCCGACACGGCACGGACTTCCAACGCACCGTGCTAAACCTCCCAGCATTGTATGCAAAAAGTGCATGCTGGCGGGGGCGTCCTCTTCGAGAGATTGCCGAGGATCGCCAAGCAATTCTCCGGGATGGAGATGTGGTTCGTCTCAATCGTCTGGAGATCAGCAACAAGGGAAGACCTGTCAACCTCAAGCGTCTGTCCGTTGGGACCTTTAATCGTCATATTTCTGCATTGCTAAAATTTTGGGATTGGGCAAAGCGCAACGAGTACGTCGAGAAGGATACCGTAGACCCGTTTGCCGGTCTCTGGTTAGAGATGAAGGACGACACTTCTGTCGAGGAAGGTGGACGGGCTACGCGGCCGATGTGGAACGAGGATCAGCTTCGGGCCCTGTTTGGCTCGCCGGCATATGTTGGTTGCCGATCGCACTACCGCCGCTACATCGCCGGAAGTAGGTTGGTCCGTGATCCCTTCTATTGGTTGGTGCTTATCGCTGCGACGACCGGCATGCGTCGTGAAGAGATCGCACAACTTCTTGTCGGTGACGTTAAACGCGATCGGGACACTAGCATCTGGTATTTCGATTTAACGCGGCGAAGCCTCAAGCTGAAGAACCGGGAAAGCCGTCGTTTCGTACCGATCCCGGATGTAACGTTGCGGTTCGGTCTCATCGACCAGCTTGTTTCCGGCCGCGACACGAAGGAGAGACTATTTGCGCAGTTGCGTCCGAACTCGAAAGGCATCTTCGGCGATGCGATCGGCAAAGCTTTCGGTCGATATCGGCAGCGTATAGGTCTCGACGTCGCATTGTTAGACATCCATGCGTTCAGACACACAGTAGCAACCAACCTGATCCGTGCCGGTGTACCTCAGGCGCATGCCGAGGAGGCCCTTGGACATCGTTCGGAACAGCGGCGGATTGCTTTTGCGACCTACGACAAGGGTGCGACGTTAACACTTCTGAAGGCCGCACTCGATCGTCTGCCTACGCCTTGGCTCGCCCCAGCTCTGGAGGCCGCTCGGAATGAGGAAAGTTGAACTCACCAATCGTATCCGTGGCAATCTCCATCGCGGCAAGGTTAGGCTGTCCAGCTATCCAGCAAGTCGGAAAGCCTTCGACGTGTTTCGTGCTCGCTCGTTCCGATCAATCGGACGAAACGGTCGTCAATGGCGTAGAGGTCGAAGTGTATCGCTATACCGGGGTGACAGAACAGACATAGCGTAACCGAGGATGGTCGACCCGAAGCGGGTTCCGCGTGCAGGCTGCTGGTCTGGGGGCGGGAGCTGAAGGAGAACGACGATGCTGTACGCTGGACTGGACGTATCCAAGCAGACGACGGCGATCTGCATTCGCGATCACGCGGGTGCGATCGTCTGGCAGGGCGAGGCCGCCTCGAGCGGAGACGGGCTGTGGACGGTTCTGGCGCCGTTCTCTGATCAGCTCGGCCGAGTGGTCTTGGAGACCGGCATGCTGGCCAGTCTTCTCTATCGGGCGCTGATGGTGAGAGGGCTGGACGTGGTGTGCGTCGACGCGCGCCGGGCCTGGGCGGTGATGCGCCAGATGCCGAACAAGACGGACGCGAACGACGCGGCCATGCTGGCCGAACTCGCCCGCACGGGCTTCTACCGGCAGGTTCATGTGAAGGGCGAAGCGGCGCAGACCATGCGCACGCTTCTCAAGGCGCGCGACTTGCTGGTGCGTCAGCGCATGGACACCGACAACGCGATCCGCTCGGCCCTGCTCTCGCGCGGCACGCCGCTGCCGCCCGAGTTCCGGCGTTGGATCGATCGTGTGAAGGCAGCCATTGCCGAGGATCCGGCCCTGTCGCTGGCCCTTCAGCCGTTGATCGAGCTGCGAGAGGCGATCTTGGCGAGCCTGACCAGGCTCGACCGCGAGTTGCGTCGGCAGGTCAAAGCGCACCCGGTCTGCCGACGTCTGATGACGGTGCCCGGCATCGGTCCGATCACGTCGTTCGCCTACGTCGCCACGATCGAGGACCCATCCCGGTTCGCCTCGTCGAGCTCGGTCAGGGCCTATGTCGGCCTGACGCCGCGCCGCCATCAGTCCGGGCAGGTCGACTATACCGGCCGGATCAGCAAACTCGGCGACCCCATGCTGCGCACGCTTCTCTTCGAGGCGGCATCCAGTCTGATCACCCGGCGGTTCGGAGGCTTGCCGGCGATGAAGCGCTGGGCCTTGCGGCTGAAGAGCCGGGTCGGGCACAAGAAGGCGACCGTGGCGCTAGCGCGCAAGATGGCGGTACTGCTGCATCGGATGTGGATCGATGGGACGACCTTCCAGGACGCCCATGCCTGATGCGAAGCCACGCCTGACCCTATAGCTGAAGGAGCACGCAATAGACTGAACTGATGGATCCCATACCCTTAGAGGTGGTGCCGGAAAACTGGACAGGTTGCTAAGCTACTCCCGTACTGAGGATGGACGGGATGAAGAAGACGAGGAAGCGCTACGGCGCGGAGTTCAAGGCGAAGGTCGCGCTGGAGGCGATCCGGGGCGAGTTGACGATGGCCGAGTTGGCCTCGCGGCATGGGGTGCACCCGACGATGATCGCGGCCTGGAAGCGCCAGGCGATCGAGGGGATGCGTTCGACGTTCGCCGGTACGATGGACGCGGCCAAGGCGAGCGAGGCCGAGGTCACGCGGCTGCACGCGAAGATCGGGCAGCTCGTCGTGGAGCGGGATTTTTTGTCCAAAGGGTCCGCACGATGAGTGTGGCCAAGCGGCGGGCGATGATCGAGCCGGACCATGCCCGCCTGTCGATCGCGGCGCAGTGCCGGCTGGTCGCGATCGGGCGTTCGACGTTCTACTACCGCCCCGTGCCGGCGAGCGAGGGGACGCTGGCGCTGATGCGCGCGATCGATGCAGCGTTCCTGGACTGTCCCTGGTACGGCAGCCGGCAGATGGCGCGGCACCTATGCCGCGAAGGATGGGATGTCGGTCGGCGTCGGGTACGTCGGCTGATGCGCCTCATGGGTCTGACGCCGATCTACCAGCGGCCGCGGACCAGCGATCCGCATCCCGAGCATCGCATCTATCCGTACCTCTTGCGGGACCTCGCGATCACCGAGCCCGACCACGTCTGGTGCGCGGACATCACCTACCTTCCAATGCGGCGGGGCTTCTTGTACCTCGTCGCCATCATGGACTGGGCGAGCCGTAAAGTGCTCAGCTGGCGCTTGTCGAACACGCTGGAGGCCGACTTTTGCGTCGAGGCGCTCGAGGAGGCGATGGCGCGCTACGGGCGTCCGGCGATCTTCAATACCGACCAAGGCAGTCAGTTCACCAGCACCATCTTCACCACGGTCCTGCGGGACGCCGGCGTGCGGATCAGCATGGACGGGCGGGGACGCTGGATGGACAATATCTTCATCGAGCGCCTTTGGCGGTCGCTCAAGTACGAGTGCGTCTACCTGCATGCGTTCGAGACCGGATCGGACCTGCGTGCCGGGCTCGGGCGGTGGATCGGCTACTATAACGAGCGCCGTCCGCACTCGGTCCTCGCAGGCCGGACGCCGAGCGAGGCCTACGGCGCCGCAAACGCGCGACCCGGACCGGGGCCTGCCCCGGTCCCCGGCGCCACACCAATTGCGGCCGGAACACAAAACAGGAGGAGCATAACCCAGCC
>JBCCCX010000291.1:0-3999 GCA_039033275.1 Pseudomonadota bacterium | reverse complement strand
GGTGTGGCGATGGCGTAGCGCTGTTTCCGTCCCGGGCTTTTTTTGCGGGGTTCTGATCTCGTTGAGGTCCACAACACGAGAGCGACCGGCTGCTCTCCTCTTGTGAAGAAGTCCGATAGCAGACCCCGGCAATAAATGCCGGGGACGTAAACAGCTCTACGCCTTCGCCTCTCCGATCTCGAACAGCTTTCCCCGCTCCGTCACCAGAATAATGCCTAGCGACACGAGGCCAAGGACGACGTAGCCGGCGAGGATCGGAATGACCGTGCCGTCGAACTGCTGTGCGATGGCAAGGCCGATCAGGCTGGCGCCCGTCGATGTAAAGAAGCCATAAACCGCATTGGCCGTCCCGGCGATGTCCCCCATGGGTTCGAGGGCGATGCTGGCGAAGTTTGCGCCCATCATGCCGAAGCAGGCGAAGCTGACGATGAATAGGCCGTAGAAAATCCAGAAGCTCTCACCCAAGGTCCACATGTAGAGCAGATTCACCGCCGCCGACGCGATGAACAGCAAAACCATTGTATGGCTGATGCGGCGCATCCCGATTCGCTCCACGACGCGCGAATTGACGTAGTTCATGACGGCAAGTCCGCCGGCGATCCCTGCGAAATAGGCCCAGAAAAGATCGCCGCGGCCGAACACTTCGTCGAAGACCTGCTCGCTGGCCGCGATGAAGGCGAAGAGGGAGCCGAAGATCACGCCCGACGCGCACATATAGCCGAAGCTGCACCGGTGCGTCACCACGCGGCGGAACCCCTCCAACACATTGCCAAGATTGATCGGGCGCGGTGGTTCCTGCATGGTCGCAGGCAGGCGCACGGCCGTCCAAACGAAAACGATGGCGGCGAACACGCCCAGCATGCCGAACGTCCACGGCCAACCCATCAGCGCGATGATGACGGTCCCGATGCCAGGGGCGAGAATTGGCACGATCATGAAAACGGTGAAGACGAGGCTCATGATGCGCGCCATGGCACGGCCTGACGATACGTCCCGAATGATTGCCCCAGCACTGACCCGCGTGCCGGAGCAGCTGATCCCCTGCAGCAGGCGGAACAGCAACAGCATCTCGAAAGTCGGGGCGAACATGCAGGCGACGCCGAACACCGCATAGCCGACGAGTGAGAGCTGCAAGAGGATCTTGCGCCCGTACCGGTCCGCGACCGGTCCCCAGATGAGTTGAGGAAACCCGAAGCCTAGAACGAAAGCGACGACGATCCATTGCTGATCGTTGGGGTTTTGGGTTTCGTAGAAGGTGCCGATGTCTTCCAGAGCCGGCAGCATAATGTCGATGCCGAGGGCCTGAAGACCGAAAATGGCCGCCATCATGGCGACGAATTCCCGCAAGCCGATTGAGAGAGAGGTGGGCTTCTTTTCTGTCTGTGCGACCCCCTGCGTCATATGCCGCGCCTACGCCTGCGTTTCGCCATGGGCAATCCGAAAAGAGAGCCCGATCCCATTTGATCGCGCTCTTGCTGAAAGAGGCAAGAGTGCAGCGAAAGCAACAAAAGTTCGCAAGGTCTAAACGACCCGTTAATCATTTACGGCGATGGCCTGTTAACCAACACTGACCTCGATTGGGTGATTTTTACGATGGCCATTCAGTTCCAGATGCCCGAATCCGTTGAACTCAAACCCCGTATCGTCGTCATCGGCGTTGGCGGGGCCGGCGGGAATGCCGTCAACAATATGATCGAGGCCGGTCTGGACGGTGTCGAATTCGTCGTCGCCAACACGGACGCGCAGGCGCTGGCCCTCTCCAAGGCCGAACGCCGGGTGCAGATGGGTTCCGGCATCACGCAAGGCTTGGGCGCGGGAATGCGCCCCGAAGTCGGCGAGCAATCCGCGGAAGAAAGCCTAGACGCCATTCTGGAACATCTCGACGGCGCGCACATGCTGTTCGTCGCGGCCGGCATGGGCGGCGGTACGGGAACCGGCGCGGCCCCCGTCATCGCTCGCGCGGCCCGCGACCGCGGTATCCTGACGGTCGGTATCGTGACCAAGCCCTTCATGTTCGAAGGTTCGCGCCGCATGAAGCTGGCGGAGCAGGGGATCGAAAACCTCTATTCCTCCGTCGATACGATGATCACCATTCCGAACCAGAACCTGTTCCGGGTCGCGACCGAGCGAACGACTATGGCCGACGCATTCCAGCTCGCCGACGAAGTGCTCTATTCCGGTGTGCGCGGCGTGACCGACCTGATGGTCGTGCCGGGCCAGATCAATTTGGACTTCAACGATGTCCGCACCGTCATGGACGAAATGGGCAAGGCCATGATGGGTACGGGCGAAGCGACGGGCGACCAACGGGCCGCCGAAGCCGCTCAAAAGGCCATCAACAACCCGTTGCTGGACGATGTTTCGCTGAAAGGCGCCAAAGGCGTACTCATCAACATTACGGGTGGCGAAGACCTGACCTTATTCGAGGTCGAGGAAGCGGCCGAAATGATTCGTGGCCAAGTGGACGAGGACGCCAATATCATCGTGGGTTCCGCTCTCGATGCCGCGCTGGACGGCGTGGTTCGCGTTTCCGTCGTGGCGACGGGCGTCGACGCGGCTGCCCGGAGCGATACGCCCGGCCGGTTTGCAGAGCCTGCCAAGCCGAACAAGGCCACAACGCAAGCCGTCAACTCCGGCGCGGCCTCGACCCCTGTGGTCGAGCTTGGCGTGCATGAAAAGGCCGAAGCCGAAGCCCGCGCCGCCTATGCCGAGTACGGCTTCGAGGACGAGGTGGAGCCGGTCGCTGTAAACGCTCCGCCGGCGCCCACCTCCCGCAGCTATCCGCCGCGCGTCCAGGGCGGCGTCGCCCAGCCCGTTTCTGCCCAGCCTGTTTCTGCAAAGCCTGTTTCTGCCGAACCCGTCATCGCTCGTGTTGCGCCCGCGCCTGATGCACCGTCGCCCACCTTGCCAGTGTCCGATGCCGTGCCGGAAGCTTCTAAAAATCGTCGTGCCTTCGGCCTGTGGAACCGCAAGCCGCGCCGCCCTGTCGGCGCACCGGAAGTCGTCCAACCCTCCGTGGCGCCGAAGTCTGCCGCGCAGACATCCGGAGACCTATTCGGTGACGATATGGAAGACGAGTTGGAAATCCCGAGCTTCCTGCGCCGACAAAGCCGTTGACGCGCAAGTTGGCTTCGCCGGTTCGCTTTAATCAAGTCAAAATTCACGTAACATAGCGTCACGCACCGTTGCTTGTTGCGCATGGGTCGCAGTTCTAGCAGGGCTGTGACCGATGCCGAACGTCAGACGACAATCCACGTTGAAAGCGCCCGCTATATGCAGCGGCGTCTCATTGCATGGCGGCCGTCGGTCCAGGCTGGTCCTAAACCCGGCTATACCTGGGACTGGCTTAGTTTTCCGTCGCACCGATGTGACGGATTGCGACAACCTTATCCCAGTCGCTCCCGAATCGGTCACGAATGTGCGCAACTGTACGACCGTGTCGAATGCGGCCGGTGTGTCCGTGTCCACGATCGAGCATCTGTTGGCGGCTCTCTCGGCGACGGGCGTGGATAATCTTGTCATGGATCTTGACGGCCCCGAGCTGCCCGCGCTGGACGGCTCCGCGGAACCGTTCCTCAAACTGGTCGAGCAGGTCGGGCTGGAACGGCAGGCCGCGCCACGCCGGTATGTGCGCGTTATAAGCCCCGTCGAGGTGCGCCAAGGCGATGCATTCGCCCGAATCGAGCCGTGCGAACGATTCGAACTGGATGTCACCATCGACTTCGACGAAGCCGCCATCGGTCGCCAGCGCGTCCGGATCGCGCCCGACGTCCGCGCATTCCGCGACCGGCTCGCCTCCGCCCGGACGTTTGCGCGTAGCCACGAAGTCGCCGCCCTGCAGGCCGCTGGCTTGTCCAAGGGCGGCTCGCTGGACAATGCCGTGCTCGTGGACGGCGATACGGTCGTGAACCCGGAAGGCTTGCGCTTCGACGACGAATTTGTGCGCCACAAGGCATTGGATTTGATCGGAGACATGTATTTGGGCGGCCCGATACTCGG
>JBCCCX010000290.1:0-4034 GCA_039033275.1 Pseudomonadota bacterium | reverse complement strand
GGCACGCAGAGCACGACCAGGTCGGCCTGCGCGGCGTAATGGTGCGCTGAGCCTTCCGCCACGCCGTCGGCGAAACCCAGCCGCTCCACCGTTTCCACGACGGCTGGGGACCGGTCCGAGACCCAGACGGACCGCACTCCCGCCTTTTCCTTGGCAGCGCGCGCCACGGAACTGCCGATAAGGCCGGCCCCGACCACGAGGATGGATTCGTAGGACATGACGCGCGCCTTAGGCGGCTTTGTCCGACACGGGCAAGGGCAGCAGGCCGATCACGGCTTCGCGCGGGCCGGAAAACACGGCACCGGGCGTTTCGAACAAGCGCATCTCACCGCTTTCGGCGCGTAACACGCTATCAGAGCCGCTTCCGCCAATATGCAGGACACGCCCGCCGGACAGGTCTTCGTCCAGCACGATCGCCGCCACGGCGACCGCCTGCGGCCAGCCCCCGCCCTCCTTCATGGCCGCGATGCGTGGCAGGGAGGCGACGATCTTGAAGTCCGGCATCGCCCTGCCCGGCGCGAGCGCCGTCCACCAGTTCGTCATGCCACCCGGCGCGGGCACGACCGCGATGCCTTCCGCGTCGCCGTAGGCCGCCGCCAGCGCAGCCGAGCTGGTCGGATAGGAGGAGAGCGGCAGGCTGCCGCCGAAACGGTCGCGGATCAGGGACAGGTTGGCGCGCGTGTCGCCTTCCAGCGCGAAGTGCAGCCGCGTCGCGCCCTGCACGGAGATGGACGCGCTCATCAGCTCCGCCCAGATACGCGACACGAGGGCGGGCGGCGTCTCCGTGTCGCGCGCCATACCGACCAGGTCGGCGACGTGGCTGTCCTCCCGCAGAGGCCGCCAGAGCTTCGCGCCCGCTTTCGCCCGCCTTACGTCGGCGGACAAAGCGAGCCGTTCCGCGATCAGGTCGAGCATGGCGCGGTCCACCCGGTCGATGGACCGGCGCACCTGCTCGAGTTCGGGATTGTCGCTCATTCGGTCGTCTCGCTGCATTCCATGGAGGGCTGAGCGGACGAGCCGAAAAGCGGCGCGCGGACGGCCGCGCCTTCCAACCGGTCCGGTTCCACATAGAGGCGCCGGATCGCCTCGACCATGACCAGTCCCGCGAAACCCGGCCAGACCGTCTCCCCGAACCGCTCGAACCCGTAGGACACGCGCGGGCCGGACAGGCGCGACAGGGGCGGACCATAGAGCGCGCCCGCACCGACCGTCGGCGTGAAGCCCGCCCTGACCAGACGCCGCCGCAGCTGCGTGCGCGAAAAGGGCCGCCCCGCCCCGAAGGGCAGATGGTCCATGCGCGACCAGAGGCCGGAGCGCCCGGCCGCGACGACGACGATGCGCCCTTCCGGCTGGGTCACGCGCCAGAGCTCCCGCAGCAGGCCGGGCAGGTCGTCGGCCTCTTCGACCGCATGGACGCAGAGCACACGGTCGAATGTGGCGTCTAAAAAAGGTAGGCGCGTCTCGTCCGCCACACAGGCCATCACGCCGCGCGACGAGGCGTGGGCGATGGCCCCCTGCCCTGCCGGATTGGCCAGCACGATGCGGTTGGCGCTCTTGCGGTAGGCGTCGAGATAGGGTGCGGCATAGCCAAAGCCGAGCGCATTCTTGCCCGCCAGATCCGGCCAGAGCGTGCGCAGTCGGCGCCCCGCCATGTCCCGCGCCATGCGCCCCAGCGGCGCGGCGTAGAAGCTTTCCAGTCTTTCGGCGGTTTCGCGCATCGCGGCTGGATTAGCACGCCCTTTCTAGGCCGTCATGCGGATTGCGGCCCGTCCCAGACCGGTTTCGGTCCCGGCTTGCCGAAATGATAGCCCTGTAGATAGGTCGTGCCAAGGCGGGCCAGCACGGCGGCGTCGGCCCGATCCTCCACCATCTCCGCGACCGTTTCCACGCCGAATGTCGCCGCCAGATCGACCATGACGCGGATGAAGGCCTGCTTGTTTTCGTCCAGCGCCACGCCGCGCACGAGGGAGCCGTCGATCTTGATGCAGTCCGCCTCCACGGCGAGCAGGTTGCGAAAGGAGGTGTGGCCGGAGGCGAAATCGTCCACGGCGAAGCGGCAGCCCAGCGCGCGCACTTCGGCGGAAAAGCGCGACGCCAGGGCCGGATCGTCGACGGCCAGCGTTTCGGTCAGTTCCAGCGTCAGCCGCTCCGCCAGCGGTCCCAGCGCGGACAGGGCGGCGATGTAGGCGGCGCTGTGTTCCGCGTCGCCGACCGTTCCGGCCGACACGTTCACGGCAAGCCGCAACGTATCGTCCTTACGCAAAGCCTCCGTCGCCAGGCCCAGCACATGCCGGTCCAGCCAGTGGACCTGTCCGGATGCTTCCGCCTGCACGATGAAGGGAAAGGCGCTCGCCATGCGGCCGTCCGAACCTTGAAGGCGCAACAGGGCCTCGAAATGGTGCAGCCTGTGGTCCGCGGCATGCACGATGGGTTGAAAGGCGAGCGAGAGGCGATCCGTCTCGATGGCGTCTTCAACGCTCGGCAGGTCGGGCGCGATCGGCGCGCGCGCCTTCGTCCCGTCCAGCGTGTGCCGGGTGGTCTCCAACGCCGCCTCCACCGTGCCGAGCGGAGCCCGGGCGGATTCCAGCTCCAGTGCCAGCGGACCGAACGGCGTGGCGTAGGGCTCAGCCGTGACGGCGGCGCGCAGGCGAAGACCTAGCGTGTCGGGGTCGGAGTTAAGCGTCGCAGCGGCGAAGTCCGCACCGCCCAACCGCGCCACCATGTCTGGCGCGCGCAGGGCGGCCTGCAGCCGCGCACCCGCCTCCCGCAAGAGGCGGTCGCGAAGATTTTCGCCGAAATTCGCCGCGAGCGTGTCGAGATTGGGCAAGCGCAGGCGCAACATGTGGACCGGTATGCCGATCCGCTCGCCCAGCGCGGACAGTTGCATCCCGGCATCTTGCAGGGCGGCGCGGTTCGGCAGGCGGGTCAACGAGTCGTGCCGCGCGCGCCAGGCGATGGCGGCATCGGACTGCGCATCCTCCGTGCGATCGATCAGCACGCCGCGCAGCAGGGTCGCGCGCCCGTCCGAGCAAGCCAAGCATTCAGCGATTTCGCGAATGTGCCGCGTCTCGCCCGCCCCGTCGCGCAGGGCGTAGTCCAGCCGGTAGCGCGCGCCGACGTATGACAGGCCCTCCAGCGCGCTAATACGCGCGCGGGCGTCGGCGTCCGACAGGCGCGCATTCCAGCCATTCCGCGACGTGTCCAGCGTGCCGGGGCGTTCCACCAGCTTATGTTCCAGCCGGCTGCGGTCGGCCACGTCCAGATAACCGTCCTCGCCCATCTCGAACGCGTAAGCGCCCGCCAGGGCGAGCGCATCGGACAGCAGGGCGGGCTCCAGCAGGGGCGAGATGGCGTCCGCGCGCGGCTGGGCCGGGTCAATCGGCGGGCTGCCCACGCGCTTCAGTCGGCGAAGGCGGCATCGACGCCGAAGTCGCGCCGCGCCGAGGCGATGGTGACCATGAACCCGGCCAGCACGTCCAGCAGCGCCATCGTGCCGATCAGGAAGAAGACGGAGGTCGCGAATGCCGGCATGAGGAGGAATTGCACGAGGCACATGATGAACAGCACCAGCGAGAACGCGTGGTTCATCACGGCCGCCCGGCCCGTGCCGGTGGACTTGATCAGCTCGAAGAACAGGCAGACCAGCGCCAGCCCGGTCAGCGCGTGACCGGGCGTGATCGACCAGATCACGCCGCTCGACATGGGGACGGAGAGGAAGTCCGTGTCCAGCCGCACGCGCATCTCGTCCACGCTCGACAGTGCCTGGCCCGACAAGGCAAGAAGATTGTAGACCACGACCGGCACGGTCATCAACGGGAAAACGGACAAAATGCCCATGGCGGCCTCGCACGGGGAAACAGGGTTAATCGGCCGTAACCCTGGAGGAGGCGGAGTTAAGGCGGGGTAAAGGTCGAGGGGAGTGCGGTACGCGCTTATGGCAGGCACCCATTCATTCCGGCTGATCGTGCGCTTATTTTCCCTCCTCCACCGTCCCCGGCATTTCCAAATATCGTCCCCGGCGTTTATTGCCGGGG
>JBCCCX010000289.1:0-4058 GCA_039033275.1 Pseudomonadota bacterium | reverse complement strand
CGGCCTGTTTGTGGGGCGGCTTGGTTGCGCCCCTGGCCAAGATGGGAAGTCGCGCGGCCTGCGTCTCGTTACCTCACCGGCTCTCAGGGGCCATGCTCCCCGTCAGACTGGCAGACCGCCGATTGGGTCGTTGGTCCATCTCCTCTTCGCTCGCAGATCCCTTGGGTCTAGGTCAGGCTGTCGCCGTCAGCGCGCCCGGCCTGAACCGTTCTCTCTTCGTCAGCACCGCCCAGGCGATGCGTGCCAACTTGTTGGCCATTGCCACGCCGGCGACGTTCGCATGCGCCCGAAGCCTGAGCCCATCCACCCATCGCGCCAGCGGCGTGGTCCTGTCGCGCACGAGATGCAGCACCGTCCGGGCACCATGGATGAACAGCTTGCGCAGATAGGCGTTGCCCCGCTTCGAGATACCGATGAGCCGGGCCTTCCCGCCCGTCGTCACTTGCCGTGGAACGAGCCCGAGCCAAGCCGACAGGTCACGCCCGCGGCCGAAGCTGCTGCCATCGCCGATCGCCGCGACGAGGGCGCTGGCGATGGTCGGACCGATGCCCGGGATCTCCATCAAACGCTGCATATCCGCATCGCGCTTCGCTGCCGCCCGGATATCCGCATCTAGAGCGGCGACCCGCGCGTTGATCTCCGCCAGCTCGGCCGACATATCGGCCAGTAGCCGGGCCATGCCAGGCATCAGGTCCACATCCCCCTCCTCCACCAGATGGCATAACTCCTTCTGGAAGATGTGCCGTCCGGTCCCGATGCGGATGCCACGCTCCGTCAGAAAGCCGCGCGCTTGGTTCACGAGCCGCGTCCGGGTCTGAACCAACCGCTCACGCGCCCGATGCAGCGCTTGCAGGTCTAGCTGCTCGGGCGTCTTCAAAGTCACGAAGCACATCGTCGGGCGGGTCGCAGCCTCCGCGATCGCTTCCGCGTCCCGGTCGTCGGTCTTGTGCACCTTCACGTCGGGCCGCACGTAGAGCGGCGACATCAGCCGCGGCTCGTGCCCGCGCTCAAGGCAGAACCGGCCGACGTGATGCGCCCCACCGCAGGCCTCCATTGCAACCACGCAGGGCGGAAGCTCAGCAAGAAACGCCAGAAGACGATAACGCTGAACCCGTCGGCGCAGAACGACCACCCCACACGCGTCCAAACCAGCAACGCTGCAACTCGTCTTTCCCAGGTCGATCCCAAGAACCGCAATCTCCATCGGATGCTCCTCCTCTTCCGCTCCTCCCGCGAGCGTAGCCGCGGACCTGGCGGGAAGGCAGTTCATCCCATTACCTCAACGGATCAGTCGTGGTTGGAAATAGCGCG
Organism: Pseudomonadota bacterium; assembly: GCA_039033275.1. Taxonomy (GTDB): domain Bacteria; phylum Pseudomonadota; class Alphaproteobacteria; order Caulobacterales; family Maricaulaceae; genus Litorimonas. The sequence continues at coordinate 2,747 of JBCCCX010000289.1, read as the reverse complement.
CATCGATGACCGTCCCCCAAGCCGACAAAGTTTCAATGTGTCGTGTAATGGACCTGTGCCTCCTCGCCCTCAACCGGGTAGGAGCCCACGACGGTTGCAGAACTCAAACAAGTTCAGTTCTCGGAAGAGGTGCCCGGTGATACCGGCACCCCGCGCTGCTGCGAGGTCGGTACGCCGGTCCCCAACGAGAAAGCTCCGCTGTACGTTCGGTCGCCAGGCAGTCATTGCGGCAAGAATCATACCTGGGTTCGGTTTGCGGTCCGCGTGGTCTGCAACGCGGTATTCAGAGCACGTGGCATGAGGATGAAACGGGCATACGTAGAACTCAGTGATCTGTCCACCAGCGCGAGCAATTGACTGCCCGATCGCGGCGTTCAAGCGCTCTACATCGGACTGTGTGCAAAGTGCTCGCCCAATTGCAGCCTGGTTGGAAACGACAAAGATGTACCAGCCAGCTTCGCTAAATGCGCGGATCGTGCGAAGTGCGCCAGGGATCCAGCGAAGGTCATCGATGGACGATACGTACCCGAAGTCGTAGTTAATGACTCCGTCGCGGTCGAGGAAAAGCGCCGGCGGCCTCACGCCGGGAGCTCCTTGAAGAGCGGCCTGGCCATGTGGCAGGAGGCCTCGGCTAGGCCCCGGAACGAGCCGCAGTCGAAGCTTTGGCCGCATGTCTCGACCCCGAGTAGCATTTTTCGCCCTGCAAGTTCTGCCAGCGCATCGGTAAGATGCAGCTCGCCCGCAGTGGGACGCGGGAGCCGAGTGAGGACGGCGAAAATCTCCACAGGCAGGATAGCACGCCCATTGAAATGGAGAGTCGAGGGCGCGAGATCCGGTGACGGCTTCTCCACGATGTCCCGGATCAGGCGGCCGGACCCGGTAGCCGCTCCGAGGGCGGCGATCCCATAGTCCGAGAGTCGTTCGCGGGGCGTCTCCGCGAGGGTTAGCACGGCGAGAGCCGTCTTGCGGGCGGCGGCCACAGCCATGGCCATGGCATTGCCTCCCGTCACGACCGTGTCCGGGATCACGAGGCCGAACCAAGGCTCGGCCACGTGCGGCGCGGCCCGAAGGACGGCATCTCCGAGCCCCTCAGGCGCGGGCTGTTCAACGAACGTGCAGCGCGCGGGGCGTAAGTGGCTGTCGAGCAGACGACGCAGTTCGTCGCGCCGCCCCTCGCTGCGCAAGCGGTTAGCAAGCCACGAATCAGAGACGAGGTAGTCGCGGTAGAGTGCACCGTCCGCGCCTAGCACGAAGACAAAGTGCCTGAACTCTGCAGCGATGGCCTCGTCGAGTACATATTGGAGTACCGGCTTGCGCCCGAGTGGCAGGAGGCCCTTCGGGACGCTCTTTGTTAGTGGAAAGAGGCGCGTACCTCGTCCTCCGAGCGGCACGATAAGCGTCTTGGGCATGGGTTTGGGCGAAGGTAAGCTCATGAGACAGGCGGGGACAGGGTGGCACTTTCGCGGCGCAGTGGCAGCCAGCGGTCCGAGCCGAGGCTCTCGGCTACAGTGAACAGGGCCTCGGTCAGGTCGCGCAGGTAAGCCGCGTCGCGCGCTTTCGACTCGGGCGCGCCGCGCGCTGCAGCGAACTCGGTCATCGCGAGGCCGAAGGAGTCCGGGAACCAGCCAGTCTCTAGCACCTCGCCGGGCAGCGTTTGGCCCGGTCGCGGGTGATGCCAAAGCTCGATAGCATTCGCGCCCAAGCGCGAGAGCTCTACCCGCTCGCTGGACGCCCGGATTGACCCCTCCGATCCAGTGATCGAGACGCTCTCGAACGGATGGCCCGAGGCGAAGGCGAATTCTCCCTCGGTCCAGTCATCGATCAGGGTGACCAGGGGGCCTCCTTCCAGGTAGTCGAGGAGGATCGACGCGCGGTTCGCCTGCATCATAAGCTGTCGCGGGTGAACTCCGGCGCGGCCCGTCACCTTCGAAGGCCAGCCGAACCAGTAGACCAACAAGTCGAGATGATGGACGAAGATCTCGTAGACTACGTAGTCCGCGACATCGAGATCCCAGCGACCTGGCGACCTGTCCCACCAGTCTCGGTTGATAATCGTGCAGGTCTGCGGCAATCCGATAGCGCCCCCGTCAATCAGCGCCTTCACCTTGCGCCATGCCGAGACATGGCGGCCAGTCATGTTTAGACGCCAATGCACCTCGGGTACGAGATGGGCAGAGAGGTAGGCGTACTCGGCGCGCGTCACGCAGAATGGCTTTTGAATCAGTGTCGGCTTTCCCGCTAGCGCGATCGCACTCAGAAGCGGCGCCCGACCTATCGGCGGGGTAGCGAGGTCGACGATCTCGACCGAGGGGTCGGCAAGAAGTACCTTGAGGTCGGTGGTCCATCGCGGGACAGAGAACTCGGCCGCGACCGTGGCAGCAACACCCGCGTCTACATCACAGACCACGGACACCGGGAGTGACTGGGCTCGGTACGACGGCAGGTGCGCATAACGCCCGACCCCGCCCGCTCCGACAAGACCGATCATGCCGACAACTTCCAGCCGAAACCCGACTGCTTAGCGCGAAAGGCGATTTCGTCCTCGAACACACTAGACGCACTGCAAATATCGACAATCGAGAGGATATTTTTCTCCATCAGAATTTGGGCGTGTGCGAGGAGGGTCTCTTCAGGCCGCGGGTCCAGCGGCAGAACAGCTGAGCGTCTGGGGATGAGGTGCTCAACACATTTATTGCCGAAGGTAACACGGTTAATTACGATGCGCGAGATGAAGCCAGAGAACAGCT
>JBCCCX010000288.1:0-4094 GCA_039033275.1 Pseudomonadota bacterium | reverse complement strand
GTGATCGGAAGATTTTCTCGAACGTAGTTAATGTCTGTTTCAAATAAATCGATTGCAAAGACACCTCTTGGTCGTTGGGCAATGTCTCGTCCATTGTAGTATTCGATCAATGCGTCAGGGCGTTTAGCTCTCAGTTCTTTTGCCACTGGCGAATTCAGCGAAATCCAGAAGTCCTTGCCCCAGGGCATGTAGCCCTTGAAGCTGACTTGCTCGTTTGAGAGAAGGTTTGAAACTTTTGAAAAATCAGTTCCTAATGTGAGCTGACCTGTGACTTTCCCTGAGTCCGTACTCAACACTACAAGTGGCGCATCCGTCCCCAACCCCTCTTCCTTCACTACCGTCCCCAGCACGCCTTCCATCTCCCCGCGCTCCGCGACCGTCATGGCGATCCGCACGGCGGCCTTGTCGCTGGCCTTCATCCAGGGGTGATCCGGCACAGCTAAGACGAGGCTGATGGGGGATTTGGCGGAGAGGGCCGCTTCCACGACGCGGTGGCTGAAGGTCTGGGTGATGGAATTGGTCGTAATGAAACCGAAGCGGCGCAGCGGGTTGGGCTTGGCCTTGGTCGGTTTGCGAGAGAGGCGCGTCGCCGCTTCCTCCCAGAAATGCATGACGAAGTCCGCGCCGCCCGGGACTTTAGGCCGGGCCGCCCAGATCGCTTCGGCTTCGCCGTCGCCCAGCTGCGCGCGCAGGTCCTTGCCGCCAATGAACGGCGGGTTGCCAACGATGAATTCGGCCTCTGGCCACGGCGCGCGTTTGGGGTTGTCGTAGGTGTAGCTTTCCACCCGCGCCTCCGGGTCCGGCACCGCATTGCCTGTGACCGGGTGCGGCTTCGTCGTGAAGCCGTCCCAGCGGCTGATGATCTCTCCATCCTCGTCGCGCGCGAGGGCCTTGCCGTCATAGGCGAGGATGGCGTCCTGGTGGCGGATATTGCCGAGTCGTTCGAGAACGGGATCGGCGATGCTGTCCAGGCCGGACGTCCTGAGCTGCCATTTGATATAGCCGAGCCAGAGAACGAGGTCGGCGATGACCACGGCGCGTTCGTTGAGGTCCAGTCCGAAGAACTGGCTGGGGCTGACGGTGAACCGGCCGCCCTTTCGCGCCAGGTTCGACCCGGAATATTGGCCCAGCAGCCCCTTGGCCTCCAGCTCCGCCCCGTAATTCAGAATGCGTTCGGGCTGGCCGCCCAAGTCGCGGATCAGCTCCAGAACTTCGCCTTCCAGCCGTTTCATCAGCTCCAGCGCGACATAGAGGAAATTGCCAGTCCCGCAGGCCGGGTCCAGCACGCGGGTCATGCAGAGCTTGCGGTGGAAGTCCCGGACGACGTTCAGCGCCTTTTCGTCGTTGCCCGCATCGTGGAGTTCGTTGGCCCGGCTTTGCACGGACTCCCAATCCTGCCGCAGCGGTTCGATGATGGTGGGGATGACCAGCCGTTCGACATAGGCGCGCGGCGTGTAGTGCGCGCCCAGCTTGCCCCGCTCTCGCGGGTCCAGCGCCTGCTCCAGCAGCGTGCCAAAGATGGCGGGTTCCACGTCCGACCAGTCGCGCTTGGCCGCGACGTGCAGCTCATGGATGGCGTCCGCCTCCAGGGGCAGGGCGCGGCAATCGGCGAACAGTCCGCCATTGAAGTGGCGGACCGTGTTCTGGATCGCCACGGAATAGCCGCCTTCGTCCATCGTCTTCCACAGCGCTTCCAGCGTGGGGACGAAGCCTTGCGGGTTGGCCTTGAGCTGTTCGAGCAGGTCCTCGAAGCTTTTCTTCGGGATCAGGCCTACATCCTCGGCGAACATGGTGAAGAGGCAGCGCATCAGGAAGTGGGCGACGGTTTCCGCGTCGTGCTTGCCCTCTAGCGTTTTGGCAATGCGCGCGAGCCGTTCGGCGATATCCCGCGTGACGCGCGCGCTGATTAGGGCGGGGTTGAGGCTTTGCGGGTCGAGCCAGACGCTCCGCAGGCGGTGCTGCACGGCGGGGTCCAGCAGGTCCTCCATCGATAGCCGGTAGGAGCGGCGGTCCGGGAACTGGGCGTAGTTCTTCCCCTGTCCGGAGAAGTCCGCGTAGAGCTCGATGACGTTGCCCACATCCACGACGATGACGAAGGGCGGGTAGCCATGGTCCACGGGCAATGCGCGGGCATAGCCGATGGCCTGGTTGCGCGCGGCGCGCATCGTCTTGTCCCAGCTTTTGGTGCCGCGCACGGCGGTGCCGCTCTTTTGGCGGGCGTCTTCGCCGAACATCTCGGCTTGGCGGGCATCGGTCTTGATGCGCTTCTTGCTCTGCTTGGCCTCCATGACGAAGCAGTCGCGGCGGTACAGGTCGATGCGGCCTGTCGCGCCCGTATCCTTGAACTTGACGCCGCGCTCGAAACTGTAGTCGTTGCGGTGGACTTGGGCGTGCGTCTTCGGATCCTCCTCGATCCCCAGCAGGTCCGTCAGCTGCTTGATGAAGGTCTGGAAGTTCGCGGTTTCGCCGCCGCCGGAGTCCGACCAGAAGTCGATGAAGTCCCGCATGGCTTGCGGGTCGGCGATCGGTTCGAAGGTTTCAGTCCCCATTTCGTATGAATTAAACAAGATCGGTCGCGCGACAAGTCTTGCTAAGCCGTATGCCGCCACCTGCAACCCGTTCGCAAACATAGTCCGCCGCTGCGGCTTGTCCGGTCTTGCCGCAACCGTTGCGCGCCCTTATCCGTAGGCACCGAACCGGCGGGGCGTTTCGATCCGTCCCCGCGCAAGGCTGGAGCATTCATGTCATCCGAGTGGAACGATCCGCGGCCCATGTCGCCGCATTTGCAGGTGTGGCGCTGGCACGGCGCGATGATGAGTTCGATCCTGCACAGGGCGAGCGCCATCATCTGTTACGTGGCGCTGCTGATCGTGGCGCTGGGCTTGCTGGCGGTCGGGCTGACGGGCGAGCTGCCGCTCAGCGGTCTGGTCTTCTCGCCCCTGGGCGCGATCGGGCTTTTCGTGTTTTTGTTCGCCTTCATCTTCATGGCGCTGGCGCAGCTGCGGCACGCCGTTTGGAACCAGGGCGAGCTGATGAACCCGCAGCTGAACAACACGCTGTCCTACGGCATGATCGCGCTGGCCGTGGTGCTGGCGGCGGTTCTCACTTTCGTCGGAGTGACGTCATGAGCGCAGACGCCTACACGGCCGAAGAGATCGGCCACGGACCTGACCATCATGGGGAGGGCACGACCCATCACAAGATCCACGGCCTGACCGGCTGGGGCGTCATCATCGGCCTGCCCTTTGCCATCGCCCAAGTGATCGCGAATATCGGCGACGGGCCCTATGCGATCGTCGCCTGGCTCTCCAGCCCGGCGGGCGCCATCGGCATGATCGCCTTCCTCACGGCCGCCATCTGGTACTGCAAGTTGGAGATGGACGAGGTCATCATGGACTATTTCTCCGGCGGCCTGCGGCGTTTCGGCCTGTTGGCGAACAAGGCGGTCGCGATCATCTTGTGGCTGGCCAGCGTGGCGGGGCTCGTCCTCGCCGCCGTCAAGTAAGAACGGGAAACTCAACAGATGGCGACCATCGAAGTCACGAAGCCCGAAAGCGGCACTGAGAGCGGCACGACGCAATTCATCGACCACGACTATGATGTCGTCGTCGTCGGCGCGGGCGGTTCGGGCCTACGCGCGGCCCTCGGCGCGGCGCAGGCCGGGTTGAAAACCGCGTGCGTCACGAAAGTCTTCCCCACGCGCAGCCACACGGTCGCGGCGCAAGGCGGCATCGCGGCGTCGCTCGGCAACATGTCCCCGGACGACTGGCGCTGGCACATGTACGACACGGTCAAGGGCTCCGACTGGCTCGGCGACCAGGACTCCATCGAATATCTTTGCCGCAACGCGCCCGACGCGGTGTACGAGCTGGAACATTGGGGCATGCCGTTTTCGCGCACGGACGAAGGCAAGATCTACCAGCGCCCCTTCGGCGGCATGATGCAGAATATGGGGCAGGGTCCGGAAGCGCAGCGCACCTGCGCCGCCGCCGACCGGACCGGCCATGCCATGCTGCACACGCTCTACGGCCAATCCCTGCGCCACCAGACCGAGTTCTTCATCGAATATTTCGCCCTCGACCTGATCATGGAAG
>JBCCCX010000287.1:0-4099 GCA_039033275.1 Pseudomonadota bacterium | reverse complement strand
GGCGCGCGGCGAGCTGCTGGGCCAGCGGCAGGTCGGCGGGCACGAGCGGGAGCCGGGCTATGTCCTCCGCCCACGCCCATTTGGTCCCTTGGCCTTCGGTCGGGCGGACGATGCCGTCCCACTGGCGGCAGACATAGGTCGGCATGACCAGCTGGAAGGTCGCGTAGGCATGGCTGGCGAAGGTCAGTGGCTCCAGGCAATCGAGACAAGGTTCGACCGACAGCTCTTCATAGAGTTCGCGCACTACCGTCTCCTCGGGCCGTTCGCCCGGCTCGATCTTGCCGCCCGGAAACTCCCACAGCCCCGCATGGTCGTGGCCCGAGGGTCTCTGCGTGACGAGCACGCGCCCGTCCGCATCGATTAGCGCACAGGCCGCGACCCAGACCACGGGTCCGCGAAACTTCTCGGACGGCTTCGGGGTCACGAGCGGTAATCGGCGTTGATGTCGATATAGCCGTGGGTGAGGTCGCACGTATAGACGGTGAAGGCGCCGTCTCCCAAATCGAGGTCGATGCCGATCTCGATTTCGTCGCGGGCCATATAGTCCGATCCGTCCAGTTCGGTGTAGTCCGGCATCCGTTCGCCGGCCCGCGCCAGCACGTGCGGCCCCAGCGTCACGGTCAGGCGGTCGCGCTCCGCCGGTTCGCCCGCCTTGCCGACCGCCATGACGATGCGCCCCCAATTGGCGTCCGCGCCCGCAATGGCCGTCTTGACCAAAGGCGAGTTCGCCACGCTCATGCCGATGGCGCGGGCAGATGCATCCGAGACGGCGCCGGTGACGTTGACGGTCACGAACTTGGTGATTCCCTCCCCGTCCTTCACGACCTGCTGGGACAGGTCGAACAGGACCGCATGCAGGGCGCGGTGGAAATCCGCCAGCGCGGGGTCGTCCGGACCCGTCACCGCGGCGTTCTCCGCCGCGCCACTCGCCAGCAACAGCAGCGTGTCGGACGTGGACGTGTCGCTGTCGACCGTGATGGCGTTGAAGGTCGTCGCCACCGCTTCCGAGAGCAGCGCCTGCAAGATGGACTGCGGCAGGGCGGCGTCGGTCGCCACATAGGCCAACATGGTCGCCATGTCCGGCGCGATCATGCCGGACCCCTTGGCGATGCCATTGAGGCGCACGGTCGTGCCGTGAATCTCCGCCACGACCGTCGCGCCCTTGGGATGCGTATCGGTCGTCATGATGGCGCGCGCCGCCCGCTCCCAGCCATCCGGCTCCAGCACCATGTCCGGAAAGACGGATGTCATCTTCGCAGCATTCAGCGGCTCGCCGATCACGCCCGTGCTGGCCAGCTGCACGGCTTCGGCGTCGCCGCCGAAGATGCGGGCGGCCGCCTCGGCCGTCTCCACCACGGCGTCGCGGCTCTTCTGGCCGCCGAACACGTTGGCGTTGCCGCTATTGACCACGACGAGGCGCGGCCCCGCCGTCTGCGCCTGCAGCGCGCGGCGTGACCAGTCCACCGGTGCGCCGGGGCAGCGGTTCTGCGTGAATACGCCTGCCACCTGCGTGCCCGGCTGGCCGCGCAGGACCCAGACATCGGTCCGGCCGGCATATTTGATGCCCGCTTCGGCCGTGCCCATGCCGAAGCCCGCCACGGGCGGCAGGTCGGGGAAGCGGTCCGGAGCGAACGGGCTCCTGGCGAGTCCGGAAGGCACGCCCGTCACGGCGCGCCGTCCCCGCCGTCTTCGGGATCTGCCGCTGCACCGGGCGCCGACTCCGAAGGCTCCACCGGATCGCCGGGGGCGTCGTAGAGGCGTTCGATCCTGGCCGTGTCTCGCAGCTCTGTAAGCAGGGCCTCGACGGTTTCGAACGTCATGAAGCGCTCCAGCTCCTCACGCGTGTCCTCGAAGGTCCGCGCGGACGGCACGCGCGTGTCGACCACTTCCACGATGTGCCACGATCCGTCCATCTCGACGGGCGGCGTGCGCCCGCCGACGGACGCGTCGAAAACGGCCGCGGCGAGGGGGTCGGCCAGCGCGTCACGGCCGATCCAGCCCATCTCCCCGCCCCGTCCGGCCGTGCCTTCGTCGGTGGAGTAGACCTCGGCCAGCGTGCCGAAATCCTCCTCGTCGGCCAGCTGCCGGGCGATCCGGTCCGCCAGGGCCTGGTCCGCCACCACGATACGGCGCACCAGCCGCTCCTCGCCTTCGCCGGCCAGCTCGCTCTGGGCGAGGTAGAGGTCCTGCACGGCGGCGTCCGTGACCGTGTCCTTCAAAAGGGCCTCGACCCTGTAATTGCCGAGAATCCGTTCGCGCGCGCTGGCGAGGCGGCGGCGCACCTCTATGTCCTGTCCGACGCCGCTGGCGACCGCGTCGCGCGCCAGCAAGCGCTGGTCGATCAGCCCGTCCAGCGCGTAGGCAAAGACGGACCCGCCCGTCTCGAGCGGCTCGTCCGGTCCGATCAGCCCCTGACCTTCGGCGGCGCGGCGCACGTCCGAGCGGTGGATCGGCGTGCCGTCGACCCGGGCCACGACCGGATCGTCGGTACGGTCGATCGCGGACGCCGGCACCTCCATGCCCGGCTCGCCCGGCGCGCAGCCCGCGAGGCCAGCCGTCCCGGCGGCCACCAGCAGAAGCGCAGCCTGGCCCAGACGCCGCCGCGCCGCCCGCGCACCCATCGATTCAAGACGATCCATCGCCCAGCCTTTCTTCCATCCGCTTCGGTCCACCGCGCCAGGTCCAACGACCCGTCTCGCGGCCCATTTCCTGACCCACTTCCTGCCCCGCTTCGTTGACTTAAGCGAGGGCCGTTCCTAAGTCACGCGCAAGCCAATGACGGCCCGCCGGACCCTTTGAGAGGCCTTTCTTTTCGCGACAGGCCTTTTTTTCCGCGCGGGCCCCTCTACCGGACCCCGGCAAGCGGTCCGCATCCTCAAGGACCCCCCATGCTCGGCATCGCCAAGAAGCTTTTCGGTTCGGAAAACGACCGCAAGCTCAAAAAGCTCCGCCCCATCGTTGAGCGCATCAACGCGCTGGAACCCGCCATGGAGGCGATGAGCGACGAACAGCTTAAGCAGCAGACGGTCCTGTTCCGCGAACGGCTCGACAAGGGCGAGAGCCTTGATCAGCTCCTGGAAGAAGCGTTCGCGACCGTGCGCGAAGCCGCCAAGCGCACGCTCGGCCAGCGCCATTACGATGTGCAGCTGATCGGCGGCATCACGCTGCACCGCGGCGAGATCGCGGAAATGCGCACCGGCGAAGGCAAGACGCTGGTCTCCACCCTGGCGGCCTATCTGAACGCGCTGACGGGCCGCGGCGTGCACATCGTCACGGTCAACGACTATCTGGCGCGGCGCGACGCGGAATGGATGGGCCAGATCTACAACTTCCTCGGCCTGACGGTCGATTGTGTCAACAATCACGACCCCTACGGGGCCGGCCGCAAGGCCGCCTACGCCGCCGACATCACCTACGGCACCAACAATGAGTACGGCTTCGACTATCTGCGCGACAACATGAAGCTGAGCACGGACGAAATGAGCCAGCGCGGCCATGTCTATGCCATCATCGACGAGATCGATTCCATCCTGATCGACGAGGCGCGCACGCCGCTCATCATTTCCGGGCCGACCGAAGACCGGGCCGAGCTGTACCGCACGCTCGATGAGATCATTCCGCTGATCGACGCGGACGGCTATGATGTCGACGAAAAGGCCCGCACCGCGACCTATAATGAAGAGGGCACCGAACAGCTGGAAAACATCCTGCGCGAACGCGGGCTGCTGGAGGGCGAAAGCCTCTACGATATCGAGAACGTCACCGTCGTCCACCACGCCAACCAGGCGCTCAAGGCGCACCGGCTCTATACGGCCAATAAGGACTATATCGTCAAGGACGGCGAAGTGGTGCTGATCGACGAGTTCACCGGCCGCATGATGGAGGGCCGCCGTCTGTCCGAAGGGCTGCACCAGGCCATCGAGGCCAAGGAGGGCGTCGACATCAAGGCCGAGAACCAGACCATGGCGTCGGTCACGCTGCAGAATTATTTCCGCCTCTACGAGAAACTGTCCGGCATGACCGGCACGGCGGAGACGGAAGCGGGTGAATTCGCCGAGATCTACAAGCTGGACGTGCTGGTCATCCCGACCAACCGGCC
>JBCCCX010000286.1:0-4107 GCA_039033275.1 Pseudomonadota bacterium | reverse complement strand
GACCATGCGCACGATCACCAGAAGCGAGATCAGCCGCCCGCGCACGGGCGCGGGGCTGATATCCTGGATCGCGGTCGGATAGACGAGGAACGCCCCGATGATGAAGGCGTACTGGATGCCCTGCAGCGCGAAGATCTGCCAGGGGGCGGTCGCCGCGAAGAGAAGGGCCGAGGTGACGGCGGCCGAAAACACGGCTGTCCACAGCGCGATGATCGGGACCCGGATACCGAAGCGCGGGCGCAGCCACCGCAGCAAAACCGTGCCAATGATGAAGCCGCCGATTGTGGCCGCGATGGTCACCGTTCCCGTAACGGCGCCGATGGTCATCGGCTCCATCCCGTACTGGCGGGTCAGAATGGCGGGCACCCAGTTCAGGACCGCCGCGAAGCCGAAGCCCGCAAATCCGATACCGAGATAAAAGCTGAACATAGTCCGCCAATGTCCGCGCAGGTGGGTGGCGACGCCCGTCTTGGTTTCGATCTCATGGGAAGACCTTTCGATCTCCGGCATATCTTTGCGGCGCAGACGCAGCGTGAAAAGCAGCGCGATCATGACTGGGACAGGCAGGCTGGCGACGAGGAAGGCGAGCCGCCAGTCCGCCATTCCCGCCAGACCGCTTGGCAGTCCCATCTGCGCGGCGGCCACGCCCCCGAGAATGAGCGCCACGACCGCACTGCCGATGCCGTAACTGAATTGCTGCAGGATGGTGTATATGGAATTGGCGAGCTGGCGCTGGCTTTTGCTGACGATCTCCGGGATGAGCGAATAGACGATGGGGGCCAGTCCGGCTTCCCCGGCCCCGATGATGCCGCTGGCGATGAACAGCGCCCAGAAGCCCGGCGCGAACCCGCACGCCACCACGCCGATGCCCCAAAGCGCGAGACATCCGGCCAGGACAAGACGGCGGTCGAACCGATCCGCCAGCCAGCCGATGGGATATCCGGCGAAAACGCCGAAGAAAGCGAGCGGCAGGCCTTGCAGCGTTCCCAGCTGGAGATCGGACAGACCGAGGTCCAGCTTTATGGGCTGGGCCAGCAGGATGAGGATCTGCCGGTCGAGAAAGACCAGCAGGGAGATCATGGCGAAGATGGCGATGCCCCACCAGGCCCGCCAGGAGGCTTTCGTTTCTGACACGGGCAGGGCGGAGATGTCCGGGGCCGTGTCAGACGGGCGTTGCTCTGTCATGCCAGTCGCTCCGTCGCGGCAACGAGCGCCTTTGCGATTCCGGGTTCCTTGGCAGAGTGTCCGGCGTCGGGAACGATCGTGAACTGCGCTTCGGGCCAAGCTTTATGCAGCTCCCAAGCTGCAGCCGCAGGCGTGACGACATCGTATCGTCCCTGCACGATCGCGCCAGCTTTGCCCTGCAAATGGGGGAGCGCTTCGAACGCGCCCCGATCGGTCTCGAAGAACCCCCTATTGACGAAATAATGCGCCTCGATCCGCGCGAAGGCGTCGGAATAGGCGTCATCGTCGAATTCGGTGAGCGCTTCTGGGTTGGGATGCAGATAGGAGACAGCGCTTTCCCAACGGCCCCATGCGCGGGCGCATTCGGCCCGGATGACAGCGTTGTCCCCCGTCAAGCGTTCGTGGTAGGCCTTTATCATGTCATTGCGCTCGGCCTTTGGAATTGGTGCGGCAAAAGACTCCCACGCATCCGGGAAAAGCTGGCTCGCGCCGTATTGATAAAGCCAGCGCAGCTCGGACTCCCGGCAGGCGAAGATGCCGCGCAAGACGAGCGAAGACACCCGGTCGGGGTGCCGCATCAGATAGGCAAGGGCGAGTGTCGATCCCCACGATCCACCGAATAGCTGCCATCGCTCTATGCCCAGATGCTCGCGCAGCCGTTCCATGTCGGAGACGAGGTGCCAGGTCGTATTGTGTTCGAGCGCAGCGTTCGGCGCGGACCGCCCGCACCCGCGCTGATCGAACAGAACGATACGGTAGCGCTCCGGATCGTGGTAGCGCCGCATAAGCGGCGAGCAGCCTCCGCCCGGCCCGCCGTGGAGAACGATGGCGGGCTGGCCGTCCGGATTGCCGCAGACCTCCCAATAGACGCTGTGGCCGTCGGACTCCGGCAGCATGCCGGAGTCCGTTGGTTCTAGATCGGGATATAGGCTTTCATCGAGAGCCACATTCGAATCCGATCTAGAAGTCGGCTCCGATCCGAAGGCCGAAGGTTCGGGGGCGAAGGTAGAAGACATTCGGCGGGAATGTATCGACCCATTGGAATGCATCCTCTCCCGTCAGGTTCGCGACGTAAAGGGTGGCATCGAAATCACCAAAGTCCACGCCAAGCTGCGCATTGACCTCGACATAGTCGCCAGCTTCTTCGCCAATCTCCTCAAGGTTATTGTAGAATTCGCTGACATAGGCGGCATCGGCGGAGAAGAAGCTTTCACGTCCCATGAGATCGAAGCCGTAGCGTGCTCCAAGACGGGTCGAAAATTCAGGCGACCCGGGAAGCCGATCCCCAGCCGCGCCGAAACCTTGCGCATCTTCTTCCAGTTGGGCGTCCGTATAACCGAAGCTGTAGTCCAGGGTCAGAGCGTCCGTCACGGCCCAGGCCGCTTCAAGCTCAACGCCTTGTGACCGAGCAGACCCGGCATTCACGTTCAGACCTGTGCCACAGGGCGAGCTAATGCCAATGAAGACAGGGATGCCGACCCAATCGATATGGAAGGCGGAGGCGTTGACCTGCACCCGCCCATCCAGAGCGGAAAGCTTCACGCCGCCTTCGTAGTTTTTCGTGAAATCGGAATCGAGCTGATCGGCGAAAGGCAGGCCGAGATCGTCATGGATGCCGTCCTGGTTGGCGTCGCAGATCGTTGTCGGGGCCGCCAAGGGTCGCCCAAGGCGGAAACCTTCGGAGTATTGGGCGTAGATGAGCGAGTTGTCGCCGAAATCGTAGGTCAGGTTGAGCTTGTAGGATTCGTTGGACTCACCGCTCTCGATGGGGGCTTCCGAATTGACCGCCGTCGTATCCGGGAGGAAGTAGCCGGCTGTGGCGTTCCGGGATTCCTCCACATCGTAATCGAATACCCGCGCCCCACCGGTGAGAGTCAGACGGTCGGTGATTTCATAGGACGCTTCGCCGAAAACGGCCGTCTGAGAAGTGTTGTTAAAGGTCCGGAAGATACCGCCTTCCGTCCCGAACGCACCGAACGGATCGAAGAAGTTGGTGGCCGGGTTGCCGTTCCATTGAACGTCGCTGATGTTGGAATTGTCGATGTCCTCGTAGAAAAAGCCGAGAATATACTGCAGCGGGCTGTCATTCGTCGATGTCAGGCGCACTTCCTGAATGAAGGCTTGGTTGACGACGTCCGTACCCTGCGAAATCGGAAGCGTCTCGAAGAATGTGCCGAGGAAGTTGCGGTTGTCGAACGATGTCCGCTCCCGATAGGTCGTCGTGGACAGCAGGTTGACCGGACCGAAATCATAGTCGGCCGTCAGATTGACGAAATCGGTCTGGCTGCGGAACCGCTCCGGACCCACATTCGTGCCGAAGCGGGCTTGCGTATAGACCGGCAGGTCGGGGCGCGCGCCGAGCCGTCCGTCCGTTTCCGACTCTTCGTAGATGTAGGTCGCCCGGACGTTCAATGGGGATTCATTGTCGAACAGGATGGACGCCCGCACGCCGGTGTTGGTGACGTCGCCGACGCCTTCTTCGTCAATGGCCGGCGCTCCGAAAGCTGCTGCTTCGGTGCCTTCGAACGTCGCGGCCAGGTTGTCGATGAAGCCTTGGTTGACATTGTGATACCCTGTGACCCGAAGGGCGAGCTGGTCCTTGGCCATTGGGATATTGACGAACCCGTTGATGCCCCAGTTCAAGGCACCCGTGTTCTCGGTGCTGGAGGCATCGACTTCCGCCCGCGCGGAGTAACCGGTCGGATCCGGGAGGTTGGAAATGACCCGTACGACACCCGATGCCGCGCCGGCCCCGAAGAATGTTCCTTGCGGTCCGCGCAGAACTTCGACGCGGTCGATGTCGAAGAACTGTATATCGCCGAGCCCTGTCGTGATGATCTCGTCGAAGTAGACATTTGACTGAGTCGTCCAGAACCACCAATTGGTTCCAAACCTTCAGCAGGTGAAGGCCTTTGATGCTGG
>JBCCCX010000285.1:0-4118 GCA_039033275.1 Pseudomonadota bacterium | reverse complement strand
GCCCCCATCTGACCCTGTCCCATGTAATAAGCAGAATTGGTCAATCCTGCCGCCTGTGCTTGGCCTGAGTTCCATAATCCTTGTGCTGAAGCGTTCGCCCCCTGCGTGATAAATCCGCCCTGAGCCTGTGCCGAGGCAATACTTTGGTGGGTCTGCCTTGCCCACGTATATTGGGGTTTCCGTTCCAGAAATGGGTCCATAGGGCTCGGCTTCGCCATTGTAGTAGATGGCGTAGATGCCGGCGCCGTAGAACGGCGTCATCGCGCCGAGCGGCTGGCGATCCTGGGCGATCAGCGCCAAGGCCACGAAGTTTCCTATGAGACTTGGGTCGGCGGGATCGAAAAACGCGCTCGGCAGCGCGACCGTATCGACGGTCCGCGTGAGCTGGTCCAGACGTTCACGCATCGTCTCGATGCGCTGCATGAACTGCTTGCGCGCGGGGTTGGTGAAGGACTCGGGGTCGGTCCTCGCGAGGAGGTCGTTGATCTCCGCGAGAAGGTCGTCAGCGCGTGTGACCGCTGGATTCTTGGCCATCACGCGCCCCTCGATTCAGTCCCGAGAAATCAGTGACTCGGTTTCAGAACCTGTGCAACGTCGCGCGCCACCACCTCGGCCAACGTCACGGGCACGGCGTTGCCGAGCTGGCGCATCGCCTCGGACCAAACGCCGGTGATGCGGTAGCTATCGGAAAAGGTCTGAATGCGAGCGCTCTCGCGCACGGTGAAGTAGCGCACCGAGCCGTCCGGCCGTGTCAGCATGTTCTCGCCGCCGGGCACTCCATGGACACCGGCCTTTAGGGCCTTCGCGGGCTCGTCCAGGGGGCTTCCGGTGTGGCCAGGATAGCTGCGAGCGCCGGGTTGGAAGGAATGATTGCGGTGGTTCCGCGCGGCTTCAGGGTCTTTCTCGGGATCGGGCAGTCCTGCGATGGCATCGCGCACCGTGCGCCAAGGCTTGGTTTCGGGCTTGCCATCCAAGCGCGAAGCACGGGCCTTGGCCCTCTCCATGTTCGCCCACTGATCCGCCTTCCGAACCTCTCGACGCTCGAAGTAGTCGCCCTTGTGTTGGTCCCATAGAAGGGCATCCTGAGAGTGCGTTGCCTCGGGGAACGACCACTCGACTCCTAAGTCGTTCCGAAAACCGACGAAGAAGACACGATGCCGTTTCTGGGGCACGCCATAGTCGGCCGCGTTCAGAACCTCTGTGACCAAGCGGTATTCGAGACCTCGATCCCCGCGGGTGGCGGTGTGGTGCCGCTCCAGTCGGCGCAGATGCGTGGACCAATCCTCGTCCTCGTTGGCGACCAGCTCCGGGTACTGCATCTGGAGCTTCACGTACTCGTAGTAGGAGCTGAAGCGCTCCCGGGTCAGGCCGCGGACGTTCTCGAACACGAAAGCCTGGGGTCGAACCTCACGCACGGCTCGAACGGCTTCGGGGAACATGTCTCGCTGATCGGCCTGGGCCTTGTGCCGTCCACCGACCGAGAACGGCTGGCAGGGAGGGCCGCCGGAAACCAGGGTGATCTGGTCCTCATACTCCACGAAGGAAACCTCGCGCACATCGGAGGAAATCTGGGAAGGCCATTTCTTGGTCGCTGCGAGCCGAGCCTTGCGGTTCGCCGTCAGGGTCTTCTGACAGTCGCGGTCCCATTCCACGATGTGAGCGGGGATGAAGCCAGCCTTGCTGATCCCCACGCTGAGGCCTCCGGCGCCGGCGAACAGTTCGATGGCTCTCAATTCTCCCCCTCCAGGAACGCCCTTAGGCGCTCCCTCAACGTCTCGATATTCTTGGTCTCGCACTCCCATACGACAAGGAAGGCCCAACCCATATCCGATATTTTTTTTAGGTTCCGTGCATCCCGCGCCGTGTTGGCCTCGAACTTTGGAATCCAGAAGTCCAGGCGAGATTTCGGTAGGCGCGCGAGTTTGCAAGCCGGGCTCGGATGCCGGTGCCAGAAGCACCCATGCACGAAGATGACCTTCCGACGTCCAGGGAACACCAAGTCCGGCTTGCCCGGCAAATCTCGCCGGTGAAGTCGGTAGCGATAGCCCATCCCATGCACGAGCCGCCGAACCCGCATTTCCGGTTTCGTATCCTTCGACCGAACACGGGACATGCGCTCGGACCGCTGATCTGGTGTCAGAATATCAGGCACCCTTATCGCTCTCTGTCCTGGCCCCGTGATCGGGGATGTGAAGTCCGGCCTGTGGCTTCTCTCAACCGGTCAAGGTTCGCTCGGGCCTGCTCGCGCCCTCGATCTGACGAGGGTGCGGCTCGGCTCGTTTCGTTGCCCCTACCTTGGCGCGAACTGTTGTGGATCCTCGCGAGACGGTCGCGACGGTCGTTCAGATCGCGCCAGTCGGCACGGATTGTCGCCCGCTCGGCGTCTTGGGTTCTCTTGAGAACATCGCGTTCGTGCGTCTGCTTGTCGCGCAGGAATTGGATCTCTTCGGCCCTGCGGCTGGACAGATGCTCAAGGGCCTTGTCTCGCGCGAAGTTCTGACGGTCGATCAGGGCTTTCTTGTCGCGCGCGACCACGTTCTCAAAAACGGCCTCCCTACGCCGACGACTGCTGAAGTGCGCCCAGGTCAGCCTTGCCAACCCTTCCTTTGAGCCCTGGCGGCGCTCCTCTAGGGCGGCCGTTATCGCTAGGGCTAGGAGGCCGTGGGGCGTCCATTCGAGTTTCCTGCGATGGTGTTCCGCAGCTCGGACCCCGCTATAGAACTTCCCCCACTCCACCTTCCGCTGACGTGAACTGGCGCGGCGTGCCTTCTCATGAACCTCCCGCTCGGCCGCGACGCGCTGCCGGTAGATCTGGTATTCCCTATCCCGCTGTCCTTGGTGCCGATCCCTCAGCTCTGCCCACTGCGCCTTATGGCGAGCACGCATGTCCTGCTGACGAGCTGCGAGGATCGAGCGCTGGTTCTGGGTCATTGTGGCGGTAGCCGCTTCGCCCCTCCTAGCTGCTTCGGCTCGCCTACCCTCCGCATAGGTCCGACGGCTCCTTGCATCGGGATGCCGCTCGGCCGCCGCAGCCTGCCGCCGGTGCTTGTCGTCGCGCGCGCCCGTTACGATCTGCCCGCGCTCGCGCTCGTAGCTGTTCGCCCAGGTGTCGAGCTTCCGATACGAGTTCGAGAACGTCGCTAGCTTCCCTGTCTCGGGATGCACCCGGTTGACGACCAGGTGCACGTGCGGGTGCGCCGTGTCGTTGTGGGCGTAGATCGCGACTTGATGCTCCTCGACCCCAAGCACTTTGATCGCCTGGTCCGCCGCCCGCTCCATCTCGGCCCGGTCCACCTGCTCGTCGGGCGACCACGATAGCGAAAGCGTCTGCACGTGCGCCTTGCTCTTGCGCCCCGTGTTCGGCGTCCCGCTCTCGCGCTTGAGCCGGTCCTGATCGAGCGCCGTGGCGATCATCACCCGCTCGGCCGTCTTGGGGTCGTCCGTGAGGATATTCCGGGTTGCGAACCACTCGACGCGCTCGCTTGTCGTCGCCCGCCCCTTGTCGTGCCCGTGGTAGGCCGCCGCCCCTTTGAAGCTCGTGCCGGCCTTGCTCATGTTCGGAACCATCAGTCGGCCCCCTCGGCGGCAATCTTCGCGACAGCCGCCCGCAGCTCGGCCAGCGTCTCGGCGAGGTCGGCCGGCACGCCACGCCCCGCGTTCAGCGCGCGCGCGATCTGGTTGAGGTTGGTCCCGGCGCGGTTCAGCTCCACGAGTGCACGGCCTTGATCGGCACGCGCGGCCGGTCGCGGCCGGGGCGGCCGCGCGGTCAACACCAGGGACCGAGCGTAGGCGCTGACGCTCGCCCCGGCCGCCGCGGCCGCGTCCTCGATGCGGGCACGCTCGGCCTCCGTCACGCGGAATGCGATGCGCCCCACGAGCGCGTCCGCCTCCTTCTTCGATGGCCGTCCTGTCCGCTTCACGCGCCGCCTTTCCATCTTGGGCGTCACCGCGATCCGGCCCAGCCGCTCCCACCAAGAGGGGCGTGCGCGACGACGTCGCCGTCGTCATGTTCGACGAGCCGCTGACGGTGATCGACCCGCACCTCAAATGGAAGCTCCGGTCGAAGCTGAAGGAGCTTCACCAGAAGGTGCGCGCGACGATGATCTACGTCACCCACG
>JBCCCX010000284.1:0-4125 GCA_039033275.1 Pseudomonadota bacterium | reverse complement strand
TACTCTACCAGAAGGCTCTCAACCAAATCAAGTTCCCGCAATTCCTGGGGTAAATCCCGCTTTACCAGGTTTACCAGGAGTTGGACATGCGGCCGTAGAGTTGAAGCTCCTCGTCCTCGGCCACGATCGCTTCGGCGGATCCTTCGAAACCGCCCGCACTCGGACGGCGTGTGATGAAGTTGATGGCACCTGAATAGGTGTTCCGGCCGTAGAGCGCGGATTGCGGGCCGCGAACGACCTCCACCTGCTCGACATTGCGGATATCGAGCGCCTGGAGCGAGCCGGAATAGTAGACGCCGTCCACAAAGTAGGCCGCGCCGGCTTCGACGCCGAACTGGACACCGGCGAGGATATTGGCCGCACCCCGGATCACCGGGCGGTCGCCGGTCCGGCCGAATGCGTTCGAGAAGGACAGGCCCGGCGTGAAGCGCGCGACATCGTCGATGCTTTGCAGGCCGAGATTCTCAATGGCATTCTCGGAGATGGCTGTCACGGCCACGGGAGCCTCGATGATGGTCTCCTGGACCCGGCGCGCCGTGACGACGATTTCGTCTTCGACGATCTGCGCGGCGGCGGGGGTGATAGTCAGCAGCGCGAGCGCTGCGGCGGAAGCGGAGCCGGTCAGCCCCTTGCGAATGGACGCGTGTTTCACTGGAAGTCCCCGTTCTCAGTTATGTACCATTTCGCTATTGGAGCGCATGTATTAAGGTAATTTGACCTAGGTCATGTGCAGCCGGGCAGGCGCGGATTGGCCGCCATGTGTTACATTCTTGTCACAGTGCGCCTGTCGCGAGGCGCCGTTCGCGTCAGTAACTCAGATCTTGATCGCGACCTTATTCTGGCGGTGCATCCAGGGACCAGGGCGGCACGCCGCCGAAACGATCCACGAGACGATCCACCAGCGCCCGGACCCGGCGCGGCATGTGTCGACCGGGCGACCAGACGGCGTAAACGCTCGGCGCTTCGAAGACGCACTCTTCAAGCAGGCGGACCAGCCGACCGTCCCTGACCGCGTCGCATAGGATGAATTCCGGCTCGATGACGACGCCCAACCCAGCAATCGCCGCATCGTGGAGAAAGTCGCCATTACTGGCGCGCATCACCGGGTCGAACTGGATCGTGCCGCGTTTCCCGTCCGGTGCGCGGTAAGGCCAGCCTTGCCCGCGCCGCAGCCCATAGCGCAGCTCCGGCGCGCCTTCGAGATCGCGCGGGTCGGAAACCGGGCCGTTGCGTTCGAGCCAGCCGGGCGAGGCCGCGCAGATCATCTGCACGTCGCCAAGTTTGCGGGCGATCATGGCGCTGTCGTCCAACCGCCAGACCCGGATCGCCATGTCGAACCCTTCCGCCACGAGATCGACCTTGCGGTCGGAAAAGTCGACGTCGAGCCGAATATCCGGATTGTCCTGCTGAAACGCGATCAGGGCGGGCGAGAGCTGCGCCAAGCCAAAGGAGAGCGGGGCGGCGATGCGAACCGGACCGGCCAGCGCGCAATCTGCGCCGCTCGCCTCGTCCTCCATCTCCCGCCAGGCGCGCAGCAACTCCTGCGCGCGCGCATGGTAGGACCGGCCCGCATCCGTAAGCGAGAGGGTGCGGGTGGAACGGTTGAGCAAGGTCGTGCCCAACCGGCCTTCCAGCGCCTTGAGGCGCCGAGACACCGCGGACTTATCGACATCCAATGCTCTGGCTGCCCCCGTGATGCTGCCTGCCTCGACAGTACGAACGAACATTTCGGCTTCGGTAAAACGATCCATTCGTTGCGAATACGACAACGATGACTTGTGAACAAGGACCCTTATCCCAAGACAGGGCAACGCCTAGATGAAGATCACAAAAAAGGAAAAACCAGGAGACGCACCCATGACCACCCCGCTCAACATACTCCGCATCGATAGCTCCGCGCGGCACGAAGGCTCCGTCAGCCGCGAGCTGGCGGATATCTATATCGACCGCGTCGCGGAAATCCGCCCCGTGCAGGTCGCCACGCGCGACGTGAGTGAGCCCCTGCCCATCGTCACCGCCGACTGGATCCAGGCCAACTTCACGCCGAGCGACGATCGCACGGCGAGGGACAGGGCGGAGCTGTCCACGTCGGACCGCCTCGTCGATGAATTGCGCCGCAACGAACTGATCGTCATCAGCACGCCGATCTACAATTTCGGCATTCCGGCTTCGCTCAAACTGTGGATCGACCAGGTGGCGCGGGCCGGGCTGACATTCCGTTACACGGAAGACGGCCCTGTCGGCCTGTTGGATGGCAAACGCGCCGTGATCCTCGTCGCCTCAGGTGGAACGCCCGTCGGCAGCGAGATCGATTTCGCGACCCCTTACCTGAAACACGTGCTCGGCTTTCTCGGCATCCAGGATGTCGAAATCGTCGCCGCCGACCAACTCATGGCCAGCGGAGAAGAGAAGATCGAACAGACCAAGGAACGAGTCCGCGCTCTCGCGGCTTGAAACGACACCCGAAAGGATATGACCATGACAAGACGAACCGCCACGAAACTCGCTATGGGCGCCACCGCCGCCGCAGCATCAGCCGCACCGGTCATGGGGTCCACGACTGGCCCTGCACTCGCGTCCGGACTGACCCTTCGTTCGGCCGAAGCGCGCGGCAAAGCCGACCATGGCTGGCTGCGCTCCGCGCACAGCTTCTCGTTTGCGAGCTATTTCGACCCCGCGCATATGGGGTTCGAGTCCTTGCGCGTCATCAATGACGACTGGGTGGCGGGCGGCGGCGGCTTTCCCATGCACCCGCACCGGGACGCGGAAATCTTCTCCTACGTGCTGGAGGGCGGACTGCAGCACCGCGACTCCATGGGCAACGGCTCCACCGTCCAGGCGGGCGGCGTGCAGTATATGAGCGCCGGTTCCGGCGTGACGCATAGCGAGTTCAACCCCTCGCAGACGGACCCGATGCGCTTCCTGCAGGTCTGGCTGATCCCGAACGTGGAAGGCGCGGCCCCGCGCTACGATACGATGGACATCGCGCCGCAGGATAAGGACGGCAAGCTCAAGCTGTTCCTGTCGCCCGACGGGCGCGACGGCTCCATGACGATCCGCTCGGACGCCGATATCTATGCGGCAACGCTTTCGGGCGAACAGGCCATCGACCATGCCATGGCCGACGGGACGCGCGGCTGGGTGCAGGTGGCGGAAGGCTCCGTTAGCGTCAATGGCGAGAGCCTGCGCCGCGGCGACGGCCTGGCCATCCGCAATTCCGGCCGCCTGGAATTCCGTGATGGAGAGGACGCGGAAGTCCTCTATTTCGAATTCCACTAAACCATACCCTCCCGGCCTTCATGGCCGGGAGGTTTATCGCTATGGAGGTCCCATGAAACTCTACACCATGCCCATGACCTGCGCCCTGGCCTGCGTGATCGCCATAGTATGGGAGGACGCGCCCATCGAGATCGTCAATCTGCGTTACGGCGATCACAAGAAGCCGGACTATCTGAGCGTCAATCCGCGCGGCCAGGTTCCGGCCCTGGTCTTCGACGACGGAGAGGTCCTGACCGAAGCCACGGCGATCCTGTCCTTTATCGGGGCGGCCTTCGGGGGCGGGGACACCGACCTCTATGCGCGCAACAAGCCGCTCGGCTACCGCGAGGCCGAAGCGCTCTCCTATCTGTCGTCAGAGGTTCACGCCGCCTTCAAGGGCCACTTCTCTCCGGGCACTTTCGCCGATGACGCGGCGGGCGAAGAGACCGTCAAGCGCAAGACCTATGCCCGGCTGGACGGCTATTTCCACTATCTCAACGACTGGATCAGCGACACGGACAGCCCGTGGCTGCTCGAAGAACGCTCCTACGCCGACGCCTATCTCTATATCGTCATGCGCTGGATCAGCCTGACCCCATTGAAGCTGGAGGACTATCCGAACCTGGTCACGCACCAGCGGCAGATGGAGACCGACGAGGGCGTGCGGAAGGCGTTGAAGCTGGCGGGGATGCGGGCTGTGGGAGTGTAGACTACTTATCGATGTGATGAAGGCGTGCGCATATTTTGGTTGAAGGCATTACAGTTGGCAAAGTAGAGTGCGGTCAACAAAGGCGGGGCGATCGATATGCTTAAGTTCAAATACAAATCGAAAGATGATCTCAGGCATCAATTTGAAGCTATTAGGCC
>JBCCCX010000283.1:0-4132 GCA_039033275.1 Pseudomonadota bacterium | reverse complement strand
GAGCGAACACGAGATGATCACGGACACAAGACAGAAGAGGACGGCGCTCGAAGGATCGGCGGCAGTCAGAAGGCTTTGGCCGATCACCCCGCATAACAGACCAGTCATGCCATAGAGCGCGAAGACCCGGCCTCGGTTGTCGCTTCGCGCCGTGGCACTCAGCCAGCTTTCGACGCAAATGAAGAGACCAGAGAAACAGATGCCGGTCAGAGCCTGTCCGAGAAGCTGCTGAGAGAGGGTTGAGCGGCCGCCGTCGGTCTGATTCACCGTGGTTTCTGGCAAGAGACGACGGAGGATCGGATGGCGTGGACGGCGGCCACCCGGGGCGACTATGTGCGCCCGAGCGGGAGCTATGCAAGCGATGTGACGGATCGGGAGTGGGCGCTGATCGCGCCGTTGTTCCCGGCAGCGCAGCCTGGTGGGCGACCGCGGAAGACCTGCCTGCGACGGGTGGTGAACGCGGTCTTCTACCTGCTCCAGGCGGGTTGCCAGTGGCGGATGCTGCCGCGGGACTTCCCGCCGCGCAGCACGGTCTACGGCTACTTCCGGGCCTGGATCGCGGCCGGGGTCTGGGCGCACCTCCACGACATGCTCTACCGGCGAACCCGAGAGTTGGAGGGCCGTGACGAGAGCCCGACCGCGGCGATCATGGACAGCCAGAGCGTCAAAACCAGCGCGGAGGCCCGCGAAATGGTCGGATACGACGCCGGAAAGCGGATCAAAGGCCGCAAGCGGCACCTGGTCACCGACACCCTCGGCCTGATGCTGCGCATCGAGGTCCACTCCGCCGGCGTGCAGGATCGCGACGGCGCAGCGCTGGTCCTCGGCCGGATCACCCGGCGCTTCCCCTTCCTCGAACGCATCTTCGCGGACGCCGGCTACCAGGGGCCGCGCGTCGCCGCGGCCGCGCCGCGTCCCGTCGAGATCATCAAGCGCACCGACACCGGGTTCGTCGTGCAACCCAAGCGCTGGGTCATCGAGCGCACCTTCGCCTGGGCCTGCGTCAACCGCCGTCTCACCCGCGACGTCGAACGCGCCACCGAGACCGTCCGAGCCCTCTTCCAGATCGCCATGATAAAGCTGATGACCCGCCGCATCGCCCGCTACCACGACTTTTGAGTCAGGCTCTTATAGCGGCTTGATCCTATAGACGACGAACCCCGTGTCCCGTGCGAGGCGGTCGTAGAGCCCTCGGGCCGCCGCGTTGCTTTCGTGAGTGTGCCAGTAGACGTCCGATACACCTCTGGCTCGACACAGCTCGCAAACCCCGTCGATAAGGGTGCGCCCGACCCCTGAACCCCGCGCCCCAGGTGCCGTGTAGAGATCCTGCATATAGCAGGTCTCTGCCGTTTGGATGAGATTGAGGTGGAAGACCGCGTGCGCGAGCCCGACTAAGCCCTTGTCCGTCTCGGCGACGAGACCGGCGATCGGCGTGTGCTCGTCGAGAAGGCGTCGCCACGTCTCGTCTACGATCTTTAGCGGGAGCGCGGTTTCGCCTTCGCGGCCGTAGAAGGCGTTGTAGCCCGCGAACAGGTCTTCCCACTCGCCCCGATCGGTTGCGCATAGGGCACGAACGGTGAGCGCCCCCTTTCTCAGGCTGGGGCCGTTCATTGGTTCGGACCGCATTGTGGAGCTTCAGTGTTCGGATCAGTCGATTTCATCCGTTCATTCCTACCCTATCGGTCCCGTATTGGCCTGCCCTGCTGAACTGAACGCTGTAACCCGGTGCTCTCACTCCGTAAGGGTTTCCGATGGGATTGGGCGCGTTCCAACAAGAAGGAGAGGGCGGTGAAGACAGTCAATCTGGGCGAGAAGCTCCAGCAGTTCGACACGCATTGGGATCCGCACGTGGTCGCCGACTACAACGGCAATGACGTCATGGTGGTGAAATTCAAGGGTGAGTACCCTTTCCACAAGCACGCGAACACTGACGACTTCTTCTACGTGCTCGAAGGCGAGATGGTCATGGATATCGAAGGCGAAGGACCGCGCCGCGTACAGGCGGGCGAACTGTTCGTCGTGCCCAAAGGCGTCGTTCATCGACCCCGTGCGGTGGACGAGGTGAAGGTCATGCTCATTGAGCCGAAAGGTGAACCCAACTCCGGAGACACCGATCGTGAGCCAGCGCCGAAGCCCCGTATCTGATTGGGCGCATTATCGCGGTTTCCTAGAGAGCGCGCTCTCGTGGCGCTCGGAGGCGTTCCAGCCGGGTGTCATCAGATTACGCGGCCTGATCCGACCCTTCCGGAATAGGGCGAACCGTCATGCGGCCATACCTGATGGCACATCGTCCTGATACGTCCATGCCAGTCGCTCTATGTACGCTACCCGTCCCGACCGACCTCGTTCGGATTGCTGGAGAACAGGGCGATCTTGTTGCCGTGCGGGTCGCGAAGATAGCTGACATAGAAGCGAGGCCCGTACGAGGGGCGGAAGCCCGGCGCACCTTCGTCCGATCCGCCCGCCGCCAGCGCGGCCGCGTGGAGATCGCGGACCTGCTCTTGGGAGAGAGCCTCGAATGCGATCATCGTGCCGTTTCCGGCCGATGCCGTTCGCCCATCGAAAGGTGCCTTTACGTAGAAGTCCGGTTGGACCGGCGACTGCGCTTCGCCCGCGGGCAGTACGTAGCTCAGGTCACCGCCATAGCGCTCCAGCTTATAACCCAGAGCGGGGAGGAAGGCGGAGTAGAAGCGTTCCGCGCAGGTGATGTCATCGGCCCCGACGGTTACATAGGCGATCATGATTGCCGAACTCCTTCGGGAACATTGCCGGACAACCATGCCGCAACGAGAGTCGGTGCGCGAATCTGCCCAGCTAGCTTACGTCCCGCATGGGTGCGCCCATGTAGGACGTCGGGGTGAAACGCTCTTGCCGTTGCATTGGGGTCGTCAGCGATTCTCGGCACACCAGCAAAGGAACGTCTAGACGCGTATGGAACGCTGGAAGCTGCCATTCGTGTATCGCGCAGCATCAGTCAATCTGGGCTCCTTTCTGACCTTCGCCGCAATCGACACGAAGGACCGAATGGTGCCGTTAGCGTCAGCTTTCAACCGTTCCACTACTCCAATGTGTGGTTCGAATCTGATTTTGAAGCGTGGACGAGCTTTATTGGCCCGGGCAGAGAGCGTGCCCCTCACCAAAGTCCCGGCTGGACATACCCCCGCCCCCGGGGGGGAACGGCGCCCTTTCTGAACCGCGGGCGTTGGCATGGATGCGGGGAGCGGTGGCTCCCAGGTGCCTGGCCCTCCGCCCTCACCCTGAAACTATTCGAGCCGCTTAAGTAGGTTCCTGGTAGTTCAGACGCGCCATGAGCAACCACGGCGGGTGAGCATGCCGCGATGGTTGAGCGGGTGGCGATGGCGCGGAGCGAGACGATGCCCTGCGCGCTAGGCGCGTCGATGACCGGCGCGAGGTGGTAGGCGTGGGCGTCAGCGTTGGCAGAAATCGTGGCTGTCAGCGCATCATCGCCCTTGCCGGCCCGGCAAAGGGCGGCGGCGCCGCTTGGGTTGCCGAGCTTCACCATGCGAGCGCGGCCCGCCGCTATTCGTCTCTGGCCGAGTGAGCGCGGTCGCGATAGCGAGGGCTCATGCGCAACGTCTTCGATCAGTACACCCAGCCCGAGAACAGGCTGACGCACGCCATCGCCGTCGCCCTGAGCGAGAGCACGACGCTTCGCGCAGCCTTCATGACCGACTTTCTCGCGACACCCGCCGCTGTGGCAGCCCGCGACACGATCGTCTCATCCCAGACGATGCCCGGCAGCGATACCCTGGACGACGAAGCGGAGGCGGAGCGGATGGGCGTGCCCGACCTCTGGCTCGCGCATGAGGAGACGGGATGGTGCGCCGTCTTCGAGAACAAGCTCACGGCGCCCTTCGAGCCTGACCAGGTCAGGCGGCATGTCCGGACCGCAGCACGGCGCGGCTTTAGCGAGATCGAGCCGGTGGTGCTTGCCTGCCGGGCCGAGCCTCGTGCATCGGAAGTCGGTGCGAGGTCCTACAGCTGGCGCGAGATCCACGCCTGGCTCCGCCGGCAGACCGATGCCTGGGCGCATCGTGCCGCTGGGTACTTCGAAACGCTGGAGGCGCGCATGATCGCCAGGGACGAAGAACTGCCTTCCCCGCTGACAGGG
>JBCCCX010000282.1:0-4152 GCA_039033275.1 Pseudomonadota bacterium | reverse complement strand
GCCTCGCGTCGCCTCCCGGATGACGGCCAGCGCCTCGTCCGGTGGGACCGGCGTCGCCCCGAAGCCGCGCGACAGCTCGCGCCTTGCCTCGACGGGATCGACCGTGAAGACCTGCTTCGCGCCCAGACCCATCGCGACTTCCGCGGCCATCAGCCCGACAGGACCCTGACCGATCACGCAAACCGTGTCGCCCGGCTCGAAGCGCGAACTGACCAGCCCGTAATGGCCCGTCGCCATCGCGTCGGTCATCAGCACGGCTTGTTCGTCCGTCACGCCATCCGGGATGCGCATGGCCGCCGTATCGGCGGCGAAGACTTCCATGTAATTGGCCTGTCCGCCATTCATGTAGGGGGAGAAACCGTAGACCATTGCCGGACGCCCGGACGCGCAGCGCCGCAGATCGCCTGCCAGGCAGAACCGGCACAGTCCGCAGCCCGCGCCGCCCGCGACCAGCAGGCGGTCGCCGACCCGCAAGGTCTTCACATCGGCGCCGACCTCCACCACGCGCCCGATCGTTTCGTGTCCCGTGCAGAATTGCGGTTGCGGCTGGGAGAAGTCCATCGGCCCGACCCGGTCACCGTGATAGAGATGCAGGTCCGATCCGCAGATGGAGCAGTGGCTGACCTCGATGATGGCATGGTGCGGGCGGGACAGGACCGGATCGGGGAATGCCTCGTAGCGTATGTCGCGCGGGCCGTGGAAGACGAGAGCTTTCATGCCCGTCCGTCTGGTCCGTACCGCTCGGACGCGCAATCCCCGGGCACCACTATCCGTAAAGGGATCGCCGTCCGGGTTCCCGGTGGATGCCGACACGCGCGACCGTGCCGTCGCGTTCACCACGCGAGCCGGGCCGCCACCAGGGTGGGTCGTTCGCCCAGAGCTTGGCCGTGGTGGCGACGAAGAAGAACCAGCTAATGTCGTTCTGCTGCAGGATGGCGGATTCGGAAATGGAGAAGAGGATGAAGAAGAAGAGGCTTAGAACGATCCAGTAGGTCTCCACACCGCCCGTCTTGATCCGCGCCACGGAGCGGACCGCCGTCATCCCCAACAGCGCCGTGAACAGCAGGATGATCACCAGCCCACCCGACAGCCAGCTGTCGAGCCAGCCATTATGCGCGGTCGGCACGGCCCATTGCAGCACGGTTCGCGTTTCGTAGGAGGGTCCCAGCTCGTCCAGCCAGAACACGCCGTAGCCGTAGCCAAACCAGTATTTCTGTTCGATCGCGCGGAACAGCAGGATCCAGATATCCGTCCGGCCCGTCAGGGTCGGGTCCTTGCCGATCAGGCCCAGCGCCCATTCGAAGCCGACCGTGAGCAGCAGCGTCAGCGCCGCCGTGCCCGCCACCACGGCCCAGATCAGAAGCACGCGCAGGAAGGGAAAGCGCCGGAACACGCGCACGACCAGGAAAAGCCCGAAGCAGCCCAGGGCGGCCAGCAGGGCGGTCTTGGACGTGGACAGCAGCATGATGAGAAAGCAGAGCGCGCCGGTCGGCACCCAGAGCCACCACCGTCCCGGCCGCATGGCGAAGGCGCAGAGACAGACCGCGAACCCCTTGGCCATGATGCCGCCCAGATAGTTTTTTTCCGCCCACGGCCCGCGCCACGCGCCGGGATGGATTTCGCTCATGATGCCGCGCGGCGGGTTGAGCAGCGCCACCGCCAGCGTGATGAGGCACAGGATCAGCATGGCTATGCCGAGCCGCTGCACCATCTCGCCCCAGTCGTAACGCGCGGCGAAGACGAGCGCGGCCAGCGTGGTCATCATCAGGGCGATGGACCGGCGCATCGTCACGCCCGGGTCGATCGACCAAAAGAAGGTCAGGCCCAGCCACAGCACACAGACGATGATGAGCGGATTGCGCGAAACCAGCCGCAGGACGCCCGGCAGGCGTAGCACCATGAAGCCTGCCACGACGGCGTAGATGGGATACCACAGCATGCGCGCAAACGGGCTGTCGCCCTGGTCGAGCGCTTCGGCGGACGCGAACGTCAATCCGATGATCGCACCGGAGAAGAAAAGGATGATCAACACCCAGACGGCCGACTCCAGCCCGCGCAGCAGGCCCAGCAGGGCAAGGTTGCGCTGCTGCAGCTGAGCGGGCGCGAAGGATGCGTGATGCGGCGACAGGACGGCCATGCCCCGCCATCGCCCGGAAAGGGTTAGGGCGGCGGGAATGAGCGGGGGAGATTTGCGTGACGGCTTGCTCTCGAGCAGCCGCCTGACTAGCCCAATCGCAATGACCGCCCTCCCCCTCATCCGCCTTTTCGACACGGACCTCGTCATCTTCGACTGCGACGGCGTGCTGGTGGATAGCGAACCCCTGTCCAATGCCGTCATGGCGGAGCATATTACGCGGCTGGGCTGGCCCATGGACGGGACCGCCGCCATGGCCCGGTTCAAGGGCCGGACCATGGCGCAGGTCCACGCGGCGGTGGAGGCGCATCTGGGACGCACGCTCGACCCCGTTTGGCGCGATGGCTTCCACCGCGACCAGGAAGCGCGAATGCGCCTGGAGCTGCGCGCCGTGCCGGGTGTGGCCGCGCTGATCGGGCGCGTCCATGCGGCAGGCCTTGCGAGCTGCGTCGCCTCACAGGGTCGCCACGAGAAGATGGCGGTCAGCCTCGGCGCGACCGGTCTGCTGGAGACGTTTCGCGGCCGCATCTTCTCCGCCGTGGACGTGGCGCGCCCCAAGCCCTTCCCCGACCTGTTCCTCCACGCCGCCGCGCGGATGGGGGCTTCACCCGGCCGCTGCATCGTCATCGAGGACAGCCCGACCGGGCTGGAGGCCGCGCGCGCCGCCGGCATGCGGGTGATCGGCTACGATCCGGACGGAACGCTGGCGCGGGAGGCGAGCCGGGACGACGGGGCCGCCTTCGTGCGCGCCATGGAGAAGATCGGCGTGGGTTGATCCGGATCGTCTCCTACTTCACAGACGCCCCCGGCTCGCCTAGCACGCGGCATGGACCGATCCCTCATCATCGCCATCGACGGCACCTTCGCCTCCGGCAAGGGCACGCTCGCCCGGCGGCTCGCCGCGCATTACGGGTTGGCGCATCTGGACACGGGCAAGCTCTACCGGGCCGTGGCGCGCGACCTGCTCGCGCAGGGCGGCGATCCCGGCAATGCCGAGGCGGCGGCGGCCGTCGCGGCGCGTATTGATGCGACGACGCTGGACGATCCCGTCTTGAAGAGCGGGAGCATGGGCGCGGCCGCATCCAAAGTCAGCGTCCACTCGCCCGTGCGCGACGCCTTGCGGCAATATCAGCGCGATTTCGCCGCCAACTCTGATGAAGGGGGTGCCGTGCTCGACGGGCGCGACATCGGCACGGTGATCTGCCCGGACGCGCAGGTGAAGCTGTTCGTGGATGCTGACCCCGGCGTGCGCGCCCGACGCCGCTTCGAAGAGCTGCGCGGCTACGGCGAGGCCGTGACCTATGACGGCGTGCTGGAGGCCCTGCGCGAACGCGACCATCGCGACATGAACCGGGCTGTGGCGCCGCTCAAGCCGGCTGCGGATGCGCACTTGCTGGACACGTCAGACCTCTCTATAGACGCCGCCGTCAGCGCGGCCATGTCGATCATCGACGGCGCGCTTTCCGCGAAAGCGTAAGAGCGCGTTGCGGGTTCTTCCAAGGCCCGCCCCTTTTTGTCCTTCGTGATCTTCAACCCGCCCGGCCG
Source organism: Pseudomonadota bacterium (assembly GCA_039033275.1). Classification (GTDB taxonomy): domain Bacteria; phylum Pseudomonadota; class Alphaproteobacteria; order Caulobacterales; family Maricaulaceae; genus Litorimonas. The sequence goes on along the minus strand of JBCCCX010000282.1, from coordinate 473 downwards.
CGCGATCCGCGCCGGGTAGTCCGCGGACCTTTGTCTGTCCGTCGGCACGACCCTTATTTGGAACCCCACACAATGATGGATGAAACATTCAACCCGTCCACGGACGATTTCGCCGCCATGTTCGAAGCCTCAGTCGAGGCCTCTCCCATGCGCGAAGGCAAGGTCGTCGAGGGCATCGTCACCGGCATCGAGAAGGATGTCGCTATCGTCGACATCGGCCTGAAGACCGAAGGCCGCGTCGATTTGCGCGAGTTCTACGAGCCCGGATCGGACAACCAGCTGAAGGTCGGCGACACGGTCGAGGTCTTCCTGGAGCGCATCGAGAACGCTCTGGGTCAAGCGGTTCTGTCCCGCGACAAGGCCCGCCGCGAAGAGAGCTGGGTCAAGATGGCCAAGTTCTACGAGGACGAAGAGCCCGTCAAAGGCACGATCGTCGGCCGCGTCAAAGGCGGCTTCACCGTCGATCTCGGCGG
>JBCCCX010000281.1:0-4161 GCA_039033275.1 Pseudomonadota bacterium | reverse complement strand
CGCGCCGGGCTCGACGCTGCCGAGAACAACGTCTTCCTTTCGGCCGCCACCGCTTATGCCGACATACTCCGCGACGAGGAAGCGGCCCGTATCCGGCGCAACAATGTCCGCGTCCTGTCGCGCCAGCTGGACGCGGCCGACGCGCGCTTCGAAGTCGGAGCGGGCACGCGCACCGACGTGGCGCAATCGCGGGCGCGCGTTGCGGCGGCCGAAGCCGGGTTGGCTCAGGCAGACGCGCAGCTAGAGGCCAGCCGCGCGCGTTTTGTGCGTGTCGTGGGCCGTCTTCCAGATCGACCCGCTCCGCCGCCTGCCATCGTTCTGCCGGATACGCTCGATGCGGCGCAGGTGCTGGCCCGCAACAACAATCCTCAACTGCTTGCCGCCTACTACAACGAGCTCGCAGGCGAGGCCGGGATCGATGTCGCCAAAGCCGCCAGCCGCCCGACCCTATCGCTGCAGAGTTCCGTCGCCCGGGCACGCGGGTCCTTTCTCGGTTTCCAGGATGCCGATCAGGTCATTCTGGGCGCGCAGGTCAGCGTCCCGATATATAGCGGCGGAGCCAACGCTTCCCGCGTGCGCCAGGCACGTAACGCGCGAACCCGGCTGGGCTACCAGGCGCGCGATACGGAACGGGCCGTGACCGAGACGGTCGCGCAGGTCTGGGCACAGCTGGAAGCGGCGCGTCGCATCTTGGACAGCAGCGAGCGCCAGGTCGATGCCGCGGAGATCGCGTTCGAAGGCGTACGGTTGGAGCAGGAAGTCGGCACGCGCACGCAGCTGGATGTGCTCGACGCGGAACAGGAGACGCTCGAAGCCAGACTGACCTTGTTGGACGCGCAGCGTGCCCTTGACGTGGCGGGGTTCCAGCTGCTTGCAACGATCGGTGTTTTCGACGTGGACGGGCTCGCCCTGAGCGTGACTCAGTATGATCCCGATGCATACCTTGCGGACATCGTCGATGACGGTTTGAAACGCGCAGTCGAGCCGCTCATCCCGGATTCTCTGGACGGCGGTCCGGGTAATAGTATCGGTCTGGACTATATGGAGCTTCGCGAAGAGCTGGATGCCATGGCCACGCCTCCATTGCCTGCCAGGGACAACTGATCATAGATTATCTTCGGCAAATCGCTGGCGAATCAATTGCTTGCAATATGGGTCCAGCGATCCGCTTGCGGAACGTTCCAGAAGCGATCCGGCGTGCGCGCCAGTGTCGAAGACAGTATGCTCGAACTTGGCTTCGATGTTTTGGCTGAACGAACAAGTCGGCGTAGACTGTTGCAACTATTGACTTTCGTTCGATGTATATCGCTCGAACCATCGCCGTGCGGGCATTGCGGTGGATTGAACTCCGCCCTTGTCTGGACAAGCCCATGACCTTCGCTTAACCCTTCGTTAAACGCGTCCGTTAAGCGGTAACGGGTGCTTCGAGGGGATCGCGAAAGGTATGTCCGAACAGACACCGGAACCCAATGCGAGCGCCGCCGACGATGGCTTTGCCAACGCGGATGCCGAACCCAGCATGGAGGATATTCTCGCCTCCATTCGCAAGATCATCGCCGACGACTCCGAGCCTGTCCCGATGGACGCACCGGAAGCTGACGTCGTGCCGTCTTCGGTGACCGTGGAGGCCGTCGCGGCAACGCATGTCGAGGCCCGCGTCGAGCCCGCTCCCATGGCGTCCGTGACGGAGGCGCTGCAAAGCGATGACGGCCTTATCGATGACGGTGAATTCGACATCGATGCGCTTTTGACCGATTTCGACGTGATCGAGCCCGACACCGCGCCCAAGCCTGCTGCGAAAGTGGACGGAGCGACTGAAGCCTACACGTCGGTTGAGGATGATCTTTCCATCCCGGCTATTCCCGACGATGCGGCGGTGGTGAAACCGGCTGCGTCATCAGGCGATGACGACATGGACCGGTTGATGGACGAACTGTTGGTCGGCATGGATGACGACGTCGTGGGGGCTCCGGATGCGGCTGAAGGACCTGTGTCCGAAACTGTCGCGCCTTCGGCTCCGGAAGATGATATGGACCTCGTCCGGTCCCTCATGGCCGACCTGACCGATGATGACGCGCCGAGCCATTTTCCGGATGATCCCATCGCGACGGACGTGTCCGAGCCGGAGGTGCAAGCCGACCCGCTCGACGCGATGGAAGACAATATTCTCGATACCATGCTCGACATGACGCTGGAAAACGAGATGGCCTCCTTCGAAGCGGCCGAAGCCGCGCGCGAAAGTGCTCCGGCCTCTAATCACGACGCCGTGCCGTCCTTGTCCGACATCGCCGCAGCGGCCGAAGCCGAAGCGCGAAGTGTCCCAGCGGCCGAAGCCGCCGCTCTTTTGGGTGGTGCCACACGCGCTGCCGCCGAAGAGCCTGTCACGGAAATATCCGGCGATACTCTAACCCCCATGAACGCGTCCGTGCCGGACGCTGCAGACCAACCCGCAATGGAGACCCCCATGCCGAGAGCCGCTCGCTCCGATGCCATCCTCGACGACATGACCGAAGAGGCGACGATGAGCGCCTTCGCCGAGCTCAATCAAGTAGTCGAGGACAAGGCCATCCTCTCCGAACGCGGGCCGCGTATCGGCGATCTCGTCCAGGAAGCGCTAAAGCCCATGCTCAAGGAATGGCTCGACGAGAACCTGCAAGGAATCGTGGAGCGGGCCGTGGCGAAGGAAGTCAAACGGATCGCATCCGGCAAGTAGGCTTGCATATTCCGTCGCGGCCGCATGAAAAGTCGGCGGCAAACAGTTGCAAATTATACGGTTTTGAGTCGGCGAATTTCCTGTAGCTCTCCAGTCGGGCCAAATCGCAGTGAGGCGATCCCTGTCAGGGTCGACCCGCGATTGACGCTCCACCCAGCACCGCGCTAGGGACTCACAACCGTTTCGCCCGTCTCCGTCACCGAGGCGGGCCTTTTCTTTTGAGGCACCATGCCCGACCCGAAACCCGATCACGCCGCGGAGAGCGCTGGCGACCTGCCTAAGCACTTCGATCCGTCCGAGGCGGAAGCCCGCATCTATGCCGCTTGGGAAGAACAAGGCTGCTTCCGGCCGTCCATGGATCCCGACAAGCCGCCCTTTTCCATCGTGATACCGCCGCCCAACGTCACGGGCAGCCTGCATATGGGTCACGCCTTCAACAATACGGTGATGGACCTGATGTGCCGTTTCCACCGGATGCGCGGTTACGACGTGCTCTGGCAGCCGGGCACCGACCATGCAGGCATCGCCACGCAGATGGTGGTAGAACGCAAGCTGGCGGACGAACAGCGGCCCCGTTCCGGCATGAGCCGGGAAGACTTTGTAGAAGAGGTTTGGGCCTGGAAGGAGGAGTCGGGCGGGATGATCTCCGAACAGCTCCGCCGCCTCGGCTCCTCGCTCGACTGGAGCCGCGAGAAGTTCACGCTGGGCGACCCGGCCGATCCTGACGACCGCATGGCCGAGGCTGTCACAAAGGCGTTCGTGGAGATGTACGAAGCCGGGCTGATCTACCGCGACAAACGGCTCGTGAACTGGGACCCGCACTTCCAGACGGCCATCAGCGATTTGGAAGTCGAGAACCGCGACGTGGACGGTCATTTCTGGCATTTCAAGTACCCGCTGGATGGCGGTGAAACCTACACCTATGTCGAGAAGGACGAGGACGGGGCCGTCGTGTTCGAAGAAGAGCGTGACTATATCTCCATCGCCACGACCCGGCCGGAAACCATGCTGGGCGACGGTGCGGTAGCCGTTCATCCGGACGATGCGCGCTACGCGCCCATCGTCGGCAAGATGGTGCGCCTGCCGCTGGCCGACCGTTTGATCCCGATCATCGCGGACGACTATCCCGATCCGGACTTCGGGTCCGGCGCGGTCAAGATCACTGGCGCGCACGACTTCAACGACCATGATGTCGCGAAGCGGAACGACCTGCCCATGTATTCGCTCATGGGCACCAAGGGCGAGATGATCGCGTCCGACATCATGCCGGAGAAATATGTCGGCCTGGACCGGTTCGAGGCCCGCAAAGCCGTGGTCGCCGACATCGACGCGCTCGGCCTGCTTATCAAGGTCGAGGACAAAAAGGTCATGCAGCCCTTCGGCGACCGCTCCGGCGTCGTCATCGAGCCGATGCTCACGGACCAATGGTTTGTGGACGCGGAGAAGCT
>JBCCCX010000280.1:0-4162 GCA_039033275.1 Pseudomonadota bacterium | reverse complement strand
TCTGACACCTTCAGCCTTACAAGATCACAGCCCCTTAGTTTGCTATCGATCGCCAAGTTCAACAGCGCTAGATTTCGAACTTCGCCTAGCATTTCTAGCCTCGCGCGGATGGCCCAGACTTCTCGCGGGCGAAAAGGGCGCTTCTGTCCGCGTGGTGCGCCTTTACTAAGGTGGTTTACATCTGCGGGGAGATTTCTGAGTTCCGACATGATTTCCTCCAAAATCATGTCCGGTGCGAATGATGGGCCAAGATAAGCGAAGTGGATTGGCTGAGGCCCGATGCGCCCAAAATAGGTCAATCAAATATGAACTGAATCCTCAGTTCGACTCATTGGTAATGAGAACAGACCTCTGGATATTTCCACGAGGCATTGGCAGGTTGTGCTAGGTCAAGGGGAACGCATATGACACTCGAAACCATCTACTACATCACGCAGATCATCGCCGTCGGCCTGATCCTAGCTTCACTCATCGCGATTTATATTGAGCAGCGCAAGGACCATGCGCTTGCGCGAGCAGAACACCAAAGAGAGCTGCTAGCAAATTTCAAAACGCTACCTGAATATCTAGCTGAGGATCGCGAGAATTTAGAAGCCATTACAGCATGCTTACAGGATTTCGACGGTGCTACGCCTTACCAGAAAGCAAAGTTCACGTACGCGGCACATTTGAGCGTGAACAGTGCGGAACAGGCGCTTTATATGCGCAATGACAAACTTATTAGTAAAGCCATCTTTCTGGGTATGTTAGGAATCGCGCTCCAGTATCTGACAACCCCCGGGGGACGACAGTGGTGGAATCGGGTTCGGCTGAGTTATGGCGCAGACAGTCGGGACCTCCTTGATAAGGAACTTGCCGAACAAACCTCTGTCTCCTCGATCTGGGAGGCTTGGCCCATGTTCGAACCCGCCCCATCAACGCCCACCCCCACAGATGACCCTGAAGCGGACGAAACATCTGCGGCTTAAACTCGCCTCATTTAGGACGTTGAGGAGCCCTCCCACATCCCTGTAAGTCAATAGCCAAAGCTAGTGAAGATCTGGTGAGGGGCTAGTATAATTTAAGTTTTCCGTTTCGGCGTCAAGCCCATCCAGAGTTCGGGTCAGCAATTCACTGCATCGCTCCACTTCCTGGCAAAATGCATCCGAAGTGAGCAGTTTGTGTTCGTCATTTTGGTTCGATACAAGGTCACCAAGACCCACCATTTTTGTCTGCGGGTCGCCGCCGGCCAAACCGACCTGCGGGTTCCGCATACGAGCCGAAGTCTCGAACCTTCACCATCGACCCCAAAGCCTCGCACACCCACCGCAATGGCCTTTTGTCAACGGCGCGACTCCAGCGCGGCGAGCGGCAGCGAGAGCCCGCCTCGGTCCCTGCAGCCCCGCTCACCGCGGCGCGGCTGTTCCATGCAGCGACGCCCAGTAGCGGCCAATGTCCCGCGCGGCGTCCAGATAGCGTCCGCCCGACGCGGTCTTGACGCCCGGTCCGTCCGGACTGCCCTCGGCAAGCACCATCGTCGGCGCGTTCCAATCTCCCTCGCCCAGCCGTTCCACCAAGGCGGTGCGGGGGTGGGCTAAGCCGACATATGCGATTTCGAGCGTCTCGCGCAGGGCTGGGTAATAGGCCAGCACGCCCCAGATTTCCGCGCATTCCGGGCAGTATTGCCGCGCGCCGCGATCCTCGAATCCGGGCGGAAGAAGATAGAGCGTGTCCCGCGTCACGCCTCGTCAGCTTCCAGATTGTCGCCCACAAAGTCTCCCAGACCTGGGAATAGCCGTTCCAAAGCGGCATATTCGACGTAGCGGAATTCCACATCGGACTTGAAGCTCGTCCCGAAACCGCTTTCCAGCGTGATCGTGCCCGGAAGAATGCCGTCCACCGTCTTCGGCGCCCACATGTCCGAGCCGTACATGCCGAATAAGAAGCAATGTATGCCCGCCATGGACTGGCCGGGATGCAGCATGGGCCGAAAGTCGAACGGGTCGGGTCCGGGCTTCATGACCGGCAGGCGCTGGGATTCAGCGTTTTGGAGTTCGAGCACGGGCGGGGCGATCTCGTAAAGAGGCGACGTGGCCGTCCGCCTATTGCGGAGTCGGATGCGGAGTTCCGCATTGGCGATGGATGTCGGACGACGGCCGAGATTGCTCTGCGCCATGTGCCCGATCACGGCGTAGCGGCGCACGGACTCGTCACCCTTCGGGTCCTCGACCTTGGTCCAATACATCCAGTCGTCCTCGAACACCGGTTCGGCCTGCACGATGGCGCGGTCGGACCGGTAATTCTGGAATACGGAAAGCCCATTGATGAGACTCATCAACGCGATCGCCGCGATGAGTACAGGTTGCCAATCGAATCCTTCGATCATGTTTTCAGCCCCACTGAAGTTAAAGAAGATAAGGTCGTAGCTTGTCGATCATGTCGCGCGGCGCGCGGCGCGGACGTCCGTCCAGATCGATGCAGGCCGCTTCGCTGTCGGCGGTCAGTATGACCTCGCCGTCCCGCTCGATGCGCTGCGTGACCAGCAGGCGCGCGCCTTTGAACGTGTCATATGTCGTCACGACGGACAGCACATCGTCGATACGCGCGCTGCTGCGGTAGTCGAGATTGATCTTGCGGATGACGAAGGCGAGCGGCGGATCGCGGTCCAGCAGCTCCGCATGACCGATACCGGCCAGCCTGAAATAGCTCGATCGCGCGCGCTCCAGGAAACGCAGATAGTTGGCGTAATAAACGACGCCCGAAAAGTCCGTGTCCTCGTAGAAGACCCGGATCGGAAAACGGTGCTCGCGCCCCTCGAAATAGCCGAGTGGCGGACGGTCGCGCTCCGGCACGGCTTCGTCGTCAGCCCTCACTTGCCGGCCCGCCTGCGCCTATAGTCGCCGTAAAGCCCGATCAGGGAGAAGACGGCCAGTGAAATAATGAATACTTCCAGCAGGTCGCCGCCGTCTATGGGCGGCGGCTGGTTGACGAGCAGCGGCGGCAAGGCCCTGATCGACGCGTAGAGGATGACGATGGCCACGGCGGGCGCGACCGTGCGGCGCAGGAAACCTGGCGGCGCGTCTTCCGTGTCTTCATGCTCCGTGTCAGCCATCGGTGTCGCCTTCGAACAGATCGCCAGTTGGAATGACGGCCGGCGCGTCCAGACCAATATGCGCGTAGGCGCGGGGGGTGGCAACACGGCCGCGCGGCGTGCGCATCAGGAAGCCCTGCTGGATCAGGTAGGGCTCGACAACGTCTTCCAGCGCGTCCCGCGCCTCGGCCAGGGCCGCGCCCAGCGTCTCCACGCCGACAGGCCCCCCGCCGAACATCTCGCACAAGGCGCGAAGGTAACGCATGTCCTGCGAGTCCAGCCCCAGATGGTCCACGCCGAGCTTGTTCAACGCGGCGTCGGCGGCGGGCGCGTCCACCACGGCGATACCCTCATGCTCCGTCAGGTCCCGAACCCGGCGCAGGAGGCGGCCCGCAACGCGCGGCGTGCCCCGGGCACGCCCCGCGATTTCCGCAGCACCGTCCGGCGTCATCTCGAGCCCCAGCTTCCCGGCCGCACGCGCCACGATGTCGGTCAGGTCTTCCTTGCTGTAGAATTCGAGCCTGACGGGAATGCCGAACCGGTCACGCAATGGCGTCGCGAGAAGCCCGGCGCGCGTCGTTGCCCCGATCAATGTGAAAGGCGACAGCTCGATCTTGATGGACCGCGCGGCCGGCCCCTCCCCGATGATGAGGTCCAGCTCATAGTCCTCCATGGCGGGGTAGAGCACTTCTTCCACGACGGGATTGAGGCGGTGGATCTCGTCGATGAACAGGACATCGTTAGGCTCCAGGTTCGTCAGAAGGGCTGCGAGGTCGCCTGCCTTGCTGATGATCGGGCCGGAGGTGGCGCGGAAGTTCACGCCGAGTTCGCGCGCCACGATCTGCGACAGGGTCGTCTTGCCCAGTCCAGGCGGGCCGGACAGCAATAAGTGATCCAACGGCTCACCCCGGCGGCGCGCCGCCTCGACATAGACTTTCAGGTTGGCAATCGCCGCCTGCTGGCCGCGAAAGTCCGAAAAGGAGAGCGGCCGAAGCGCACGGTCCCGCACGTCACCGGGTTGCGTGTCTGCGGATGTGAGGCGGGTTTCCATTATTTTTCCTCCCCCTTCAGGGGGAGGTGGCGCGCCGCAGG
>JBCCCX010000279.1:0-4184 GCA_039033275.1 Pseudomonadota bacterium | reverse complement strand
GGGGGAGGGATTTCAACGAGGTTTGCCCCCTCCTTCCAATCGCATGACCGATGGGCGGAAATGCGCCCTTACGCGGGCCGCACGCACCTCCTATATGCCTCGCCATGACAAAGCCGACCCTCAAGCCTGTCCCCACTGCGGGACGCCCCACGCCCGAAGAGGCGATGGACGCCGTGCGGACGCTGATCGCCTGGGCCGGGGACGATCCGGACCGGGAGGGCTTGCGCGACACGCCCAAGCGGGTCGTCAATGCCTACCGCGAATGGTTTCGGGGTTATGGGGAAGACCCGGCGGAGCTTCTGTCCCGCACGTTTGAGGACGTGTCCGGCTATGAGGACATGGTGGTGCTGCGCGATATTGACGTGGAGAGCCATTGCGAACACCATATCGCCCCGTTCCTGGGAAAGGCGTGGGTCGCCTACCTGCCGACCGACAAGGTGGTCGGCATCTCCAAGCTGGTGAAGGTGGTCGATGCCTATGCGAAGCGCCTCCAGACTCAGGAAACCATGACGGCGCAGATCGCCGACGCGATCGAGGGCGCGCTCAAGCCCCGGGGCGTCGCCGTGATGATCGACGCCGCCCACCAGTGCATGACGACGCGCGGCGTCCACCACCCGGACGTCTCCACCCTGACCACGCAGTTCACCGGCGAGTTTAAGAGCAACCTCGCCCTGCAGGACCGTTTCCTGCGCATGACAGGGCGGTAAGCGGCCAGCACACGACACTATGAGAGCGCCGCCTAAGCGCGGTGATCCGATAAACAAACCCTCTTGTCGTCCCCGGCATTTATTGCCGGAATCCGCTGCCGCGCTTCTTCACAAGACGAGAAGACCCTGCCGCCATCCTCTTGTGAACATCAACGAGACCAGACCCCGGCAATAAATGCCGGGGACGATACCTTCAGGACCCTGCCCTAACCGACCACAAAAAAGGCCACCCTCGACGGGCAGCCCAATTCATTTATGGTCGGCAGTAGGCCCTCTGGCGGGCGGAATTGCGCGAACAGGCGCGGCGCAGCTTGGCCAGCCTCCCTCGCAATCCTCCGTCATTCCGGGGTGGCGGTCGAAAGGCATGTTGCCCGTAGGCGCAGCGCATAGGCCCTCGCAAGTGGCACCGGGTGAGTCCGGCTTGGTCTCCCCATCACAACGCGGCCGTGTCGGGGATGTTTCGTCCCTGCGACGATTCGGTAAAGTTGGGTTAATTTCCGTTAGCATTTCTTGCGCGCCGTCCGGAAGCGCACAGAAAAGGGTCGTGATGCCCTTGCGAGGGACGGGCACGAAGATCTCCCGATGGCGTGCAATTCGTCTTGAAACCGAATCGAGCAGGTTCGCGTTGGGTGATGAGAGCGGAGGTGCAGCGACCCCGCTTTCGCAACATTCAACACTCGGACAGATTATCATGACGACCCATTCCCCTTACGTCTCCAGCCTCGACGAGCAGACACGGGGCAAATCCATCTCGCTTCTCAATACGGCTTTGACCGACGCGATCACCCTGTCACTGGCGATCAAACAAGCGCACTGGACCTTGAAGGGGCCGAGTTTCATCGGCCTGCACGAACTGATGGACGATGTGGGAGGTCGCATGAACGAAGCCGCCGACATGATCGCGGAACGCTGCATTATTCTGGGCGGCCACACCAAAGGTACGCTGGAGCAGGTCGCGTCTGAGTCTACGGTTGAGGCCTATCCCGGCGACATCAGCTGGCAGGGGGACCATGTCACTGCTTTGACCGAGCGCCTAATGGCATTCGGCGCCCTGATGCGTCGCTCCATCGAGGCAGCGGGAGAGGCCGGCGATGAGGACACAGCCGATCTGTTTACCGAAATCAGCCGCACGGTCGACAAGGACGCCTGGTTTGTCGGCGCGCATGCCACCAAGGACAAGTACGAAGCGTAGAACGATTCAGGGAAAAGAGTTGAAGGCTGCCTCGCAGGGGGCGGCCTTTTCATATCGAGCTGCGTGTCTGCGTCGCAGCCGGGCTTTCAAACGAAACGATGCGTGCTGCCACGCGCTTCGCTATATATGTGCGAACTCTACCTCTCCTCTTCCGATCGTCCGCATTTCCCGGAAGCCGAACTGCGCCTCATGCAGCGCCATGGCGGGGCGCCCTGGACCAACCTACAGGGCTGGGGGATGGCGTGGTGGCAGGATGGCGGCGGCTATGCGCTGCAAAAGCACCCGCAGCCCGCGCGGGGGGCGGCGGGCTATGACGGCCTCCTGCAATCCGCCTATCCATCGCCGGTCTATCTGCTGCACCTGCGAGCGGCCTCGTCGGGCGGGGTCAGCCGTGCCAACACCCAGCCCTATCGTTTCGACTGGCCCGACAGCTCCGACAAGCACGAGGCCGTGTACCTGCACAATGGCGAGCTGAAGGGCATGGCAGCGAAGCTGGTGGAACGGTTCGGTCGCGACCCACGCGAAGGCGACGCGGACAGCGAAGGCGGCATGGAACTGCTGCGCGACCGCCTGCTGGGAACCGATACGATAGATGAGAGCTGGGGCATATTTCGCGTCTGGGCGCAGGAGATGAAAGCGATGGGCATCGCCAACTTCATCGTCGGCCTGGGAACGGACCTATTCGTCCACGTCCATCGCCGGGTCGAGCTGGGCGGCGAGGCCATGGACGATACAGGTCTATATATGGCGCAAGGCGGCGGCCGACTGCGTCTGTCGTCGGAACCGATGGCTGCGGACGACAGCCCGCTTGAGTCCGGTACGCTGCTGTGGATACGCGGCGCGGAAGTCCGGGAACGCGGCCTGACAAGCTGACGCGCCTCCTCTAGGGTCGGGGACATGAAAATCCTTCTTATCGGATCGGGCGGCCGTGAACACGCGCTGGCCTGGAAACTGACCCAGAGCGAGCGCGTGACAGAACTCACGGTCGCGCCAGGCAATGCCGGCATCGCGGAAATCGCTAATATCGTCGACGTGCCCGCCGACGATGTGATGGGCCTGGTCGCGCTGGCGCAGCGCGGGGCCTACGATCTGGTCGTCGTCGGGCCAGAACAGCCCTTGGCGCTGGGCTTAGTGGATGCGCTTGCCTTGCGCGGCATTCGGGTGTTCGGGCCGACCCAGGCAGCCGCGCAACTGGAAAGCTCCAAGGCGTTCACCAAGGATCTGTGCGACCGTTACGGCATTCCCACGGCGCGCTACGGCGTGTTCACCGACGCGGCCGAAGCCAAGGCGTTCCTCGACACGATGGCGCCGCCCTTCGTGCTGAAGGCGGACGGGTTGGCGGCGGGCAAGGGCGTGGTCATCCCCGAAACCCGCGCCGAAGCGGAAAAGGAACTGGACGCCTTCTTCTCCGGCAAGTTCGGCGAGGCGTCAGAGACCGTCCTGATCGAGGAATTCATGCAAGGCGAGGAAGTCAGCTTCTTCGCCCTGTGCGACGGGACGACAGCCCTGCCCCTGATCGGGGCGCAAGACCACAAGCGCGCGCTGGACGGCGACCAGGGGCCGAACACAGGCGGCATGGGCGCCTACAGCCCGGCCCCTGTCTTCACGGACGCGGTGTTCGAGCAGACCATGGCCCGCATCATCGAGCCGACCGTGCGCGGCATGGCCGAAGAGGGCACGCCCTTTACGGGCATCCTCTTCGCCGGGCTGATGGTTACCGAGGAAGGCCCGAAGCTGATCGAGTACAATGTGCGCTTCGGCGATCCAGAATGCCAGGTCGTGATGCGCCGCATGCAGAGCGACTTGCTAGAGTTGCTGCTGGCGGCGGAAGCGGGCGAGCTGGATGAGGCCAAGCCTCCCGCCTGGTTCACCGACCCGGTCGTCAATGTCGTATTGGCGGCGAAGGGTTATCCAGGCAGTTACGACAAAGGCACGGTGATCGAGGGCGTGGACGCGGCGAACGCGCGCGACGGCGTGGTCGTCTTCCACGCCGGGACGCGGCGCGGGCGGAACTGCGGCCGGCTAAAATCCAATGGCGGGCGGGTGCTGAACGTGACGGCCTCGGGAGCGACGCTGCGCGAGGCGGTCGATCTGGCCTATCGCGTGGTGGAGGAGGATATCGACTGGGCGGATGCGCAATACCGGACGGACATCGCGCACCGGACGCTGTAGTGCGCAGGCCGTAATGAAACTGAAAGTAGTTTCACTTTGGAGCGGACATCTAAATCCCTCCCCCGGGCAGGGGGAGGTGGGCCGCCGCGCGAAGCGCAAGGGTCGGTGGGGGC
>JBCCCX010000278.1:0-4206 GCA_039033275.1 Pseudomonadota bacterium | reverse complement strand
TCTACACAAGACGTGAGCGTCCGTGTGCAATCCTCTTGTTAACCTGGACGAGACCGGACCCCGGAAATAAATGCCGGGGACGAAGCAACTATGGGCCGGGCTCGGATAGTCCTCCACCTCCCACCCAAGAAACCCGCCCACAGCCGCACCGTCCCGTGCTAGCGCCGACCCATGCTCGCCCTCGTCTATCTCGCCCATATCGCCGTTGTCATATTCGGCGCGATCACGCTTGTCTGGTTGGTCAGTCTGCTCATGCGCGATGCGTCCATCATCGACATCTTCTGGGGGTTTGGCTTTGTGCTGGTGGGACTGACCTGCCTCTATCTGGCGACCGGACGGTTCGCGGCCTCGCCGACGCCCTATGTCTGGCTGATGTGCCTGATGCCCATCGTGTGGGGACTTCGGCTGACGGCCTATCTGGCCTGGCGAAACCTCGGGCACGGGGAGGACGGGCGCTACGTCGCCATGCGCAAGCGCTCGGGTCTGGCGGAAATGCGCTGGCGGGTTCGGGCGCTTTTTACGATCTTCTGGGGGCAGGGCTTGCTGATCCTGATCGTCGCCGCCCCGGTCTGGATCGCGGTGGCGATGGCAAGAGGCGTTGAACAGGTGAGCCTGACCGACCCTCACGGCGCGCTGATCGCAGCCGAGCCCTGGGTCGTGGGCATCGGCGCTCTCAGTCTGATCGGCGCGGCCATCTGTCTCACGGGTGTTCTGTTCGAAGCGGTCGGGGACGCGCAGCTCGCCGCTTTCCTGCGTCGCAACGCGGATTATGACGGTCCCTACGAGGACAAGCCGGTGCTGGATACAGGACTCTGGGCCTGGACGCGCCATCCCAACTATTTCGGAAATGCCTTGCTCTGGTGGGGGATCTTCGTCGCCGCTTGTCAGGCGCCATGGGGTTGGACGAGCGTTTTCGGGCCGCTGGTCATGACTGTGCTGCTGCTGCGCGTATCGGGCCGGGATCTGCTGGAGAGGAAGCTAAAGAAGCGTCCCGCCTACCGCGATTATGTGGCGCGAACGTCGAGTTTCGTGCCGATGCCGCCGAAGTGCCGTCCCCGGACTTGATCCGGGGTCCAAAGTAGCGAAGCGCACGCGCCAGCCGCCTTGGGTCCCTCAGGACCGCGCCAGCGCGTCCTTGGCCCGGGAACGCGCAAGGGTCTACTCCGCAGCCTCCAAAGCGTTCGGCCTGGCGCCCATCTTCGTTTCCGCCCCGACCAGCCCCCGGTCCGTTCCCATCACCCGGTCCCAGAAGCGGAAGTAGAGGCCGTAATTGCCGGTGAACCGCGTATGATGCAGATTGTGGTGGCTCGCCGTGATGACGTGACGCCCCCACCAGCCGTCGATCCAGCGCTTCGGGTAAACCTCCCAACCCGCATGGTTGAACACGGCGTTGACGGTCATCAGGATCAGGATCAGTAGCGCCGTGGCCCAGTGGATGGGCACGACCAGCGCCAGCGCGGGCAGCAGCCACGCCATGCTCGCCGCTTCGATGGGATCAAAGGAGAAGCTGGCCCAGGGCGTCGGCTGGACACTGCGGTGATGGCCCGCATGGGTGTGTCGGAATAGCCTTGGATGATGCATCAGGCGGTGACTGAAATAGAACCACGTATCCTGCGCGAATAGGTAGAGGGCCGCGCTCGCCGGGAGCCAGAGCCATTCGGCCGCCGTGGCCGGCACGCCGCCATAGATTGCTGTACCACCGCCCTTCCACATTTCGATGACGATCGCGGCGGGCAGGGCGTAGATAAACGCGCTGATGACGGACAGGCGGATTTCGTTGGCGATGGTCGCCCGCGTGGGTTCGCGCCGCGACAGGCGCACGGCGCGCCTCTTCTTTTCGGGTTTGGGGTCGCGCATCCACAGCGCCCAATGGATCGGCGCGACGATGGCGAAATAGCGCGCAACGATGATCGCGGAGAGACCAGCGAACGTCTCCGCGAACCCCCACAGAGGTATTGGCCAGCCTTCCATGTCCGACGCCTAGCCGCTCGCCGGGTCGCTCGCAACGGCGCGGCACTTGCCGCGCGCATGTGGCGCGCTACGGTGGGGCTATGACCGACGTGATACTCTCCATCGATCAGGGCACGACCAGTTCCAGGACGCTGGTCGTCGCGGCGGACGGGGCGATCCTCCACGCCGAGCAGGAAGAATTCCCGCAGATCTATCCGGACGATGGCTGGGTGGAGCACGATCCCGAGGCCATCTGGTCCACCGTCGAACGGACGCTAAGCGCCTGCCGCGACTGGTGCGCGGCGAACGGTCACGCGCCTGCGGCCATCGGCATCACCAACCAGCGCGAGACCACCTTGGTCTGGGACCGGGAGACCGGCAAACCCGTCTACAACGCCATCGTCTGGCAGGACCGCCGCACGGCGGGGCGCTGCCGCGATCTCGCCTGCGCCATGCCTGCCCCTCAGCTACAGGCCAAGACGGGACTGCTCCACGACCCCTATTTCAGCGCGACCAAGATCGCCTGGATCCTCGACCATGTCGACGGCGCGAGAGTGCGGGGCGAGGCGGGAGAATTGTGCTTCGGGACGGTCGACAGTTTCCTCATCTGGCGTCTGACAGGCGGCAGCGGGAAGGACCCCGTCCATGCGACCGACGCGACCAATGCGTCCCGCACTAATCTCTTCAACATCCGGGACCAGCGCTGGGACGAGGATTTGCTCGCCCTGTTCGGCGTGCCGGGCGCGGGCCTGCCGGACGTGCGCGACTGCATCGACGACTTTGGCTCGTGGCAGGGTATTCCGATCCGGGGGGTCGCGGGCGATCAGCAGGCGGCCGCCATCGGCCAGCTCTGCCTGTCCCCGGGCGACATCAAGTCCACCTACGGCACGGGCTGCTTCGTGATCCTCAACACCGGGGAAGAATGCCTGACGTCCAAAAACAAGTTGCTCTCCACTATCGCCTACCGGATCGGCGGGCGGACGACTTACGCGCTGGAAGGGTCCATCTTCATCGCAGGCGCGGGCGTGCAGTGGCTGCGCGACGAGATGGGGCTGGTGGAGACGGCGGCCGAGACGCAAGCCATCTGCGAAGGGCTGGACGGCAATCACGGCGTCTATCTGGTGCCCGCCTTCACCGGGCTCGGCGCGCCCTATTGGGAGCCGGACGCGCGCGGCGCCCTTTTCGGCCTGACGCGCGATACCGGGCGGGACCATGTGGTGCGCGCGACTGTGGAGAGCGTGGTCTACCAGACGCACAACCTATTCGAAGCCATGGCCCGGGACGGCGCACACCCGAAGAGCCTGCGCGTCGATGGCGGCATGGTCGCGAACGACTGGATGGTCGGCCATTTGGCGGATGTGCTCGACCTGTCGGTTGCACGGCCGCGCGTGCTGGAAACGACGGCGATGGGAGCGGCCTATCTGGCCATGATCGGTGCAGGGCTGGTGGATGGGCTGGATGATCTCGCCGGCCTCTGGACGCTGGATAAGCGCTTCGAACCCGACATGGCTGAGGTCCAGCGAAAGATGCTTCTGGACGGCTGGGCGGACTGTGTCAGGCGGCTGTTGGCCTGATCGGTGCCGCGACGTAGGCGGGTTCGATTGCGGGAAATTCAGTGAAAAAGGACGGCACGTATGCCGTCCCTTCTGTGCATGCGGGTCGAGCCCTAGTCGGGAAGATCGCTGAGATCATACAGGAGGGCCTGGCTTTTCACGCCTTCCCGCGGTGAGGTATCAAGCGTGTTCGCTTCGCGGACGATGGCCGTGTCGGAGTTGGCGAAGAATACGGCATCGCCGAAGGCGCGAAGATTATTCGTCGCTGGCGTGTCAGTGGTCAGCAGAGCCTCCAGCGTCCAGCCAGACGCTTCCTTGGTGTAGAGGAGGGTTTCCGCACCGTCGGGCTGCTGCCGCCCATCTCCGTTTCCAAGTGCCTGACTGACCAGGAACCGGTTTCCATCCGGACTCACGGCAATGGTCTCCCGGGACGTGAAGATGTTGGATCCCGGGAAACGGAACGGAATCGTGCCCGAGATCGTGGTGTCGAGTGTGAGCGGCTGACCTCCGCCCGTCTGGCGGTAGACCGAAACCTCCCCTGCGAAGGGACCGGACGGCGCGCCCACGCACGGGTCGGACACGACGACGGTTCCGCCATTGGCATCGAGTCCCACATTCCCGAAATAGTTGCTGCTGCTGACCGGGCAGGTCCAAGGTGCGAAAACGTTGCCGTATTCGATCTGCCTATTTGACAGCGACCTAT
>JBCCCX010000277.1:0-4224 GCA_039033275.1 Pseudomonadota bacterium | reverse complement strand
TGGCACAGGCCAAGATCGACGACGGCGCGAATGAGGACTTCTACCCCAACAAGCTCATCACCGGCCGCTACTTCATGCTGCGCATGCTCCCCATGATGGACGCCCACCTGGCGAAGATCAAAACGGGCGCGGAGCCTTTGATGGCGTTGGAAGCGGCGGCTTTTTAGTCACGGCTGGCCCCACAGGTTTGCGTCCCCGGTAGGGAATCTATCGGAAAATTCACGATCGAGCCCGGCTCCGGCCGGGCTTTTTTCATCTTCTGTTCGGTGCGCCGTCGGTGGGCAATCCCACAGCCCTGCGCCCCTCCGGCGTTTTGATCGAGAAATCCGTTCCGACATGAGCGTCGCCGCCAGGACCGCATAGATAGGCGACGCCTTCGGCGGCCCATTCTGGTGGAATGTGCACGTTCCAGTCCAATCGGCTCACGATATTGATACCGCTGTCTCGGATTGCCGCCATCATATCAGTGGCGACCGTGCCGGGCGATAGGCCGATGACTCGCACCCCATCATGTCCTGCCTCGCGCAACTCACGGGCTGCCACTTCCGTCAGTTTCCGTGCCGCGGCCTTGGACGCACAATAATGCGACCAGCCGGGAAGATCGCTGTTTACTGCGCCTGAGCTGATATTCACGACTGTGCCGTGACCGCGCTCGATCATGCGGGGCAGAACAGCGCGCATAAAATGGTAGTAGCCCTTGACGTTGACGTCGATGGCGAGACTCCACAATGCTGGATTGCTATCCGCGAGGAATTGGAGGGGGTCGATCGTGCCAGCGCAGTTGACGAGGATGTCGAGCGGCACCTCTTCTGCCACAGCGGCCTCGACCGTTTTCCAATCCGCGACGTCGCAGGTGACAGCCTTAGCCCGCCCGCCCGACGCTTCGATCTCTGATACTAGGGATTGGAGTGCCTCCGAGGACCGTGCTGCAACTGTGACGGTCGCACCATAAGCGGCAAGTAGACGCGCCGTGGCCTGGCCGACACCCCTTGAGGCGCCTGTGACGAGAGCGCGCCGTCCGGTGAAGTCGAGTGACTGTAACATCATAATAGTTATCCTTTTCCCGTCTGACTGGCACGAAAAAGTGGAAAGGATCGACGCATTGATTGGCGCAACAATCGTGCGTATCCTGCATCAATGAAGCTGGACGACCTTTCCCTTTTTTTGGAAGTCTGCCGTGCTGGAAGCTTCGCGGAAGCTGCCCGTCATCGGAATATCGCTCCCTCCAGTGTCTCGCGTTCAATTGCAGGACTCGAGGCCGAAATGGGCCTCAGGCTGTTTCATCGGTCCACACGTGCCCTCTCTCTGACGGAGGATGGATTGGCTCTCTTTCACGATCTGGAAGACACCGTGCCCAACCTAGTCGGGTTGCTGTCATCGCGCGGAAATGCGGACGAGCCTTCTGGACGTCTTATCATCGGGGCCAGCACGAGTTTCGCGCAGTGTATTCTCATGCCGCTCGTCACGGCTTTTGCCCGCGAATATCCAGCGGTTAAAATCGAGCTCCGGCTCGATGATGCGCGCACCAATGTGGTCGCCGACGGGGTGGAGTTGGCCTTCCGCCACGGTCCGCTGCACGACAGTGCAATGTATGTGCAGCGGTTCCGGTCGGTCCGATATGGGTTGATGGCATCACAGGACTATCTTAACCGGAATGGCATCCCGAGAACGCCGAAGGACCTTGACGGGCATGCGCTAGCCACCTTCACCTACCCATCGTTCCGGACATCTTGGCTGTTCAATGCCAAGACTGGCAGGAGGGCGGAGCACCCAATCGACCCGGCCTTCACGGCAACGACTGCGATTGCCCTGCGCGGACTCGCCGCGGCGGGATCGGCAATCACCATATTGCCGGACTGGTGCGTACAGGATGCCAAGCTCATCTCCGTCCTGCCCGGTTTCACAGTAACGGGCCGCGATACGGACCCGGCGGTCTGGATGGTCCGGTCCAGCCGCTGCCATGTTCCAAAGAGGGTGGAAGCCTTTATCAACTTCGCCCGAGACCGCGCTCCATCACACCCCTGATAAGCGCACCCCGCGACGTTTTACACGCCGCGGGGTGTGTCGTTTTTCTGCTACGGACCGCGCGAACACCGCAACATAGGATATAACACGATGGCCGATGTGCTCGATTTCAAACTTCCCGATTGGTATCAGGAAGAAGACATCAACATGTTCCGCGACGCCACCTACAAGTTCTACAGCAACGAGATGGCGCCGCACAGCGAGCGTTTCCGCAAGAACAAGATGGTCGACCGGAGGTTCTGGAACATGGCCGGCGAGTACGGCCTGCTCTGCCCCTCCATGCCGGAGGAATATGGCGGCGGCGGCGGGGACTATCGCCACGAGATGATCATCCAAGAAGAGCTGGTGAAAGCGGGCGTGGACGGGTTCGGGCTGAGCCTCCACAACGCCATCGTCGCGCCTTACATCCTGCATTACGGGACCGAGGAGCAGAAGCAGAAATATTTGCCGCGCATGGCGTCGGGCGAACTGGTCGGCGCGATCGCCATGACGGAGCCGGGCACGGGCTCGGACCTGCAATCGGTCAAGACCAATGCCAAGCGTGACGGCAATGGCTGGGTGCTGAACGGCTCCAAGACCTTCATCACCAATGGCGGCACGGCCAATCTGGTCCTCGTCGTGGCCGATACGGGCGGCGAGGGAAAGCACGCCAAGTCGCTGATGATCGTGGAGACGGACGAGGTGGAGGGCTTCCGCCGCGGCCGCATTCTCGACAAGGTCGGAGGCGACGCGCAGGACACGGCGGAGCTGTTCTTCGACGACGTGAAGCTGCCCGCCGACGCGCTGCTGGGCGAGCAGGAAGGGATGGGTTTCATCCAGCTCATGACCGAGCTGCCGCAGGAACGGCTCAACATCGCCGTGACGGCCGTCGCCGTGATGGAGGAGGCGCTGCGCGAAACCATCGACTACGTCAAGCAGCGCAAGGCTTTCGGCAAGCGCGTCATCGACTTCCAGAACACGCAGTTCGAACTCGCCGAGTGCAAGACCATCACCCAGGTCGCCAAGACCTTCGTCTATGATTGCGCCGACAAGCATCTGCGCGGCGAACTGGACACGGTGACGGCGTCCATGGCGAAATATTGGGTCACGGACCGCGAATGCGAAGTCGTGGACCGCTGCCTGCAGCTGTTCGGCGGCTATGGCTACATGAACGAATACAAGATCGGCCGCATGTACCGCGACGTGAGGGTCGAACGCATCTATGGCGGCACGAACGAGATCATGAAGATGGTCATAGCCAGATCGTTATAGGCTGGCTCTTACGTCTCTCACTGGCCGCAGGGCGGCGGCGGGAAACTCGATAAGGAGGCGGCGCATGGCGCCGTCTTTTTTTCGTTCTGGGTCCCGGATCAAATCCGGGAACCCGTCCCCGGGCTTGACCCGGGGTCCAGAGCGGCAACCTACCACTCCCGTGCAACGGCTTTCCGAGCTACCTCGGTCAGATCCGCCCATGTCGGATTGTCGGCCTCGATCAAGTCCAGCTTCCACTTGCGTCTCCACCTTTTAAGCTGGTGCTCGCGGTGCAACGCATCTTCCTTCGACGCAGCTATCTCGAAATAGACCAGCGTGTAGACGCCGTACTTCCGGACAAACTTGCTGCCTTGCCCGGAGCGGTGTTCTTCAAGGCGAAGACCGAGTTCCGAGGTCGACCCGACATAAAGTGTTCCGTTGCGATCGCTCGCGAGGATGTAGACCCAGTTCGTGACACCCATAATGTTCTGCTCTCCCGCTCTGGACCCCGGGTCAAGCCCGGGGGCCGATTTCTCCGATACGAGTTCCCGGACCCGATCCGGGATCTAGGGCGGTCGTGCTGGTTTCTATCGACGGGGCAGGACAGAAGCGCTGGCTCAATCACCGCGCGGCTTGACCGCGACTTGTTGCGCTACAGCCCTGGACCCCGGGTCGAGCCCGGGGACGGATCGCCTTATGTGCGTTCCCGGCCCGATCCAGGACCTAGGGCGGTTGTGCTGGTTTCTATCGACGGGGCAGGACAGAAGCGCTGGCTTAATCACCGCGCGGCTTGACCGCGACTTGTCGCGCTACAGCCCTGGACCCCGGGTTGAGCCCGGGGACGGGTTCGCGGACTTGATCCGGGACCCAGGGCGGCTTGCCAGCTAATCTCGTCCACACAACGCCGCCACCCCCGCTTGCGACTCGCGCCGCGTCTCCCTAACAGGCGGCAATTTGCTTTCTCGCCAC
>JBCCCX010000276.1:0-4264 GCA_039033275.1 Pseudomonadota bacterium | reverse complement strand
CGGCTGACGGCTGACGGCTGACGGCTGACGGCTGACGGCTGACGGCTGACGGCTGACGGCTGACGGCTGACGGCTGACGGCTGACGGCTGACGGCTGACGAAAGGCAGCGCGTGCCATGCCCACATTCAAGATGAGAGACGGCTCGGACAGCATCCGCCTGAAGCACGTCTCAAGGATACCGACCAGCACGGGAACGTGCACGTCTACCTGCGGCGACCCGGGCACCTGAAGGTGCGGCTGCGGAGCCAACCGGGGACGGAGGGCTTCCTAGCCGAGTACCACGTCGCGATGATGGGCGCGACGCCGCGCGCGCCGACCGAACCGCTCGAGCGGCGCGGATCGAAGGGCAGCTTCAAGTGGCTCTGCGAGCAGTACTACGTCTCGGCCGAATATCAGCGGCTGAGTGGCCGCACCAAGTATGTCCGGCGCGGCATCCTCGACCGGATCTGCGAGAAGAACGGATCGAAACCCTACGCGCTGATGGAGCCCCGACACGTCCGCCGGATGCGCGACGAGATGGGGGATCGGCCCGAGGCCGCGAACGGCTTCATCAAGGCACTGCGGCAGGTCTATGCCTTCGCAGTGCAGTACGAGTCGGCCCAGCGCAACCCGGCCCGCGATGTGACCTACCTCAAGGCCAAGGGCGACGGTTTCCATTCCTGGACGATGGAGGAGGTCCGTCAGTTCGAGGATCATCACTGGATCGGCAGCAAGCCAAGGCTGGCGCTGGCACTCATGCTCTACACCGGGCAGCGGCGGTCCGACATCGTCCAGCTCGGGCCGCAGCACTTCAAGGACGGCTGGATCACCCTGACTCAGGCCAAGAACCGCGACCGCAAGCCCGTCACCCTCTCCATCCCGGTCCTGCCGGAGTTGAAGGCCTTGCTCGACGCCACGCCCACGGGCAACCTCGCCTTTCTCGTTACGATCTTCGGCTGGACGACTAAGAAGGAAGCCTCTCGCTACACTCACGTCGCGCGCCAGAAGGTGCGGGCAGCATCCTGGATGAAGCTCCTATCGCGGGGTGGAGACGGGCCGGTAAGAGGGGAAGGGCGGGGTGGCGGCACCTGAGTTGCGCTCCAAACATCAGGGGGCTAGCTTGATAACTGTTCCGCCCAACGCCAAATCTGTTTCTCCCGCCGCCTTTACGCTACATGTTACTTTGGAAACGAAGTCATCGCCTAAGAACCGAGCCGGATAAAGACGATGACACGCGGCCTGAAGGCAAAGTTGGCAGAGCCAGATCCCGCACGCCGGGCGGCGATAGAGGCGCAGGCGGAACTACTCTATGATGAGAACCCGCCCCTGCCGAAAGCGGCAGGGGCGGAAGACATCAGGCGGACGCGTGTTCGCGAATGAGCGCCTTTTCGACTTCACCAACCATGAAGGAATAGGAGGTCTCATTTTTGGCAACCTTCTGCGGATCAAAGCCCGCCATCTCCATTGGCATCCGGAACGCTCCGGCCAAAGCCTTCATGTGTCGGTCAAGAAACTTCTCGGGATCTTCCACCCAGTACAGCTTGCCATCCTTTAGGCCGATGAGCGATTTCAGTCCGTATACAACGGGAAGAATGAAACCATCCGGAACACCATACGCACTCATCTCTCCGAAGAACGGTGACGGGAAAACCTTCTTTCCGTCCCGATACTTGACTGCACTATGTCGACCGAAACGAGCATTGATAGCAACATTGTAGGCGTCAGGAAGTTCGAGAAACACCTTGTCGTATAGGCTCGGCAGGCGGCTTAAGGTATCGAAGGCGCTTCCGACTGCCGCATTGTGCAGTTCATGCAACGGTCCGTTGGTCGGCTTGGACACGTCCGGATGTTCCATCAGCCGATCGAACAATTTCGACAGCTCTCCCTTGTTGCGATAGATGTTTTGGGGGAGCACACCGAACTTGAGGCTCGTTCCCCCTTCGGACTCGGTCGGCAACAGACCTTCGTCCTGAAGTACTGTCAGGGGTATCCAGGCTAGAGCGATCAGGTCACGAACCTTGATGGGCCGCCTATGGTCGCTTTCCCATTCATTGGTCTTCCACTCGACACGTTCGGCTAACGCAGGGGGCATCCGCTTTCGGATCTCTTCATAGAAGCCACGTTGGTTCGCCTTCGCTTCGGTAGTCAACTGTGCGTTGTTGTTCCTCGCGGCGCAGATGTCCATCAGCGCCATCGTGAACTCCTGCACGACCTCCTCGTCATCAACGTCGGACGGCACCAAGAGCTCAACCGGAACTTTGAAATTCAGTTCATCGCGGATGGCCTTTACTTCGTCGCGGTGCGTTGCCCATTGTTGCTTGAAATCCTCCCAGAGCTTGATCTTTCGAACCTCTTTCGGATCCAGAACGAAGCCCAGCAAATGCGTTCCAAGGGCGAGCATATTGTGACCGCCATCCAACAACCCTTCATAGGCCGGATTGTTGAAATTTAGCTCGAAACGGTTCCGCTGGAGCTGCTGATAGTCCGAGGTTCCGAGAAGGATCCCCTTAGTCTTGAACTGAAACAGCCTTGGGGCTTCGTTGACGCTTTCAATGATGTCGGCCGTTACGTTGTTTGCTTTGGCTGACCGAGGATTTGCGTCAAGCGTCGCATCGTCAAACAGCGCGAGCATGTTCTTAGCATGCACAAAGCCGACGATGCGCTTGATAGTACCATCTTCCTGAGCAGCTGCCTGATCAAAGCGAATGATTGTCTTGTAAGGGGTAGTTGCGTTCATCTGGTTCTCCTTTTCGTACCAGGAGAACCGGACCCGTCGCACAGGCTTTGGGCGAATTCACAGGCAGCAAACCATCCAGTTGCAGCCAAGCGAGCCATCCGGCGAGCGACAACCGATACCGGTTCCGTTTCCACGTGCCCATCCGGGCATTTACGCCGCCGTCCGGCGACGATCTTCATTAGAAGATGCGTTTGAGATGGGGAGGAACCGGCACAAAGTCAAACAAAAATGCTGCACGAACCATGAACAAAAAAAGTCCCACGTCCGCCCATGCGCGACAACGGTGGGGCGAATTTACCCCATAAGCCATTGATATCACTGACCTTTAGAGGTGATGTGGTGCCCGGGGGCGGAATCGAACCACCGACACGAGGATTTTCAATCCACTGCTCTACCCCTGAGCTACCCGGGCACGGGTTTCGCGGGACGGCTTGGCCCCGCTAGGGTGGCGCGGTTTTAGGGCGAGAACCTGGGGGTGTCCATAGCCGCAAACAAGAAAAGTCGCACGACGACCCGGGCCCCTCAATGGGGCCTGTCTGCCTGTTGGCCGTCCGGGTCGGCAGCGGGGTCGATGTCTTCTAAATCGGTGGACGGAATGGCGTAGCTTTCACTCAACCAGCGGCCCAGGTCGACATCGGCGCATCGGCGGGAGCAAAACGGCCGATAGGCTGCCACAGTTTCTTTTTCGCATATCGGACAGGGCATGGGGGCCTCACGAATGGTCGGTCTTCAAAACGTAGATATACGGCTGACCGCGCGCGACAAGCGGATGGACATCCGAGCCGACGACAACACATGTTGGAGCAGGTGATGCCCATGCAAGGAGTGTCCGATCATGCTCGACCCGCTTTTCCGACGCTCCCTGCTGGTGTCCGTGGGCGCGACGATCCTCGCCGGATGTCTGCCAGCGCCGCGCGGCCCTGGGGGGCTTTCGCCCTCCCGCGAGTTCCGGCCTGTCGCCAATGCGTCCTATGACGCCTGGCTTGCGGGCTTTCGCGCCCGGGCGCAGGCACAGGGCGTGTCGGAGGCGACGCTCAATTCCGGGCTGAGGGATGCAGGCTTCCTGCCGGGGGTTGTCGAACGCGACCGCAATCAGACGGAATTTCACAGATCGACCGAGGATTACCTCGCCATCATCGCGTCAGAGGAGGACGTGCAGCTTGGTCGACGGCGGGTCGCCCCGGTGCAGAACGTCCTGCGCGAGACCGAGGCCCGCTACGGCGTCCCGCCCGAGGTCACCGGCGCAATCTGGGGTGTCGAAAGCGCCTATGGAACCCGATTGGGAGATATCCCGGTCATCTCGGCGACGTCGACACTGGCCTTTGACGGACGGCGTGGACGGTTCTTCGAAGCGCAGCTACTCGCGGCTCTCCGTATCTTGCAGAACGGCGACACGACGCCTGATCGGATGGTCGGGTCCTGGGCGGGGGCGATGGGGCATACGCAGTTTATCCCGACGACCTATGCGGAGTATGCCGTCGATTTTCGCGGTGACGGGCGGCGTGATATCTGGGCAGAGGATCCAACCGACGCGCTGGCCTCCGCCG
>JBCCCX010000275.1:0-4268 GCA_039033275.1 Pseudomonadota bacterium | reverse complement strand
TTCTAAAGAATTATCCCGAAGTACAATGCAGGAAAAGGACAGAATCGTAAATATCTTACTTGTGGAAGATGACGAAGTAGACATAATGAATGTGGAGCGAGCTTTTAAAAAAGCTGATATTACAAATCCACTCTATATATCCCGTCCAGCGGCGGCGCGGTGACGGCGGCCTCGACCTCGGCCAACACGCCGGTCTTCCACTGCCAGCGCTGATACTGCCATACGCCCAGCCCGATCAGGATCGGCAGGCAGATCAGCACAGCAAGGGTGAGGCCCGGCATGGGGCGGAAGTGGCGGGGTCGCGACACGGCGGGGCGGAGGGCCAAATCAGGACCGGCCGCCGAAGCGCTGTTCCATCGCGGCCCGACGCCATTGCTGGGCGAACAGGACGCCGCGCAGCCAACGCAGAAGCCCGACCGACACGCCGATGATGACGGGAATGAACAGGGTGAGGGAGAGCCAGCTCGGCCATCCCCCCACCACGCTGAGCAGGACGGGGAGCGGCACGATGAAGATGCCGACGATGAAGATCACGAAAACGGCCGGACCGTCGCCCGTATCCTCCAGCGCAGAAAAGTCCGCGCCGCAGGCCTCGCACTGGTCGCGGAAGCTCAACACGCCCGCGAAGAGCCGCCCGCGGCCGCAGACCGGGCAACGGGCCGCCACGCGCTATGCCCTTCCGTCAGACGAAGGCGACATAGACGAAGGCGAACAGGAACAGCCACACCACGTCGACGAAGTGCCAGTACCATGCGGCGGCCTCCAAGCCGAAATGCTTCTCCGACGTCATGCCGCCATTCATCAGGCGCGCCCACATGGCGAACAGGAAGATCGCCCCGATCAACACGTGCAGCCCGTGGAAACCCGTCGCCATGAAGAAGGCGGAGCCATAGACGTTGGTCGACAGCCAGAACGTGCCCTTCAACCCGTCTTCCAGCCGGTAATGGAACAGGTGCGAATATTCGTAGGCCATGACGCCCAGGAAGGCGACGCCCAGCAGCACGGTCAGACCGATGCCCCATTTGGCGCCCTTGCGGTCGCCGTGGATCAGCGCGTGGTGGCCCCAGGTCACGGTCGTGCCGGACAGGAGCAGGATCAGCGTATTCATCAGCGGCAGGTGCCACGGATCGACCGTCTCGATGGAAGGCGGTGGCCAGGAGGCGTAGTCGGCCGGGTTTTCCAGAATATCGGGGTTCCAGCCGGCGCGGAACTTGTGGAATAGGCCGAGCTCGAAGAACATCCAGAACCAGCCCACGAAGAACATGGCTTCCTGCATGATGAACATGATCATGCCGTAGCGCAGACCGAGATCGATGACGGGCGTGTGCTCGCCGCGCGCGCTCTCGGCGGCGACGTCGCGCCACCAGGCGAACATGACGTAAGCGGCCATCAGCGAACCGATCAACAGGATGATCCAGCCGCCGCCCGCGCCTTCGCGGCCCTGTATCGTGTCCAGCCCGCGCGCGAAGAAGAACTCCATCATCGGATTGTCGCCGTTGCGCGGCACCAGCCCGGCGAAGAAGGTCACCATGCCGAGGCCCCAGATCAGGGCGGCGATGCCGGAGAAGAACGGCCAGGGGCTGGGCGGGAGAATGTGATAGTCGTGTTCGACGGCGCCAGCCATGAGCAATATCCTTGTGTGCCCGGGCATGACCCAGGCGAATGCGTTACGTTCGCCGCCTATACCGGCGGGCCGTGGGGTTCGCAACCGCGGGGGACGCGTCAAACGTTCCGATCGCGGCTCTTGCGAAGGCTGTATCGATCGCGCCTAGCGCAGAGCTTGCACCGGGACGCCTGCGGTCATTTCCGGCTGGTTTTCGGACGGGAAGAACGTGTAGCTCAGCACGACTTCGCGCACATCGTCGTGGCGGGCGCTATTGTCCATCTCCGGATCGACGAAGAACAGGACCGGCATGGTCATCTCCTCGCCGGGCTGGAGGATCTGGTCGGTGAAGCAGAAACATTCCGTCTTCACGAACCACGGCGCGGCCTTGACGGGCGTGACGTTGAATGTGGCGACGCCGCTCACGGGCACGTCGGATGTGTTCTTGGCCGTATAGAAAGCCAGGCCCGTCTGGCCCAGATTGACCTCCATGGAGCGCTGAACGGGCGCGAACTCCCACGGCAGGTCTGGGCTGACATTCGTGTCGAACTTCACCGTAACCGTGCGGTCCAGCACGACGGACAGATTGTCGGCATTCTGCGCGATGACTGGCGTGCCGCCGAAACCGGTAATGCGGCAGAACGTGTCGTAGAGCGTCTTGGAGAAGAAACCGAGGCTGAGCATGCCCGTGGCGATGAAGATCAGCAGCAGCTTGGTCTTGAGATTGTGCGTCATAACGATCCTTCTCATGCCGGCGAGCGCATCACGACGGACGCCGCGACGAGCACCATGAAGCCCAGCAGGCCGAATGCGATGGCGACGTTGCGCCAGGTGCGGGCGCGGATTTCCGCCTGGGTGGGTTCGGCGAACTCGGTCGGCTCGTTTCGGTACTCCGGCATGGCCTCACGCTCCGGCGAAGAACAGATGATCCGCCGTCAGCACGGCGAACACGGCGAAAAGATACAGGATCGAATAGGCGAAGAGATTCCGCGCCGCCTTGTTCCCGCTCCGGACCGCATATAGGTGGCCCGCATCCGTGTCGGAAGGCCTGTCGCCCGCCTGCGACCGGAAGACACGCCACGCCAGGACGACGAAGGCACCGGACAGGACAAGATTGGCGACGGCGTAGACCGGCCCGCCCAGACCCGTGACCCAGGGCAGCTGCGTCAGACCGAATAGCAGAACGCTGTAGACGATGATCTCCAGCCGGGTGCGCGGCGCGCCGTGGACATTGGGCATCATGGGAATGCCGACCCGGCCGTAATCCGTCTGCTTGTAGAGGGCCAGCGCCCAGAAATGCGGCGGCGTCCAGAAGAAGATGATGAGGAACAGGATGACGGAATCGACCGTGACCGTTCCGGTAACAGAGGCATAGGCGACCATGGGCGGAAAGGCTCCGGCCGCGCCGCCGATGACAATGTTCTGCGGCGTGCTGCGCTTGAGCCACATCGTGTAGATGACGAGGTAGAAGAAGATGGTGAAGGCCAGCAGGGCGGCGGCGACCCAGTTCGTCGCCACCAGCAGCAGCCAAACGGCGGCCGCCGACATGACCATGCCGAAGCCCAGCGCCGCACGCGGGGATAGCACGCCCTTGGGTATGGGCCGCTGCGAGGTGCGGGCCATGGCCCCGTCAATGTCGCTATCATACCACATGTTGAGCGCGCCGGACGCGCCCGCACCCAGCGCGATGCAGAAGATGGCGATCAGGGCGGAGCCGAGCCCGATGGAGCCCGACAGCGAGCCGGGCGCGAGCAGCAGCCCGCAAATGGCGGTGAAGACGACTAGGCTCATCACGCGCGGCTTCATCAGGGCAAAGTAATCGCCCGGACCTGCGAGGGAGAGACCCGCACCCGCTTGAGCGGACGAAGAAAAGGCCGCGGTCGTTTCCGACGCGGCCCCTTCGGTGTTATGAGCGGAGGTGGTGGCCAAGGCGTCCGCTTAGGTCTTGTCGCCTTCGGCGTAGGCGGCGTCCACTTCCAGATGCGGGTCCCGGTCGCCATCGTCGATGCGCGGCAGGACGCTGAACTGGTGGTAGGGCGGCGGGCTGGACAAGGTCCATTCCAGCGTCGTCGCGCCTTCACCCCAGTAATTATTGCCGACGCGGCGTTTGTTGCGCATCAGCACGGCCTCGATCACCACGATGAAGAACACCGCGACCGATGCCAGCGTGATCCACGCGCCCCAGGAGCTGACCTGGTTCCAGAACTCGAACTCGACCGGATAGTCGACATAGCGACGCGGCATGGAGTTGAGGCCCAGGAAGTGCTGCGGGAAGAAGATCACGTTCACGCCGATGAAGAACAGCCAGAAGTGAAGCCGCGCCAGGAAGCCGTTATAGTGATGGCCGAACATCTTGCCGTACCAATAGTACCAGCCGGCGAAGATGCCGAACACGGCGCCCATGGATAGCACATAGTGGAAGTGCGCCACGACGTAGTAGGTGTCGTGCAGATAGGTCGTCACGCCGGCATTGGCGAGCATCACGCCCGTCACGCCGCCGACCACGAACAGGAAGATGAAGCCCAGCGCCCAGAGCATCGGCACGGTGAAACGGATCGACCCGCCCCACATGGTCGCGAGCCAGGAGAAGACCTTCACACCCGTCGGCACGGCGATGACGAGCGTCGCGAGAACGAAATAGGCCTTCACGTTCACGTCCATGCCG
>JBCCCX010000274.1:0-4270 GCA_039033275.1 Pseudomonadota bacterium | reverse complement strand
GGTGCGCATAATCAAGGGCCTCGCCCCATTCCGGCGACGTCTACCCGCAGCCTTTCCAGGACGCCTCCGTCCTGTCGCTGTCGCAGCTGCGGCGCAACGAGGATTTTCACGTGGACCGGCTGGTCGGGGCAGCGGTGGATGCGGGCGCGCCGCTGCTCCGGGAGCGGTTTCCGCGCTGCTATGTGGATGTGAACCGCGGGCCGGACGAGCTGCCGCGCGACTGGGCGGTCGGGCCGGGTCCGGAAACGCCGCGCGCGGCGGCCGGGATCGGCGTCGTGCCCACGCGCATCGGCGAACGCGCGCCGATCTATCGCCGCCTACCGCGTCGTGCGGACGCCCAGGCGCGCATCGCGGCGCTCTACCGGCCCTACCACGCTGCGCTGCGCGGCCTGGTGGAGGAGGCGCAGGCGCGCTTCGGCCAGGCGCTGCTGCTGGACTGCCATTCCATGCCGGGCTTCGCGCCCATGGGATCGCGCCGGCCCGACATCGTGCTGGGCGACCGGTTCGGCCGGTCCTGCCACGCCGAGACGCTGTCCGCCCTGCGCATGCTTATGCAGCGGGAAGGCTTCTCCGTCGGGGTGAACTACCCCTATGCGGGCGGCTACGTGACCGAGCATTACGGCCGGCCGGAGGACGGGGTGGAGGTCGTACAGATCGAGATCAACCGCGATCTCTACCTCAATCCGGTCACCCTGTCGCCCAAGCGCGGCTATGACGACACGGTGCGCCGCCTCGCCGCCGTCGTGCGGGCCGTCATGGCCCTGCGCACGCCGGACGCGCTCGCCGCGCAGTAAGAGCCTCGCCGCAGGCCGGATCGTCCCGGATCGGGACGCCCTCACCCGGCCCCGCTCCCGTGTGAGGCGAACAACCCTCGCGCACTTGGCACGATGATTGCTCCCCTCATGGGCGAGACGCCCAGAAAGAGGACACGCGCCCATGACCAGCGACATCGACCTTCACGTCGGCAAGAGGCTCCGCCGCCGCCGCCGCCTGCTCGGACTGACCCAGCAGGCCCTGGCCGAGCAGGTCGGCATCCGCTTCCAGCAGATCCAGAAATATGAATGCGGCGCCAACCGCGTCTCGGCCGCGCGCCTGTTCGAGCTGTCCGAAGCGCTCTCCGTGCCGGTGCAGTATTTCTACGAAGGCCTGTCGGAACGCGACACGTTCGCCGCGGAAGATCCCGCCAACATCGCCTCGGACGTGCTGTCCAAGAAGGAGACGATGGACCTGGTCCGCGCCTACTATGCCATGGGCGAAGGCCCGCGAAAGCACCTGCTCGACCTCGCCAAGTCGCTGGAAACCGCGACCAAGCCCGCCCTGAGGCTGGTGGCGCCGTAAGCGGACTTCCAAAAACCATCCCCGTCCCCGGCATTTATTGCCGGGGTCTGCTGGCGGGCTTCTTTACAAGAGGCGAGGACCCGCACACTTTCGTCTTGTGGACCTGACGAGACCGGACCCCGGCAATAAATGCCGGGGACGACGTTTGGGGAAACGCTGCGGCGTCAATTCCCGTGCGTCCGGCGCGCGCTTCGCTTAAGGCGCGACCATGACCGATACCGCTCTTGCCGCGCGCCGCGCCTTTCTCGACACGCTGTCCGAAGCCGCGCGCACCATCACCTTGCCACTCTTCCGCTCCGGCGTGGCGGCGGAGAACAAGGCCTCTTCCGGCTACGACCCCGTGACCGAAGCCGACGTGGAGGGCGAGCGCGAACTGCGCCGCCTGATCCGCGAGGTCTTCCCGGATGATTCCATCGAGGGCGAGGAACTGCCCGACCATGCGGGCACCAATGCCTTTTCCTGGACGCTGGACCCGATCGACGGCACGCGCGCCTTCGTCGCCGGCGTGCCGGTTTGGAGCACGCTGATCGCCTGCTCCCTGGACGGCGAGCCGGTACTGGGCTTGATCGACCTGCCCGCGCTGGGCATCCGGGCGATGGGCGATGTATCCGGCGAACCCGAAAGCTGGCTGATCCGGGACGACGGCACGCGCGACCGGCTGCAGGTCCGCACGATCGAGACCCTGTCCGAAGCGCGGCTGGGCTGCACCCAGCCCTTCGGCATGTTCGGCCCCGGCGAACTGGCAGCCTACAAGATCATCCAGAGCGGCGTGGCGTTCTCGCGCCTTGGCCTCGACGCGTTCGGCTACGTGCTGCTGGCGCAGGGGCGGATGGACCTGATCGTGGAAGGCGGGATGAAGCCCTGCGACGTGCGCGCGCTGATGCCGGTCGTGGTCGGCGCGGGCGGGGTCATCACGGACTGGCACGGCGGCAACCCCAAGGACGGGCCGCGCCTCGTGGCCTGCGGATCGCCCGGCCTGATGCCGGAACTGTACACCTATTTGGGGCGGGCGATGGTGTAGGCCGGAGCCAAAGATCCTGAATACCTCCCCCGAGCAGGGGGAGGTGGGCCGCCGCGCGAAGCGCAAGGGTCGGTGGGGGGTGCCAAGGCTCTCGGTCATGGACAGTCGTCGGCGATCTTCCCCGACGATAGGCCAGGCACCCCCCACCGTCACGCGGCCTTCGGCCGTAGTGCCACCTCCCCCTGCTCGGGGGAGGGATTTGAAAAAGCTTCCCCGCTCACCTAGAGTTCATCTCCCTTAAACCTCCTCCACCTTCTGACGCACGGGGTTGCGGGAACCTTTGGGGCGTCCATATCTTTCCGGAATATTACGGACCCTGTCTTCCCAAGGAGTATGCACCCCGTGAAAAAGCCCCTCATCCTGTCCGCCGCCGCCCTGACCCTCGTCGCGACGCCCGTCGCCCTCACCCAGGTCGTGGAAGCCCAGACCTACCCGTCGCCGGGCGACACGCAGCCCGTCCCCGCCTTCCTGCCCGTGCAGATGGCGGCCGGCAATTCGTCCATGACCTACGATGCGCGCCGCGGCGTGCTGACCATGGCACCGCTGCTGGAGCGCGTGACCCCGGCGGTCGTGTCGATCAACACGGTGACGGAGCGCAACACGCCGGAGATCGACGATGAGCGCATGGAGATGTTCGAGCGCTTCTTCGGCCAGAGCCCCCGACAGCGCGGCCCGCGCGCCGGGCTGGGTTCCGGCGTGATCGTGGACGCCGCCGAGGGGCTGATCCTGACCAACAACCACGTCATCGACGGCGCGGACGAGATCGAGGTCCAGCTGGAAGACCGCCGCGAATTCATCGCCGAAGTGGTCGGCGCGGACCCGCAGACCGACCTCGCCTTGCTGCGGATCGACGCGCGCAATCTGCGCGACCTGGTCATCGCGGAAACGGACGACGTGATGGTCGGCGACTACGTCATCGCGGTCGGCAACCCGTTCGGCCTGTCCTCCACGGTCACCAGCGGCATCGTCTCGGCCCTGGGACGCGAGAACCGCGCGGGCGGCGGCGACCGCTATGAGGACTATATCCAGACCGACGCGGCCATCAATCCCGGCAATAGCGGCGGGGCGTTGGTCAATTCCAAGGGTGAGCTGATCGGCATCAACACCGCCATCATCAGCCGGTCGGGCTCCAGCGCCGGCATCGGTTTCGCCGTGCCGACCCGCACCATCCGCAACGTGATGAACCAGCTGACCGAATTCGGCGAGGTCCGGCGCGGGCGCATCGGCGTGCTGATCGGCGACGTGACGCCCGAGCTGCGCGACGGGTTGGGCCTGCCCAGCGTACGCGGCGCGCTCATCTCCAACGTGGTCGAAGACAGTCCGGCGGAGAAGGCCGGACTGGAGGACGGCGACGTGGTGATCGCCTTCAACGGCGAGGAGCTGGAGGACAGTTCCGACCTGCGCAACGCGGTCGGCCTGCTGACGCCTGGCACGACGGCGGACATCACTTACTTGCGCGAGGGCAAGCGCCGCACGACGCGCATCACGGTCGAGGCGATGGAAGACGAGCGCGACGTGCTGGACGCCAGCGCGGCGGACGACATCCCGTCCATGGAGAGCTTCTCCGGCGCAACCATCACGGACATTCCGCGCGATCTCGACCTGCGCGACGGCGACGAAGGCGTCTTCATCAACAGCGTGCGCCCCGGCAGCCGCGCCTTCCGCTCCGGCCTGCGCCGCGGCGACATCATCCGCCGCGTCAACCGAACGGATATTGGCGATCTGGACGATTTCGAAGAATTCATCGAATCCACGGACGGCCCCTATGCGCTGGTCGTGGAACGCGACGGCCAGACCGCCTATCTGGGCGTGCGGTAGGGAGTCCGCATGAGCGGACGCCCGTGTCGGAGCCTGGGTTCCGTGAAGCGTTTTTTGCGCAAACCCTAAACCTGTCCGTCCCCGGCATTTATT
>JBCCCX010000273.1:0-4277 GCA_039033275.1 Pseudomonadota bacterium | reverse complement strand
CTGGGTGCGGAACCTGCCGAAGGCACCCGAGGACCTCTGGGAGGCGCTGACCGAGTTCGACAGCTGCAGCCGCGAGGCGCTCTTCGCCCATTGCGTGGCGATGAGCGTCAATGCCGTGCACGATCCCTACCAACGCCGTCCGCGCGCCATCGCGCATGCGGATGTGCTGGCCGGGACCGTCGAGCTCGACATGGCCAAAGCGGGCTGGACGGCGACGGGTGACAGCTACCTCAGCCGCGTGACCAAGGCGCGCATCCTCGAGGCCGTGCGCGAGGCGAAGGGTGATGACGCCGCTGACCGGATCGCCGGGCTGAAGAAGGCCGAAATGGTGACCACGGCCGAGGACCTGCTCTCCGGCACTGGCTGGCTGCCCGAACCGTTGCGCACGCCGCCCCTGCTGGAAGAGGAAGCACCGGAGATCGAGTTGGTCGACGAGGCAGACCGCGTCAACGATGACGCTTCGGACGACGATCCCGACGCTAGCGAAGCGCAATCGGCGGAAGACGGCGGCGAACCGGCTATCGGAGATTCCAATCCCTCGGAAGAAGATGATCCCGTCGCCACAGATGAGGCAACTCAAACGGCAGCTGAGTAACAATCCGAGAGCCGGGAACGATATCCCACCTCCCCCTGGCAACCCGGACGCTCGTACAACTGGCCCATCGGAAACGGTGGGCCTTTTTCTCCAATAGGGAGACAACACCTATGACTAGCCCCGCCACCGACATCTCGCGCCGCCTTGCCGAGGAAGCGGAAGTTGTTTGCCGCCACTACCTCTCGAACGGCCGCAAGCAGGGTCGGTACTGGATCGTCGGTGACGTGCAGAATACGCGCGGTCGCAGCCTCTATGTTCGGCTATCAGGCCCGACCTCCGGGCCCGGCGCGGCTGGCAAGTGGACCGATTCCGCAACCGGGCAGCATGGCGACCTTCTGGACCTGATCGCCCTCAACATGGGGATCGCCACGCTGAAGGAGACGCTGGACGAGGCCCGCAGATTTCTCAGCCTACCGCAAATGGACAGGCATCAGGCGACCAACCGACCAGCTAGCCGCGGCTCCACCGAGGCCGCGCGACGGCTCTGGGCCATCGGCAAGCCAATTTCAAGCACGCTGGCCGAACGATATCTCGCGAAGCGCGGCCTAACGGGGCTCGGGCATCTCGACGCCCTTCGATTTCACCCGAGGTGCTATCATTGGCGCGAGGAACACCGCTCTGGGAACGCACCCGAGACCTGGCCCGCCCTGCTCGCCAAGGTCACTGACCTCGACGGACGGCTCACGGGCCTGCATCGCACCTGGCTCGATCCCGCAACAGCAGAGAAGGCCCCGGTCAGCCGACCGCGCAAGGCCATGGGCAATCTCCTCGGCCACGGTGTCCGCATGGGCGAACCGAACGGCGTCCTGCTCGTTGGCGAAGGCCTGGAGACCATGATCTCCCTGCACCTCGCGCTTCCCAAGATGGCATGCGTTGCGGCTCTGTCCGCCAACCACCTCGCCGCCCTCAAGCTGCCCAAGGGTCTGCATCGCCTCTACATCGCCGTCGATCCCGATCCGGCAGGCGTGACCGCTGCGGAGCAGATGGAACGCCATGCCGGCGGTTTCCAGATCGACACCATCCGCCTCTCTCCGCGTCTCGGTGACTTCAACGACGACCTGCACGCAAATGGCCTCGACGAACTGCGCGCGCATCTGCGTCCGCAACTGGCGCCGGAGGACGCGGCAGTCTACTTCGACCCCGCATTCCACTGATCAGGCACGATATCTCTGGTTAGTGCCTCAGCAATCACAGCCACGCCTTCCGGCCTTCCGAGAGAGGTCGAGACGGAGCAGAGGCCAGCCGGTCCCGCAACGGCAAGCCGTCCTCCGCTCCGCTTCGGTTCCACCCCATCGCGTGGGCGCGATGGGGACCCCTGAGAATGCAGACCCGCCCGGCCCCCGCTTTCCGTCGCCCGGAAAGGCCGCGAGAGGCGCGGTCTTCGAAAAGCGGAGACCACATCATGACCGAGACCCATGTTCAAACCCGATCCTCTACCGCCGTCGTGCTAGAGGAACTGCAGCTCTACGGCTGGCGCCCCTTCACGGACGAGCCCGATCCCCGACCCCTGCCGGATCCCGACGCCATTCGATCCGCCGTCGCCGACATCTTCGACGCGCTCGTCTCCACTCTCTCCGATACCCGGTTGGAGCCCGACCTCGAGGATCTGCTCTGGTCCACGACGAACCTCTTCCACCGCACGGCCGAGCGCATAGGCCGCGACCTCGACACCAACGAACAGGCGCAGAAGCGGTCGCAACGGGAGCAGGACGGATCCGAGGTCCGATCAGGCGAGCTTGAGACCTTGATCGCCGAGGGCATCACGCTGCTCGAACGGCGCAATGCCTACGAGGCCATGCGCGATCTCGCGGCAGATCTTTTCGAGACCCATCTCGGCCAGACCTGGCACCCAAGAGCCGGCAGCCATGTGAACCGCCGCACGATGACCGCCTCGATAATCGACAGCCGGGACCATCTGGCCGCGAAACGCCGGGCCGATCTGGAACCGCTCCTGCCGCAGGGCACAAAGATCGCCTTTAGCGGCGGGCTCGATTACGGCGATCACACGGCCGTCTGGGCGGCCCTCGACCGCGTCCACGCGAAACATGCCGACATGGTTCTGTTGCACGGCGGCGCGCCACGCGGGGCCGAACGCATCGCCGCCGCCTGGGCCGACAAGCGAGACGTGACGCAGATCGTCTTCAAGCCCGACTGGACGCAGCACGGCAAGTCGGCCCCCTTCAAGCGAAACGACCAGTTACTCGACACGATGCCCATCGGGCTCATCGTCTTCCCGGGCTCCGGCATCACCGAAAACGTCGCCGACAAAGCCCGCGCAATGGGTATTCCGCTCTTCGACTTCCGTTCGAAAGCCCAACCATCGGCATGACCGGATTTCCGCCGATGCCTGCCCCGGACCCTCCCGGGGCAGGCCGTCTTCTGCTATGATCTGCCCGTGCCAATGGAGGAGGTGGCGGCGCGATCCTTGATCTAGAAAGGAGTGCCTCATGTTCTTTTCCACCCTCTTTGCCCTGTTCGGCCTTGGAGCCCTCTGCTGGATTTTGTTCAACCTCGCCGTTTACGCCCTGCCTTTCGCGATCGGGCTGACGTCGAGCGTGTACTTGTATGAAACTGGCCAAGGCGTCTTCTTGTCGATCTTGGCGGGTTTCTTCATCGGCGGCCTCGCCGCCGCTCTCGGAGAGTTCGCCTTCGATCGTATCCGGTCCGTCCCTTTCAGACTGGTCATCGGTCTGATCTACGCGGTCCCTGCCGCGATCGCCGGGTTTCATGCGGCGAAAGGTTTCGCCGAAATCGGCAGCGCAGGCTCCTTCACAATCACGATACAGTCTTGGTTTGGCGCGCTCGTCGTCGGAGGCACGGCTTGGGCGCGCATGTCTGGCTGGTCGGAGGTCAAGGAGATATCGGATCCGGCATCCCATCGAACACTTCCTGAGCATTGATCCTCCACGCTGCATTGCCTTCAGTCGCCACTGCAATGTGTTGTCGACGATTGGAGGCAGACTGTCTTCGGCCTTTCAGTCTCCACCTGTTTGCCGTCACGATGAAATGGCGCGTTGAGCCAGATCATCGAAACAGCATGCTCCGCTAACGAGCTCGACCCTACAGGCTCTTCAAAAACCGGCATACCGACCTTCACGGCGGTCAAACTACGACACGGTGGTATGGGGGCGATCCCGAGATTTCAGCTCAACTCCCCGACACGCACGATTTCCGCCTGTACGAAACCACCTGTCTTTATACGACGAGTGCTGCCGGAGTCTTGCGCGGTTCAGAGGTAGCCTGTCATCCCCTGTCCCATGGCTTGGGCCACGCGTCCCTTGCGGGCCTCTCAGCGGCTGATCTGACCTGGATCGGCTGACGCCTCGACCGCCTTGGCCGCAACGGTCTGTCCGGACTTTCTTCCCCTGGCGGATACCCGCCATTCCTCGCGGGACAAGAAAGACCGGCCTTGCCGTCCTCCGCTGGCGCTACGGGCCGCGACCACCCCAGGCAGCTTGCTGCTTGGGGACCCCGGATCGGGCTGCGTCGGCGGACCGTCCCGGTCCTGACGATCGCCATCGAGACCGCGATGGGCGCGGGCTCGGACAAACCAAAAGGAGACATGACATGGCCACCATCGGAACCTTCAAGAAGACCGGCAGCGAGTACGTCGGCGAAATCGTCACCCTGAGCGTTCAGGCGAAAGCCGTCCGCATCGTCCCCGAGGACAGCACCCCGAACG
>JBCCCX010000272.1:0-4290 GCA_039033275.1 Pseudomonadota bacterium | reverse complement strand
GGCGTGACGGCCCGGGCTGTCTACGACGCCTTGCTGGCGACGGGTTGCGAAGACGGCGTTACGACGCTCCGCCAGAAAGCCGACGCATCGGGTCCGCTCGTGACAGATGGCGGTCACTACATCCTCGACTGCCAGTGCCGGGAGATACCCGATCCCGCCAAGACGGATGACGCTTTGCGGCGTATCCCCGGCGTCATGGAGACCGGGCTCTTCGTCGATTTGGCCGACATCGTCATCATCGGCGAGGTCGATCACGCCAAGGTCCTGGAAATCAAGAGAGACACTTAGATGAGCGACTACGACTTCGACCTGTTCGTCATCGGCGCGGGATCGGGCGGCGTCAGAGCCGGACGCCTGGCCGCGCAAATGGGCAAGCGCGTCGGCGTGGCCGAAGAAAGCCTGCCCGGAGGCACTTGCGTCGTCCGGGGCTGCGTGCCCAAGAAATATCTCGTCTACGGCGCGGACTATGGCGAGGCGATCAAGGACGCGCAGGGCTATGGCTGGACGATGGAGAACGTGTCGTTCGACTGGCCGACCTTGCGCGATTGCGTCCAGAAGGAAGTGAACCGCCTCTCCGGAATTTATTCGACGATATTGGAGAAGAACGGCGCCATGCTCTATCGCGAGCGCGCGGAATTCGTCGACGCCCACACGGTGCGCCTTTGCGAAAGCGGGAAGGCCGTCACGGCTGAGACGATCCTCATCGCCGTGGGCGGATCGCCCTGGGCTCCAGATATAAAAGGTATCGAGCATGCCATCGTCTCCGACGACGTGTTCCACCTCGAATCGCAGCCCAAGCGCATGCTCATCATCGGGGGCGGCTATATTGCCTGCGAGTTCGCAGGTGTTTTCGCAGGGCTGGGGTCGCAGGTGATCCAGGCCTATCGCGGCGGCCGCCTGCTCAACGGGTTCGATGCGGAAGTGCGTGATGAGGTGGGCGACCTGCAGCTGCGCAACGGCATCGACACGCGTTTCAACGCCACGCCGACGGAGATCCGCAAGACGGATGGCGGGCTGATCGTATCCTTCGACAATGGCTCTAAGGTCGGCACGGACTGCGTGCTGATGGCGACGGGACGCCAGCCTAAGACGGAAACGCTGGGCGTGGAGGCGGCCGGCGTGAAAGTCGACACGGACGGCGCGGTGGAAGTGGACGCCTATTCGCAGACATCTCAGCCCAACATCTACGCCGTGGGCGACGTGACCAACCGGGTCAACCTAACGCCCGTCGCCATCCGCGAGGCGGCTGCGTTCGTGGAGACCGTGTTCAAAGACAATCCCACAGCCTATGACCATTCCAACATCGCCTCGGCCGTCTTCACCCGGCCGCCGGTGGGCGTATGCGGAATCTCCGAAGGGGAAGCCCGGCGCAAATATGGTGACGAGGTGACGGTCTACACGACCAAGTTTCGTCCCATGCGCAACATCCTCGCCGACAACGACCATCGCTGCTTTATGAAGGTCATCACCAAGGGCGAGGAAGAGACCGTTATCGGCGTCCATCTGGTCGGAGACGATAGCGCCGAAATGATCCAGATGATTGGCATTATCATCAAGGCCGGGCTGACCAAGGCCGACTTCGACGCCACCTGCGCCGTTCATCCGACGATTGCGGAAGAGATCGTGACGCTAAAGCCGCGCGAGATCAACAAGACGACGGTGGTGACGTAGACGCGTGCTTTGCGCGTGGCCGGGCGGGGACAGCAAGAAAGAGCGCGCCAAAAGCAGACATCATTGCCAAACTCTTGACCGTCCCCGGCATTTATTGCCGGGGTCTGATCTCGGGCAAGATCACAAGAGGATGGCGGGGAAACGTTCGCCTCTTGTGGAGCCGGACGACGGCAGACCCCGGCAATAAATGCCGGGGACGTTTTCGGTGAAGCTTAGATCCGGCCGATCAAGCTACTCCAAGAACGCAAAATAGCTGATGGCGGACCCTGAACCCTACTCTGCCAACGCTTCTTGCTTGTCCATTTCAGCCGCCTTGCGCGTATTGAATGTCTTCAGCGCCTCTTCTTCCTGACTGTCGGAGAGGGTTTCGCGTGCGTCCGGGAAGAACTCTTCCTCCTCCTCGTCGACGTGATGGACCACCTTGTGGGCCAGCTTTCCGAATAGCTTGTCCCAGACGTCGGCGGATTGGTCCATCGCGTCGAGCTTGGCGATCATCTCGTGCATCTGCTGATGCTCCTCGATCGCGTGGCGCGTATCGTCCGTGCCTTCGGGTTCGGCTATCAGTTTGGAGTAGAACGCTTGTTCTTCGGCGGACGCATGGGCTTCGAGCTCGACCTTGAGGGTCGACCAGAGGCGGGACCGCGTATCGGAACCAGGACCGGAGTCCTTGATCTCGTCAATCAATCGGCGCTGCTTGTCGTGATCCTGTTCGAGCCGTTTGTAGATGTTCATGGGAGTCGCTTTCCTGCTTAAGTGTGCAGGTGCAACGACTCCCCATGCGAGTCCGTTCCGAAGCGGTCGACTACTCGGCTTCGATCAATCCGGCCTTGCCAGCCGCGGCAACGGTCGCTTTCTGGATCTTCTCGAATGCGCGAGCCTCGATCTGGCGGATTCGCTCGCGCGAGACGCCATAGACCCCAGCCAGCTGTTCCAGCGTCATGGGGGCATCGGACAAGCGTCGCTTCATGAAGATGTCGCGCTCGCGGTCGTTCAGATCCGCCATGGCTTCGCGCAGCAGCTCCATGCGGGCGTCGTGTTCCTGGTCTTCGGCCAGCACGGCTTCCTGGCTATCGCTGTCGTCCTGCAGCCAGTCCTGCCATTGCGTGGACCCGTCCTCGGCACCGATCTGCACGTTCAGGGAGGCGTCGCCGCCGCCCAGCATGCGCCGGTTCATGGAGGTGACTTCCTCTTCCTTCACACCCAGTTTTGTCGCGATGGTTTTCAGGTTTTCCGGCGTCAGATCACCATCCTCGATGGCTTTCATTTCGCCTTTCAGGCGCCGCAAATTGAAGAAAAGCTTCTTCTGCGCCGCCGTCGTGCCCATCTTCACCAGCGACCAGGATCGCAGCACATATTCCTGGATCGCGGCACGGATCCACCACATGGCGTAGGTCGAAAGACGGAAGCCCTTGTCGGGATCGAACTTCTTGACCGCCTGCATCAGTCCGACATTGCCTTCGGAGATCACCTCGCCGATCGGCAAGCCGTAGCCGCGATAACCCATGGCGATCTTGGCCACGAGGCGCAGATGCGACGTCACCATCTTCTCCGCGGCGTCCGTGTCGCCATCTTCCGCCCAGCGCTTGGCCAGCATGAACTCCTCATTCTTCTCCAGCATGGGGAATTTGCGAATTTCCTGCAGGTAGCGGTTCAGCCCCTGCTCCGGCGACAGGGCGACCGAAAGGCCGCCCGTATTGCCGGACTTCTTCGCATCCGTCGTGTTACGACGGCTGAGTGTCTTCGTATCTGCCATGTGGGATTTCCTCCTGACGGAGCCATGTGGGGTTTCAATAAGCCGGTTTAAAGTCCATCCCGTTGACGAGGAAGACGCAAAAACGTGATCGTCTACTCTTCTTCAGCGTCGTAGGCGATCTGCGATTGGGTATTATGGGCCTGCGGCCGGGCATCCATGTCCCCGTCTGTCAGACCCGCCAGGGTCGATACATGGCCATCCGCGTGGAAGTCGTCCGCCATGGTCGCGGACGGTGAAGGGGTGTCGGACGCCTGGGCGCGTGCCTGGTAATCGGATTGCGCTTCGGCGCCGGGATTGCCGTAGCCGCCGCCATTGGACGTATTT
The DNA here is from genome assembly GCA_039033275.1 of Pseudomonadota bacterium. Classification (GTDB taxonomy): domain Bacteria; phylum Pseudomonadota; class Alphaproteobacteria; order Caulobacterales; family Maricaulaceae; genus Litorimonas. Next base: position 542 of record JBCCCX010000272.1, on the reverse strand, counting down.
TGGTCCGCCATTTTCTTCTCCTTGACTGTGCCTATGCGGGACCAACGCGGCTCGAGTCCCGGAGGTTTCGAAAAACGTGCCGGCCAGCTTGACGCACCCGCTTTGCATGTCGGCGGGTTGCCGCTGCACTGGACGCCGGAGTCGGGACGGCGTAGGGCGCGCGACATGAGCCGATACGACCAACTCGACCAGCTGGGCGCCGCGTCCACACTCCCGTCTTCGCCCGATGAGGCCGAGTTGGAACGGGTGAAGAATCCTTGCGACGAGCCCTATATGGTCAGGCTGGTCGCCCCGGAATTCACGTCCATCTGCCCGGTGACCGGACAGCCAGACTTCGCTCATCTGGTAGTGGATTATTGTCCGGATGAGTGGATCGTAGAGAGCAAGGCATTCAAACTTTTCCTTGGAAGCTACCGCAATCACGGCGATTTCCACGAAGCCTGCACGACGGGCATCGGGCAACGTCTGGTGCGCGAGATCGCGCCGAAATGGCTGCGCATCGGCGGATATTGGTATCCGCGCGGCGGCATTCCGATCGACGT
>JBCCCX010000271.1:0-4324 GCA_039033275.1 Pseudomonadota bacterium | reverse complement strand
CCATGAATTCGGTGAGGACGGTCTTCACGTTCGGGGACGCCACATCCTCGATCGCCTCACGGTAGCCTTCGCGGGAGTCGATGAGGCGGGTGAGCAGAGTCTTGAGGGCGTCGATACGGTCTTCCATTGGTGCAAGCTCCTGTTTGCAGGTTGGTTTCACCGATTTAACGCAACGCCCCGGGGGGTCGGTTCCTGATCGCAAGACGATATTCTGGACGGAACGGGGGGCGGTTGCTGGGCGTTAGTCGGCGACTGAAACCAACAAGTGGGAGTCTTCCATGGACAGCCTCAAAGACCTCTATATCGACCAGCTTCAGGACCTCTATTCGGCCTGCAAGCAATCCCGCGACGTCAGCGTGGATCTGGAGAAGGCCGCGACGGACGATGAGCTGAAAGGCGCGCTCCATGCGAGCCACGAGGGCATCTCGGCAGGGATGGAAATGCTGTCCGGCCTGATCCGCGGTCACGGCGCAGACGTGGACGGTGAGCATTGCAAGGGCATGGAAGGTCTCGTGGCCGAGGCTAAGGCTCACGCCTTGGAAGAAGAGTTCGGCGACGATGCGGTGCGCGACGCGATGATCATCACCCAGAACCAGCGGATGGCCCACTACGCCATCGCGGGCTACGGCTGCGTGAAGGCCTTTGCGACGCGCCTGGGCCTGGACGATGAGGCACGGCAGATCGACACGCATCTGAGCAACACCTATGACGGCGATGAGCGGATGACCGCGCTGGCCTTGGGTGGCATCAACAAAGATGCCGCGGCCTGATCCGCAATATTATGAAACGACGAGGGGACGGCCATCCTGGCTGTCCCCTTTTTCTTTGCCCTGAACAAAGAGAAACGCGGCCTCGATAGCGAGACCGCGTTCAACTGTTTGGTCGGATCGACCGTCAGCTTTTGACGCTGCCGCCCAGATCCTGTTTTTCGGCTTCTGCCTTCGCGGCGTCGGCGACGCGGCGTGCAGCGGAGCCGACGACGCCTTCCGCCTGTGCCACGGCTTCGCGGCCTGTTGGTGTCGCCGACTTCGCCTCCGTCAGGCCCTTCTGCGCCGTTTCCATTGCGTCCTGACCGATATCCTTGACTTCGTCGATCGCCGCTTCGGCCACGGCGCGAAGTTTAGCGCTCTCCTCGCGGAAGATACGATCCGCCTCACCCAGGGCGCGGTCACGATAGGCGCCGAACGCCTCATCTTCCCGCTCGGTACGGGGAAGAGCGGCACCGATCACAGCACCGATGCCGAGCGCGATGACGCCCCCGAGAAGCGGCTGTTCGTAGTAAGCGCGGCGACCGGAGGCTTTGTAGTCGCCGAACTTCTCCTCCATCCCGCGTTGCGCTTCATAAGCACGCTGACGCGCCTGCATCACGCGGAGCCGGGCCGTCTCGGACATACGCTCAGTGCCTTGCGACAAACGGGCCCGCATGTCCGCAGACCGCGAATATACGCGTCCATGCTCAGGATAGGACCGGCCTTCCAGACGTGCCATCTCGGGGGAAGATACCTGCGCGTCCTCGAGACCGTGATCGGCATTTACCGTGTATTCGTCACGGTCGTCCTCGACCCGTTCGAGCCGGTCTTCGAAACCAGGCCGATGGGGTTCCGCCAGCGTTCCGGGCGCCGAAGCATAGCGACGATCATCATAGGCCAATTGCGGTTCGACATGCTCCGGCTCCCCGTAAGCACTCCGGAATTGCGGATCGCTTTCGACGTCACCGGCATATGTCGCACGGTCATTCCGGCGACCGGACCCGACCATCAACCAGACCAGACCAATCCCGGTCAGCGCGGCCGCCATCGGATTCTCCTTGATCTGACGCCCAATGGTCGCGGCAATGTCGCCGCCGTTGTTGCGGACGTATGTCGTCGCGGAATTGACGATCGCCTCGGGGGAGAACTGTGACTGCAATTCCTCAAGGGAACGGGCCAGTCCGGCCCGTTCGGCCTCGATCTCGCGCTCGATTTCTGCTGGTGTCTTTTCGGTAGCCATATCAAATGTGCTCCTTAACGGCCTCGGCATCCCGCTGCACGTTCTTGGCGGTGCGGGTCGGGGCGAGGCTGCTGAGTTTCAGATCGTTCAGTCCCTTCGCGACCATGGCAAAGGCGACGGCCGCAAGAATGCCGCCGACGATCAGCGCGGACCACCCGGCGTCGAGGCCAAGCTCGGTGATCGCGGCCACGAGGGCTGCGGCGAGTACGTTCAACGCGACGAGTGCGACGACCAAAGCGCCAACCAAAAGACCAATGGCAATGCCTGCCTTGGTGACGTTCTGACTGACTTCCGTTCGCGCAAGGTCGAATTCCTTCCGCACGAGGTTGGACACATGGCTGAGCGCGTCGCTCACCAAGTTCGCCGACCCTTTCGCGCTGAATTGTGCGTGCTCGTTCATTGCGGATATCCTCCGTTGTGCGTGGTCGGCCGCGGCGCCTGTCGTCCGTAAGGCGTATCGCGAATGCCGGGCTGAGGTGCGTCGAAACGCCGATCTCGATGTTCGACCGACCGGTGTGTCGTCGGCTCGCTGGCCTTCATTAGGCGGGCGATACCAAAGCCGAGGAGAGCCGCACCGCCCAAGAACAGAGCCGGATTGCGGCGGGCGAACAGATTCACGTCCGCCAGCAGAGAGCCCATGTCCTTCTGCCGGAGCACATCGGCCGCCTGTGTAAGGTTTGTCGCCAAATAGTCGGCCGCGGCGGCTTGATAACTGTCCTCGCCATACTCTCGACCGGCGGTCCTCAGGGTCTCGGCCTGGCGGCCGATCTGCTCGGACGCGTAGCTCTTGGCCTGCTCAGCGCCATCGGCGGCAACGCCTTTCGCGCGCTCACCCACGCTTTGGGCTTCCGCCTTCGCTTTCTCGGCGAGCTCCGCTGCACGCGCAGTGGCGGCTTCTTTCGTCTCCTGGACCATTTCCTTGGCAGACGGTTCACCCGTTTTCGCGGCTCCCGTCTCGGCCCCAGCGCTTTCGGCCTTCACGCGAGCGGGGGCGGAAGGTGACGTCGATGCGTCCGTCACGGTAGTGAAGGATGTCGTCTTGGCCGTATCGACCTTATTGGCGGAAGTGCTGTCAGCGGTAGACATGAGTTCCTCCTCTTTTTGGGGTGGTTTTTGCGAATTGGAGGGTCGATCAGGCGATCAACTGGATGGCGGCCAAGACCACGACGACTACACCGATGATGTAAAAAATGCTGTTCATGAGCTTTCTCCCGATCTGGGGCCCAGGTTGGGCATATGAGGGCGGCCCGACGGCCGCGATGTCGGTTTTCCAACGTGTTACCGGGTCGGCAGTTCCCGAGAATTCGAAACAGTCGTTCGGCAATTGCGAAATCCGGGCGGATGCAGGAGCGACCGCGAGGGGGAGAAATTGCGCGCTCTGACGGGCGCTTTCCTTGCCCGTCTGACCCGCGGATCCCGGCCGGCCATCATTCGGGCCCGTTTCGCGGACGCGGCCGAGACGGCGCTGGCCGCCAAGGCCACGTTCGTCATTGCCATCGTTTGCGTGCCCCATCCGCTGTCAATCGACGGAGCCGCCTGCCTGGACCGGGATCCACCGATGGCCCGACGGACCGCATGGGAAGGACGGCTATCGAACAAGCCGACGCCGTCGTCGTGTCATCACGGGACGACGCTGCAACAATCCGGGGTGATGATACCGTCAGCGCCAGACCGCAACGCCCGGGCGAAGGAACACCTGCGAGCCCGGACGGTTCCACCTGGCCCTTGATCTTCGCAATTGCGCGACGGTTCGAAAGAGAACCTGCCAGAACCGGTGAACGTGCCGGGCTGGACCTATGACGGCTGCGACGCGATACTGAGAAGTGCTTCGACCGTCAGCGTCGGCCGACCGTGGATCTGGAGCGATTCCAGGACCTTCGCCGCCTCTCGTTTCTGAACTTGCACCCCGCCGCACCGATCGGGCGAAGTCTCGTAGCTTGGGGGAAAGCTTCACCGTCTATGACGGCGAAACAACGATCCCGACAAGACCCTGGATTGCCACGAAATCCCATCTCTTGGGTTCGCGGCAGCCGAGGCGATCATCCGTATCAATCCCACGTGATGCCCCCGATCCATCCCGGGGACAGCGTCACCCCCGAACGCCAAGCGTTACCGGACCACGGGGAGCTACCGGACGGTGGAACACGATCGCTACGCCTTCAATTTTACACGGCTCATCCGCAAGGTAAGCGGCACGAGGAGGTCCATGTGTTGCGCCGTCCAGAGAGGACCGACGGGACGCTTCGAAAGCAGCAGAGCCATATCCCCTACGTCAGTCCCATCCGGGTCATTCGCCACCCTCGAGAGTAGCAGGCCGGTCGCATGTCGGAGGAAT
>JBCCCX010000270.1:0-4332 GCA_039033275.1 Pseudomonadota bacterium | reverse complement strand
CTGTTCCAAAAACACTGGATTGGGATTTATGGCAAGGACACGCACAAAAAGAAGCATAAAGGGATAACGTACATCCCTATAACTGGCAGGATGCGAAGGGCCTGCGGGCTCCCCGCCCCGTGCAGGCTTTCGGTGAGGTAGCCGACCGCGTTGCGGCCCAGCGTCATGTTCTCGATCAGGCGCAACATGCGGCGGCGGTGTTCGACCGGGCGGTTGCTCCGGCCCTGAAGATATTTGTCGAGCATGGGCCCTGTCTTCGGATTCCGGAAATCCGCATCGGACGGCAGGGTTACCATCAGCCCGCCCGCTAGGTCCTGCGCCAGCCGCGCGATCTCGTAAGGGTAGCGGGTGACGTTGTGCTTGCACACATTGGCGAGCATGGCGTCGTTCATGAAGATGCCGGACGCCAGCTGCGTGGCCTCGTGAGACGAGGCGATCGCGCTGGAATAGATCGTCTCGTTGAGGTGGGTCATCTCCACCAGCTTGTCCTTGATGTGCGACGCGTGGTCCGCGCCGTTCTGGCGCGCGATGCTGGCGGCCGCGCCCACCATGACATCGCCCAGCCCCGTTTTGCAGACGTAGGACGCCCGGTGGTAGCTGGTGAAGCGCGCCACCATTTCCTGGGCGAACTCATACTCCCCGTCCATCAATACGTGCTCCCAAGGGATGAACACATCGTCGAACACGACGAGGACTTCCTGCCCGCCGAAGCGCGCATTGCCCTGGTCCACGTCACCGTTTTCCATCGCGCGCATATCGCAGCTCTGGCGGCCGTAAATGTAGGTCATGCCTTCGGCGTCCATCGGCACCATGCCGACCACGGCATAGTCGCGGTCGGCCTCCCCCATATTCATGGTCGGCATGACGCAGATGAAATGGCTGTTCAGCCCGCCCGTCATGTGCGCCTTCGCGCCGCGCACATAAAGGCCCCGCCCGTCGCGCTTAACGACCCGCATGAACAGGTCCGGGTCGGCTTGTTCGTGCGGGCGCTTGGACCGGTCGCCCTTGGGATCCGTCATGCCCGCGCCGATCACAATGTTGCGCCGCTGGGCCTCCGCCATGAAACGGAGATAGCGTTGGTGGTATTCCGTGCCGTGCGCGGCGTCGATGTCGTAGGTGATGGAGTGCAGCACGCTGATCGTGTCCAGCCCGGCGCAGCGCTGGAAGCAGGTGCCGGTCAGCTGCCCCATGCGGCGCTGCATCTTGTTCTTGGCGACCAAGTCTTCGGGGCTGCCCACAATGTGCAGGAAGCGGTTCACCGGCGCGTCGATCAGGTCGCTGTGGGCGGTCGCCAGCTCGGGTTCCGCGACGGCCAGATCGTAGCTCATCTTCAGCGCGTTGATGGAGGGCCGCACGATGGGATGGTTCACCGGTTCCTCCAGCCGCTCGCCGAACAGATAGACGTCGAGGTTCCGCCCGCGCAGGCTCTCCACATAGTCGTCCCCGGTCCGGATGACCGGAATGCCGTCCCAACTCTGCTCCGCCGTGCGCATATCGTCTCTCCCCGGTGTTCGCAGCCCCGTTAGCACGGGCGTCTTGGACGGAGAGGCGGGGAACTGCGCTCGACACGGATATGATGGCCGCCGCTTCTCAAACGATCCTACAGGCTCAAGCGAAATGTCTGACGATGCGCGGCAGATAGATGGCCAACGTCGCCGCTCTGGCCGCATAATAGACGAGGAAGGCGAGCCAGATGCCGGTTGCGCCGAAAACGGGAACCAGCGCGAAATGGCTGGCGATATAGACGGCGACGGCCAGAATGCCCGCATTTCGCATCTCCGCCGTGTGGGTCGTACCGATGAAGATGCCGTCCATCTGGTAGGCCGCGAAGCCGATCACGGCGCGAGGGCGGCGTAGGCGAGATAGGCCCGGGCCGTCTCCCGCACGGCCGGGTCCGCCGTGAGGACGTCGATCAGGACCGGCCCGGCCAGGAAGATCAGCGCGCCAATGATGAGCGCGAACCCGGCGGAGAAGCGGGTCGTGAGCCGCACCGCCCGGTCGAAGCGCGCGCGGTCCTTGGCCCCATAGGCCGCACCGGTGACGGCTTCGGCCGTGTGAGCGAAGGCGTCCAGCACCAGCGCGCTCATGGTGATGAGCTGCATGTGGATGTGGTTGGCCGCCATGAAGAGCGAGCCTTCGGAGGCGGCGGCATTGCCGAAGAAGTTGAACCCCAGAGTGAGCGTCAGCGTGCGCACGAAGATGTTGGAGTTGGCCACGCCCAGGCGACGCAGCTGCGCACCGTCCAGAAGGTTGGCGCGACTGACGACGCCCGGCCTCAGACCGCCTTCGCGCCGGAACTGGCGGGCCATCAGCCACAGGCCGGCGGCAAACCCCGCCCACTCCGCCACCGCCGAGGCGATGCCGACCCCGTAGAGTCCTGCGCCGAACCCGATCACGAAGAGCGGCGACAGCACGATATTGACCGCGTTCAGCACGAACTGGAGCCACAGCGCCAGACCGGCGCGGCTAATCCCAACGAACCATCCCATCAGGGCGATCGTGCCCAGCGTGGCGGGCAGGCCCCAAAGGCGCGCCCGAATATAGGTCGCGGCCTCCGCCTCCAGCCCCGGCCCGGCCGTGTAGACGGCGAAGGCGGCGGGCAGCAGCAGCGCCTGCGCGGCCAGTACCGCGCCGCCGATGACGAGGCCCAGCGGCACGGCCCGCAATATGTGCCCCTGCACGCCCGCCACATCGTCCGCGCCCGCATCCTGGGCCGCCAGTCCGGCCGTGCTCATGCGAAGAAAGCCGAAACCCCAATAGACGATGCCGTAGATCACCGCGCCCAGCCCGATCCCCGCCAAGGCCTGCGTGCCGACGAACCGCCCGACGACGAACGTATCCACCAGACCGACGACCGGCGCGGCCGCATTGGCCAGCAGGATCGGCCAGCTTTGGTGGAAGACGGACCGTGCCGTGAGCGTCTGTGTGGCATCCCCTGACATGCACGGGCCTTTAGGCTCGTAAACAACTCTGACAAGACTTGGCCGTGCCGCGAGGGCGGAACGGAACCGTGCGCCAACCGCTAGGAGTCCCATGATCGATCCCGAAAGCTGGATGGAAGTGCGCGACGGGCAGTTCTACTGTGCACCCGCCGATGTCTATGTCGATCCGATGGAGCCCAGTCCGCGCGCCGTGATCACCCACGGCCATGCCGACCATGCCCGCAAGGGTCACGGGACCGTCTGGGCCACGCCCGAGACGATCGACATCATGCGGACCCGCTACTACGTCGCCGAAGACACGGACGCGGTGCCCTTGCGCTACGGCCAGCGGCACGATCTGGGCGGCGGGGTCACGCTCTGGTTCGCCAGCGCCGGCCATATCCTCGGCTCCGCGCAGGCCGTGTTCGAATATCAGGGCCAGCGCATCGTGGCGGCGGGCGACTTCAAGCGCCATCCCGACCCGACCTGCGCGCCCTTCGAGGTGGTCAAGTGCGACGTGTTCATCACGGAAGCCACTTTCGCCTTGCCGGTCTTCCAGCACCCGCCCTTGGAGAGCGAAGTCGAAAAGCTGATGCGGAGCATGCGCACCCTGCCGGACCGGACCCACATCGTCGGCGTCTATGCGTTGGGAAAATGCCAGCGCGTGATGAAGACGCTGCGGCTGGCGGGCTACGAACACCCGTTCTACATGCACGGCGCGCTCAAGCGGCTGACCGAACTCTACGAGTCCTACGGCCAGGATTTCGGCGACTGGCAACTGGTCAGCGAGATCGACCGCAAGGACAAGGACCGCTTTCGCGGCAAGATCGTGCTCTGCCCGCCCGCCCAGATCAATGACCGCTGGAGCCGCCGCTTCGCCGATCCGCTGCCCACGGTCGCGTCGGGCTGGATGCAGATCCGCGCCCGCGCCCGGCAGAAGCGCGCCGAGATGGGGCTGATCGTGAGCGATCATGCCGACTGGAACGACCTGCTGCGCACCTGCCGGGAAACGCAGGCCAAGATGGTATGGATCACCCACGGCCGCGTGGAAGCGCTGGAATATGCGCTGCGGCGGGAAGGGATCAACGCCAAGGGCCTGCACCTGATCGGGATGGATGAGGAAATGGGCGAGTGACGCGGTCTGGCGAAGCCAGGACTTTCGATCGTCGATCGAAAGTAGCGTCACTGAGTGAGCGCAAGCGAACGGGAGAGCCCATTTGGCGAGTTAAAGCGCTTCGGCATAACCGAATTTTCCGATCCGCCATCGAAAACAGCGTCACTTCGCGAGTGCTGCGAACTGCCCATGCTGGATGCGTGGAGTCCTCGCTGCAAAGCTGGAACACCACCCCCTTCCGACCTCCGCTTCGCTCCGGCCACCTTCCCCTGCTCGGGGAAGGGATCGCGTCTTGCT
>JBCCCX010000269.1:0-4372 GCA_039033275.1 Pseudomonadota bacterium | reverse complement strand
CCTGCCGGAAACCCTCCCGCCTTGCTAACCATGCCCGGCAGCGTCTTCTCCATTATGCCGGACAGCCATTGCGCGGTGTCGATCACGGCATCCAAATCATAGCCCGTCTCGAACCCGCCCCGCTCCAGCATGTACAGAACATCCTCGCTCGGCACGTTTCCGGTCGCGTTGGGCGCAAATGGGCAGCCGCCGATGCCGCCGATGGAGGCGTCGATGGTCGCCACGCCTGCCTGCAGCGCGGCGTGGACGTTGGCGAGACCGGTATTGCGCGTATTGTGGAAATGGGCGCGCAGGGACAGGTGCGGCAGCTCCCGCGCCGCCCGCTCGAACAGGGACGCGACCTGCCAGGGATTGGCGACGCCGATCGTATCGGCCACTGCGACCTCGCGGAAACCCGCCTGCGCGAAGCGGTCGATCATGCGGATCACCGTGTCTTCGGCCACTTCCCCCTCGAACGGGCAGCCGAAACCGGTCGCAACCGTCACATTATAGGCCAGACCGTTGTCGCGCGCCTTTTCCGCCATGGTGATGGACATCTCCACGGAAGTTTCGCGCGTCTGGTTCTGGTTTTTCGTCGCGAAGGTGTCGGACGCGCAGGCGACGAGGCCGAGTTCGTCCACTTTCGTTTTCAGCGCGCGGTCAACGCCGCGTTCATTCATGACGAGGCCGATATAGGTCACGTCGTCCCGCTCCGGCAGTCCGGCAATCACGGCTTCGGCGTCGGCCATTTGAGGTACGTATTTCGGGTGGGCGAAGCTGGCCACCTCGATGCGCTTTGCCCCGGCGCCCATGGCGCGTCCGATCAATGCGAGCTTCTCGTCGGTCGAGAATAGCCGCGCCTCATTCTGCAATCCGTCGCGTGCCGTGACATCGAGCAGTTCGACGGCGCGCATCAGACGGTCATGCCGCCATCAATGTCGATCACGGCACCTGTGATGTAGCTTGCCTCGCTGGATGCCAGGAACGCGGCCAACGCGGCGATTTCCTCGCCGCGACCGTATCGTCCCAGCGCCGTCATGCGCGTCAGGGCTTCGCCGAACGGGCCATCGGCGGGGTTCATGTCCGTGTCGACCGGACCGGGCTGGATGGCGTTGACCCGGATGCCGCGCGGGCCCAGGTCGCGCGCCCAGTAGCGGGCCAGTGCGGAAGCGGCCGCCTTGGACGCGCCGTAGAGCGAACCGCCCGCCATCGGCATGGAGTGCGCGTTGACGCTGCTGATGACGATGACCGAACCGCCATCCACAATGTGCGGCGCAGCCGCGTGGGTTCCGGCATAGACCGCGTCCACATTCACGCCCATCACGCGCCGGAAGGCGTCCAAATCCATGTCGCCGACCGGTCCCATCTCCACGATGCCGGCATTGTGGACCAGTATGTCGATCCCGCCGCGCGCCTTCGCGGCGTTGATATAGGCGGATGCCGAGTTAGGGTCCGAGGCGTCCGCCTTGACCGCTTCGGCCGACCCTCCGGCGGCTTCGATCGCCGACACCACCTCCTTGGCCGGGCCTTCGCTGCTATTATAGCTCAACACGACATGCGCGCCCTCCTTCGCGAAGCGCTTGGCGATGGCCGCCCCAATGCCGCGCGAGCCCCCGGTGACGATCGCGGTCTTCCCATTGAGGTCGTAGGTCATGGCGGACTCCAGAAGAGGTTTGTGAATGGTTACCTACGAATGTCACAATCCTCCGACAATTCAAGCGGCGCGCCCGGCTACCGCTCTTCGACCGCCAGTCGCGCATCCAGATCCGCATTGCGACGCAGCCATCGAACGTAGCGCGTCGAGCCTTCCACCGTCAGGTGATGGCTATCGCGAAACAGCGGACCGTCGGAGAGCTGGGTCCGGCACGATCCGATGCCGTCGGGGCAGAAAAACCGTGTCGCGTCGAGTGCAAGTTCGGGCGAGGCCGTAACCAGCCGGTCCGCCGATGCCAGAGCCTTGCGGGCCTGCGCTTCCATGCCCTCGCACCGCTTGCGACGCGTCGAGGCCGGCAATGTCCGTGGCAGGGCGAGGCATTCCGACACGGGTCGCCCTGGATGGACCACAGGCGACAGCCACGTCACTGCGTGTCCGGCGGCCTGCAACCGGTTCGATACGTCGCGCGTGGCCTTGGCGAAGGCGACTTTGTCCCGGCCCGGCTCGTCATAGCCGGCATAGGCGGCCAGCACGATGGATGCAGGCTCCTGCCCTTCCAGGAAACGGAGGGCGCGCTGGTTTCGTTCGCGACAGAAAAGACGCTGAACGGGATCGTCGGGCGCGTTCCATTCATATCCCGCAAAGCCGTTCTGTATGACGCAGGACGAGGCGTAGAAAACGGAGATATTTCGATCTGGGTAGGCCTCGGCGAAACCGGGCAGCAAGTGCCGTGCATGGCTATCGCCGATGATATAGATCGGGTCTCCCGCGTCGCCATTCGCCACGCAAGTCGCCAAAGGGTCGCCCGACCGGTCTCCCAGCTCCCGCGCGCCGTCCAAATGGCTCCCCTCGCAATAGTCAGACTCGCGCAAGCGTGCATCGGCCGGAGCCTCGAAGGCGACGGCTTCGCCCGCGATGCGCCAAGTCCACCCGTTTTGCCAGACCGGACCTGCGGCGAGTGCGATGAGAAGGGTCAACGCGATAGCGGCCGGTTTGACCGATCCTACCGATCCAGACTCGAGACGCTGCAGTCCGGCCCGAAGGCTGACAGCCAGAAAAAGGCTTCCTGCGGCGAGGGCGACCCGCAAGCCCCACCCTAGCGGCTCGGCATGCAGGTAGAGAGCGATCACCAGAATGGGCCAGTGAGTCAAATACCAGTGGTAGCTGTGGTCGGCGAAGAAACGCACGGTCGGCCAACCCGCAACACGGTCCAGCCCGGCGTTGGGCAGGAGCAGAACGAGCGCGCAAATTGTGACAGACAGGTTCGCCGCCCCCTGCCCGACATCTGACGTCACGATGACTTTCAGCGCGGCGACCGCTGCCACGGCCAAGGCCAGACCAGCCACGAACCCGAACCGCAAACCGGCGAGTTTCGGCAGGATCAGGCGGAGGCATCCCCCCGCAAGGAGCTGAACTGCACGGAAACGCAGGTCGAAGAACTGGTATGTCTCCAGGTCGGCACGCGATCCGTACGCCGCCTCAACCGCGCCGTCTCCCAAGAGCAGCTGTGCGTAGGGCAAAAGCGACAGGAAGAAGGCCAACCAGACCAGCAAGGGGAAGCGGATCCACCGTGACACCAGTATCAAGCCGGCGAAGAGGATGTAGAACTGTTCCTCGACGGAGAGAGACCAGCTGTGGAGGAAGGGCTGCGCGGAACTTTCAGGCGCAAAGTAACCAGCTAGATGAAGGAAATGGAGGTTCGCGTTCAACGTGGCCGCACGCAATATTTGGGTCGCGACCTGCTGCAACGTCTGAGGGGGGTAGATGAGGATGGCGGCGAGAAGGGTCAGGAGGGCGACCACGACGAAGGGCGGAGCGAGACGGCGAAAGCGGCGCTGCAGAAACATGCCCGCGCTAAAAGGCGGGCGCCCCGCCTCCTTCGACGCCATGATGATATGGACCATCAGGAAACCGCTCAGGGTGAAGAAGAGATCGACTCCCAGATAGCCGAAACCGAAGCCCGGCACGCCGAAATGGAAGAGGATGACCAGCCAGACGGCCCCGGCGCGAACAGCATCCAGCCCCGCTATGCGTCCCCTCATTCCCATCGAAAACCGCCCTAGCGGCTTGTCCCGCTTGCGTCACGGCGCAATCCGCCAGCGCAGAAACAAAACAGGCCGCCAGTGGGGCGGCCTGTGCGTATCGTGCCTGATGGGGCGCGGATAAGGTCGGACGCTTATTCGGCAGCGTCGTCCGCGATTTCTGCCGGAAACTCTTCCATCGGAGCGGCCGCCGCGCGCTCTTCGAGCAGCTTGGTGTCGCGCTCGTTGGCGAGCTTCTGGTAGCGGCGCAGATTGCCGCCCGTACCGGCCGGAATGAGGCGGCCGACGATGACGTTCTCCTTCAGGCCTTCCAGCAGGTCTTCCTTGCCCTGGACCGACGCTTCCGTGAGGACGCGCGTCGTTTCCTGGAAGGAGGCGGCCGAAATGAAGCTGCGGGTCTGCAGCGACGCCTTGGTGATGCCCAGCAGGACCGGCTCGCCCACGGCGGGACGCGCCTTCTTGTTCTCGGCCAACAGCTCCGCGTTGCGGGCGTTGAACTCGATCTTGTCCAGCTGTTCGGCGCGGATCATGGACGTGTCGCCCGGATCCGTCACTTCGACCTTCTGCAGCATCTGGCGAACGATCACCTCGATATGCTTGTCGTTGATCGGCACGCCCTGCAGGCGGTAGACGCCCTGGACTTCGTCCACGAGATATTCCGCCAGCGCTTCCACGCCCATCACGGCGAGGATGTCGT
>JBCCCX010000268.1:0-4376 GCA_039033275.1 Pseudomonadota bacterium | reverse complement strand
CGCGCCCAAGATAAGTTGAACCCGAGTCATGCGTTTCTCCTATGACGATTACAATTTCGGCATCCACAACAAGAATTGCGGCGACTGGTTCGCCGCATAGATATTCAACCCTCTCTGACAAAGTCACCGGCCGGAAATCCCGCGTACTTCGACAAATCGATAATTTCAGTTAACAGAATTTAGCTTGATTTTCTGGTATGTTATACTGTTGCGGGTTTATTCCCCCATCATTTCAGAAACCAATAAAGCCAATCGCCAACAAAGTCATTCGTTCGGAGAATCACGAAAAAACCCTCCGGCGAGGCCGGAGGGTTCGCTTGCAGGAGAAAGGGGAGGGGTCCTGCAGTAATCTGTCCTTGCCGCTTAGTTGGCGGAGTAGGGCAGGGAAGAATGGTGGAGGTTGATTTTCAGGTCGCCATCCTCGTCGCGCACATAGTGGAACGTGTACTCCACTTTGGTCTCAGAACCGTCAGCCTTGTCGAAGAAGTAGTTCCCCATGGCGACGGCGGAGTCGCTGTCGGTGTAGATAGCGTTGTTGTCCCAGCGAACGTCCGTCCATCCGCTGATAGCGAAGCCGCCATCTTCGGTACCGTCACGGCCGACGAAGTAGGACAGGGCCTGGTCGAAGTCTTCGCGGAACTGATCGTCGGCAGCCAGCGTCGGCTTGAACATCACGTCCGTCATGCCGTAGGCGTAGAGATCGTTGATGTGTTGCGTGGCACGGGCCGTGTAGTCGCCCCGGTCGGCATGGACCTTGGAGATCGCGACGATGCCTTCGCCCCATTCCTTCTGGGCTTCCAGGACTTCCGCCACCGTCACGCGGTCATAGACATCGGCTTGGGCCGTGCTGGCGCAGGCGGCCAGTGTGAAAGCTGCTGTGCCGAGGGCGGCAAAAGTGAGGGCCTGTTTCATGTCGTTCTCCTGGGTTGACGAACCTTGTTGTCGGCGCGCCTCTGGCAAATCGGGACCCGGAGACAAATGATAATCTGCGTATAGAGAGTATAGATTGTTACTATGTTACCTGCGGATGGCAATTTCACCGAACTGTCATGGCTGTGAGACCGCCGCGCGCCGACTGTTCCAGGCTTGAAATGACTGCCGTCATTTTCCAACCAGTTCCAAAGAGTTCACCATCGCCATGGCTGACGCGATGTGGTGCAGGCTCGACCAAGGCGCCACGGCCGTCGGAACGTTGCATTCTTCGTTGAAGTCTGAACCCAAAGGGCGTGCCAAGGACGCGGGCCGGGTCGCCATGGTCATCCCGGTCCGGTCGGGACTGGACTACCTGTCCATGCTCACAGGGCAGGGGTCATGACAGAGCCGGACGCCAGTCAATTTTATCGGCGGCGCCCAGCCAGTCATGGGCTAGTGCATCCACATGCGGTACAACCAGTAGAGCGCGGCAAGCAGAGCGAACAGGCCGACGGTGAACCAGCCGAAATGCTCCTTCATGATCGCCTCGGCCCGTGCGCCGAACGTCTTGACGATCCAGGCGACGAGAAAGAATCGCAGCGACCGCGCCAGGACCGATGCCACGACGAAGACCGCGAAGTTGATCTTCAGCGCGCCGCTCATGATGGTGATGACCTTGTAGGGGAAAGGCGTCAGCCCCGCTCCGAATACTGCGATGGCCCCGTAGGTCTCCACCCGTTCCGCGAAGTCCGCCACGGAGTCTGCCTTCCCCAGCGCGTCCAGCACCGGCATGGCGAGCGCATCGAACAGTAGAAGTCCGAGCACATAGCCGAAGATCCCGCCCAATACGGAAAAAATGGTCGCGATGGTGGCCAGCCGCCAGGCGCGCTCCGGTGCGGCCTGCACCATCGGAATCAGCATCACATCCGGCGGGATCGGGAAGACCGAGCTTTCGATGAAACAGATGCCGGCAAATGTGCGCTCCGCATTGGGATGGCGCGCGGCGACCTTGATGCCTTCGTACCAGCGTTCCAGGAATGCGAGACGGCCTTTCATGGGACCGGGCTACTGACTGCGGATGATGGCCTGGTAAAGACCTAATCCGGATCGTTCGGGCTCTTTTCAGGCCCGAACGTTCAGTTCGGGGCAGCGGTGCGGCGCGAAAATGTCTTGGTCGGGTGCAAGTGGGTGACGATGTTGCGTTCGACCTGGTCGCGCAGAAAAGCGATTAGATTCGCCTTGTCCACCACATGGTCTGCCCCCAAAAGCGAAGCGTCCCGCAAATAGGGAACGTCCACATCGTTCGATATGATCGCGAACGTGGCCCTGCTGGGGGTCGACGTGATGAAGGGGGCAGAGAATTCGGCCGAGATCTGTCCGGATAGGCGGTTGTCGAGAAGGACCAGGTCGTAGTCGCACATATGGAGTTTCCGCACCGCCTCGCTACATTTGAAGACGTGGTCGATGCCGATCGGGGCATCGGTCAGGGCGCTCACGACACGGCGCAGGACATCCATCTCCTCGATCTCGTCGTCGATCAGTAGGATGTTGTATATCGGTGGATGGGAGCTCATGCGCTAATATCGTAACAAAACTGTCGTAAGACAGTTAAGTTACGCAAGAGTCCTGTGCAAGCCACGAAGGCATGGAGGCTGCGCCAATCACTGAAAGTCAATCGGCGCAGCAACACAAATAACGGTCGTATATTTCTCGTCCGAGCGAATAGTAGGCCGATGCGGAAGGGGGTTTGACGAAATAGCCGTCGGCGCCCCTCTGCTCGGCCATGACCCGGTCCTCCGCCTGCTCCGACCCGGACACGATCAATACGGGTGTGTTCGAAATTCCTGGTGTCATGCGGATCGACTCCAGGACTTCGAACCCGTCCATGCCGGGCATGCGGATATCCACGATCGCGACTTTGGGCGTGATCTCGGCAATGGTTCTGGCGGCGTCGTGACCGCCTTCGAGTTCCATGAACTCCACGGGGACGCCTTTGGCCGCAATGGCGCGTTGGATCATCTTGCGGTCGAACGCGTTGTCGTCGACGATGAGCACCTTATTCATTGGACGAATTTCTCGCGCGGTATAATCTGACTTCGAAAGCACTACCGTCGCCCTCGACGGGTATCAAGTCTATCGTACCGCCATGTAGGGTAATGATGCGGCGGCATAGGGCCAATCCGACCCCGGATCCCTCGATGCCGGCATGGGGTTTGGCGCGACCGAACAGGTCGAACACCTGGTCGGCGAAACCAGGGTCAATGCCCGAACCATTGTCGCGTACGATGATGACCCAGTAATGCTTGTCCCGGCGTGCATCGACGTCGATCCGCAAGTCCCGCTCGGTTGAGCGGTACTTGATCGCATTGTTGATCAGGTTGGCGAAGACTTGGTGGATCAGCGCTGCATCGCCGCGGATGAGGACCTCCTCGCTTGGTAAATTCAGCACTCCGTCGACCGTCTCCAGCGACGTTTTCTCCTCTTTTGCGATATCTTCCAGCAAGGACGTTAGGTTCACTGGCTCAAGCTCGACACTGTCAGGGGACGCGCGCATGAACTTCAAGAAGCTTTTGATCAGCCTCCGCATTCTTTCGACGCCCTTTGCGATATCGTCGAAATAGGTGTTTGCGCCCTCTGGCAGGTTGTCGCGATACTCCATTTGCATCAACTCCGCCGATATGGCGATCTTCCGCAGCGGGGCCTGCAGATCGTGGGATGTCATGGAGGCGAAGTCGTCCAGGTTCTTGTTGATGGACTTCAATATGGCTTCCGTTTCCATGATCTCGCTGACATCGGTCGAGACGACGAGGATGCGTCTGCCGTCCGGGCCGTCGCTGAAAGGAATCTTGTCCGTCTGGATCCACCGCTGCTCGCCCGCGTCCGGCATGTAGGCCTCGATCATGCCGCGGATGGGCTCGCCTGAGTTGAAGACCTTCATGTCGTCCTGATGGTAGATATCGGCCGCCTCGCCGAAGAGTTCGCGCGTGTTGCGGCCCTCGATCTCCTCGACGCTCAGCCCGAGCGTATCGGCTGCGGCTTTGTTGACGCGAAGAATATTGTTCTTGTCGTCCTTGTACCAAATCCAGGCCGGAACGGCGTCGAGCACGTCGCGAAGCTCGCTCTGCGTGGTCTCCAGGGCATGGGTCTGCCGCTTAAGTTGTTGCTCGAGCGCCATGCGATCCGTCACATTGCGCCCGACTGACTGGTATTCGACCAGTTCGCCGTTCTCGAACAAACCAATATTGGTCCAGAGATAGTAGACTTCTTTTTCGCTTTCCAACGCGCGTTGGATCGATGTGGAAGACGGGTTGTCCGGCGTGATCCGATCCAACTGCTCCTGGATGGATGCACGACTTTCCGGCGCGGATATCTCCATAAGGCTTCGACCAATCAGGGACTCGCGCGATGCCGCGAAAAGACGGCAAGCGGCGAGGTTGAGGTAGGCTGTTGTTACTACATCGTTG